>CAJPFO010000090.1 GCA_905339255.1 Myxococcaceae bacterium
TCGACCGGGCTCCGTCCGGCACGGACCAAATCGACCAGCCTGCGGCGTAGCTCCGGGGGGTACGGGGGATGACTCTTCGGCATTCTGGACTCCTTCGCTCCCAAGTGTGAAGGTGTCCACGAAACTCAGGCAACTCCACTATCCGCTTCGCACATGCACTGCGGGGAGGGCTGGCGATCGCAATACGAACGTATTACGCTCCTGTCCATGCCCCGGAGCACCACCAGCATCCGCCTCCCGGACGATCTCGTCGAGGCCCTGGACGAGCGCGCCGCTGCCCTCGGCGTCACCCGCAGCCAGCTCATCATCCAGGCAGTCGAGCAGGCGCTCGAGGATCGCTCGGCGTGGTCGCCGGGCTTCCTGAAGGCGATCGGGACACCGCGTCCCGAGTTGGAGGAGGCCGTGGACGAGATGATGGAGGCCATCTGCGAGCACCGCTCGCGGAACGAAGCGCCGGAGCTTTGAGGTACCTGCTCGACACCAACACGGTCTCCGCCCTGATGCGGGGCGAGCCGAGTGTGGCAACACGGGTGGCGGGGACGCCGCGCGAGGACGTTGCCATCTCCCAGGTGACGGCAGCCGAGATCGAGTTCGGCCTGCGCTACCTGCCGGCCTCCCGGCGCCGCAGATCGCTCGAGGCGCAGTGGTCCGCGATCGCTGGAGAGCTGATCCGACTGCCCTGGAGCGACGAAGTCAGCCGGCGCTTCGGAGAGCGGAAGGCCCGGCTCGAGAAGGCGGGGCGTCGGATGAGCGACTTCGACCTCGCGATCGGCGTGCACGCGCTGTCCTATGGTCTGACCCTGGTCACCGCCGACCGGGCCTTCGAGCGCCTGCGGCTCACTCGCGAGAATTGGCTGGCCTGACTTGGAAGGGGCCGTATGGGGGCCGCCGGCCGCACCCGCTCGAGGCCCTCTGCTAGTTTCTTCGAGTGATCTTCGAGTGGGATCCTGCGAAGGCCGAAGCCGACCTCGTGAAGCATGGCGTGAGCTTCGAGGAGGCGGCGACGGTCCTTGACGACCCTCTCGCACAGACGTTCGACGACCCGGACCATTCCGAGTCGGAGCATCGATTCCTGACATTCGGGGTCTCGCGCCAGCGAAGGGCGCTGGTGGTCGGTCATTGTGACCGACCCGAGAGAGTGCGGATCATCACCGCTCGGCCGATGACGCGCCGGGAGAAGCGACAGCATGAAAAAGGCACGCGCCAGGCGCGCTGACGATCTCAGGCCCGAGTACGACCTCTCGCAGCTGACGGGCAGGGTGAAGGCGAAGCACCTCGAGAGCGCACGGTCCGGAACGAACCTCGTCTTGCTGGAGCCAGACGTCGCAAAGGCATTCCCCGACGCCTCGTCGGTGAACGAAGCGTTGAGGCTGCTCGTGGCAGTCGCCAGCAGGAAATCGGGTCGGTCGCGCCGCTCGCCTCGAAAGCGCGCCTGACGGCCGCGATCTCGGCTCATGCGCCGCGACCGCCGGCGCACCGTCGCGAACGACGTCCCCCAGGCGGCCCCTTCTCGAAGGGGGTGAGAACGCGCTCGCGCTCGTTCGGAGGCGCCTTCTCGAAAGGTCAGGAGATCCCGTGGCGCGACGCATCGAGCCGCGGGACGCCCCGCAGCGGTGCAGCGGCGCCCGGAAGGGCCAGACGCCATCTCTCCGATGCGCTCGTCGTGCGCCGTGCCGAGCGCGAAGTGCTGGCCGACCGCATTCAAGTCGCGCCAGCAGCGCTCGATCGGCGAGCCCGTCTGGAGCGAGTTCATGCCTGCGGCACGGCGGATCAGTTCGATGCCGTGCAGCAGCTGCTCCGTCGCCGTCACGTAGGCGAGACGCAGCCGCACGAGATCGGAGACGGCCGGCGACGCGCCCGCACGCACGCGCTCGAAGAGCTCGCGGCAGACGGACTGCACGTGGGCCCGCGCGCCGTCGAGTAGACCCATCGCGCGCGCGGTGTCTTCACCACCTGCTCGAGCGCGGCCTCTTCGTCGAGCATCAGTGCGAAGCGGAGGCTGCCCGCTCCGAGAGGGCCGGGTCTCTCCAGTATCCCGCGCGCTCAGCCCCCGAGGACGGCGATCCGCTCCAGGCACCGGAAGGCGGCGAGGGAGCCCATGGCGTAGACGGGAGCCCGGAGCGCCCAGGAGGGCAGCGAGGGCATGGCGCGACGCATCGCGAGGGCGCCGGCGACGACGACGGCCACGAAGGCGAGCTGCCCCGCCTCGATGCCGAGGTTGAAGGAGAGCAGGGCCAGCGGGATCTCGCCTTCGGGCAGTCCCACTTCCGCCAGCGCGCCGGCGAAGCCCAGGCCGTGGAGGAGGCCAAAGCTTCCCGCCATGAGCCAGGGACGCCGCCGCATCCACGAGGAGCGCGCGTCGCGGCCGCGGGCCAGCTCGACGGCCAGCCAGAAGACGCTCGCTGCGATCATCACCTCGATGGGACGAGAGGGGAATCGCACGAAGCCGAGCGCCGCCATCGAGAGCGTGATGCTGTGGCCGACGGTGAACGCAGTGACGGTCTGCACCAGGTGGCGGCGACCGCCCACGAAGAGGACGAGGACGCGCGCCTCATTCGGCTGCAGCGTGAAGAGCCCCTTGGCAAGAAGCATGCTCGCGAGGATGCAGCCGATTCCGGCAACCGGCTCCGCGCGCGTCACCAGCAGCGCTCCGGCGACCCAGCCCGCGAGCACGACGGGGAGCATGACCCAGCCGCTCGGTACCGTTCGCTCGCGCTCGACCATCGTCTCCCCCAGCAAATGGCGGCTCCCACGGCGATCATCGGCGTAGCGTCGATCACGCTTGATCTCCCACCCACGCAAGTCGATCTTCGGCCGTGACGATCGAGAACTCCCGTCCGTCGAGCTGGATCTGCCGGCGGCGAGCGCTTCTCCGAAGGCCAAGGATTCGCCGTAGACCAGCACGGGACGGCGCGCCTGCATCACCGCATCGGCGCCCGGCGCCGCGGTCGCCCGGTGCCCGCGGCGCCGCCTCTACGGTCTGCGAATGCCCGGAGGATCGCACCTCCGCATGGAGCTCGCGGCTCGGCTCCGGCACTTCGGCCGGCAATCCGCCCGGCGTTCCCGTCCGGGCCCGTTTCAGTCTCCCGGCGCGCCGAGAAAGCCGGGAAAGAGCGACCGCATGCGCGCCATGTTCGCCGGAGTGTTCCATGCGGGGTCCGCGGCGAGGCGCTTTTCGAGAGCGGAGATCCGCGCTCGGACGGCGGGAGAGAACGACGCCCCGGCGGCCGCAGCGCCTCCGGATTCATACGCATCCGTGTGTCGGGCTGCCCCTTCGCCGGACTCGCGCATGATCTGCATCACGATCGCATCGATCTCCTGCCTCGCGTAGGGCGGGAAGCCGGAGAGCATGCCCTCGGCCTCGGCGGCGCGGGGATCGCTCGCGGCGTTGGCGTCTCGTGCGGCGGGCGAGTCGAGGAGCTGCTGGAGTTCGGCGAGGGCGGCCTCGTCGCTCCCATCCTGCGCGCGGGCTGCCGGCGCGAAGAGCCCGAGGCTTCCGAGTGCGAAGAGGGTCGCGAGGGTGCCGAGGCGTCGCGGCATGGCGCTCCTCCCGACTCTCCCTGCGGCCCGGCGGCCCGCCTTCTTGAGCGGATGGCGACGGCGCGCCTTGGCGTGCGGACGGCGATCTCTCAGCCGGAGATCTGGGCGCGCGAGCGCGCTCGCGTCGCGGCGGCCGCCCGCAGAATGCCGAGCCCGACCAGCAAGAGCGCCGCGCTCCCGGGCTCGGGAACGACCTGCGCGACACCCGAAAGCGTGAGCTCGGTGTCGAGCGTATCGGCCGAGCGTGCCCGGAGCATTCGGCCCGAGAGCGCCGATCCATCGTCGGCAAGGCCGACCGTGATGATCCAGCTCTCCCCCGCGGCGAGCGAAGCGAGACTCCACTGGAGGCCGAAATCGACATCGCACGGGGCAGCGCACGCGTTCGTATCATCGAGCGCGTCGGTCGTGATCGCGGCTTGCTTCAGGTCGCCACCGGGGACCGAGAAGTCCACGACCTGGAAGTGATCGGGATCGCCCGCTCCCGCAGCCCCCCAGACCACCTCCACGGAATCGACGAAGCTCTCCGAGCCGTCCGCCTGGACGTCGAGGATGAAACGCAGGTCGGTGAACGCGGCCGGATCCTCGTTCGTGATCGAGTAGGTGATCGCCAGCCGGGGCGTCCCGAGACCGTTCGTGGCGTAGCCGTAGGCGAGATTCGTGACGAGCGCGTGCGAGTGTGGATCCGTCGTCGATGCCAGATCTCCGACGTAGAGCAGCGGCGAGACGTAGGCGAGGCCGGTCGCGCCGTAGTGGACTTGGTCGAAGCTTCCGTCGAGCAGCGTGTCGCCGCCGGGAAGGGTGACCACGGCGGCGGCCGGGCCTGCGTGCATCGGTACGAGTGCCAGTGCGAAGCCGAGCCCTCGCGTGAGCGTGCGTAGTGAAGACATGGCGGTCCTCCCGTTTCCGGTCTCGAGCGGGTCGACGCGGCTACTCCGGCGTTCCCTCCGGAAGCTCGACGAGCGCGTACTCACGGACGAACCCGGCGGTCGAGACCGCCTCGGCCTGCCCCGCCTCGCTCAAGTCCGCCGGCACGGGAGAGGCCGTCATGCGTACCGCCGGCAGCAGCAAGCCGAAGCTCCCGGCCGGAACTCCCGTCAAGGCGATCGTGAAGCGCATGCTCGCGATCGGGACGACGTTCTCGCCGAGAAGATCGTTCGCGATCTCGTCGACGAGTTCACTGCGGGTCTTGGCGTTCTTCGGGTCGACGGCAGGGTTCGCTCGCAGCTCCTGCCAGCCGCGGATCACGGCCTGCTGGATGCCGGAGTCGTCGAGCAGCACGCGCGCCTGGCCCGGCCCCTGGACCCACGGCAGATCGCGGCCTCCCCCGGAGCCCTTCAAGTCGACGAAGAAGCCGCGCTGGATGAGAACGACCTTCTGGACGGCGACGGAGCCTCCTGCGCCCGGCTTGTCGGCCCAGGCCAGCACGAGGTTTCTCACCGGAAGCGGGTTCTTCGCGCCGGCGGGAGGCTGCGGAACCTCTTCCGGGGGAAGCCCGAGGGTTCCCTGGAGGAAGGCGAGTGCCTGCGCGTACGCCTGCGAGTCGGTGAGCTTCACGGGCGCGAGACTCGCCGGCGTCACGCTGCCGTCCGCGGAGCGCTTCAGGTACTTGATCGTACCGAGGCCGAGGTGCTTGCTGAAGCCGAGACGCGTGAAGGCGCCCTGCCCCCCGCGCTGCCCTCGCGTCGCCATGCAAGCGCCAGTGTCGACGTCCCCCGTCGGCGTGAAGAGCTGCTTGCAGTCGGGCGCGAAGGTCGGCGGCGTGCGCCCGAAGATCGCCTTCACCGCCTTGGCCGCGTCGAAGCTCCGGCTGAGCGGTGAGCCCATCTTCGCGTGGATCAGCTTGTCGACGAGCTCGGAGTTCGCGCTTGCGATCATCCCCGGCAGCGCGGCATCGATCTGCTGCACGAGCTCCGAACGCGAGGGCGGCCGCGGATCGGGAGGCGGCTCGTCCCCGGCGCGGGCCGCCGGCGGCATGGCGAAGGCAGCCAGCGCGACGAGTGCTCCCCAACGCTTTGCGGAGTGTCTGGACATGGCTCCCTCCTTTCGACGGATCACGGGTTGAAGGTGGTCTCCCCAACGGAGTTGCAGCCTTCCATGTACATGTACGCGTACCATCCGTGGCCGGGCGGATCCGAGTAGACGTTGTTGTATCGCTCGTGGTTCAGGCGCGTGAGCGCAGAAGATTCCGAGCTGCTGATCGAGTACGCGACCGGGCACTGGTCCTGGCAGGTGCCGAACCAGTTGAAGGGGTCGTAGTCCTCGCAGTCGACGCTGTTGTTTCGGTAGTGGTTCGTGACCCAGGCCGTCGCCATCGCCACGTCGTGCGCATCGTCGGCGAAGTCTTCGTAGTCGTCGTCGAATCTGCCGCCGATCCACATGATGCCGTGGAAGCCGTCCCACTGATGGGCATGGCCGCCGTCCACCGGATCGGTCATCGCGTTCCGGATGCCGCCGAGATTGTCGTCGTCGGCGCTGAAGCACGACGAGAGGTGGATGAACTCGAGATCGAGGTCGCCCACGAACATGTTGTCGGCGGTGCCGCCCGCGTCGAGCGCGCACTGTCCGCTCCACGGGGCGCGCATCGTCCCGGCCCAGTGATCGCCCGAATCCGATCCGTGGAGGGCGATCATCGCGGTGTCGGCGTCGTCGAGGAATGCGCTGTCGTTGCAGCCGGCGAGCGTATCGACGTCGCAGAAGCGCTGGATGGTCATGTTGCCGTTGGTGTACTGGCCATCCTTCGAATGGCCCTCGCTGTCCATCTCGTCGTACCATTCGTCGACCATGTCGGGCCAATGCCCGATGTCGTTGCCGCCGCAGCCGCCCGAAGCAGAAGGGACGAAGTCGCCGATCGCGAACACCTTGGCCTCCATCGCGCGAGCCGCCGTCGGCGGCGCGAGCGCGAGAAGCAGAAGCAGGACGTTCGTCGCCCAGAGGCACGCGCGCCGCTCGGCCATCGCAGACCCTCCTCTCGGCCTCGCTCGGGCCGATACGAAGCAGCGGTCGCTCGATTCGAGCAAGGCCGCCGCGTCGGGGCCCGAGACCTACACGCTCCCTCCGAGCATGCGAGGTCGTCACAAGGGAAGTGGTCGCTGCGAGCGTTGCGTGTCAAATGCGTCGAGATTGCGTCGCGACGTGAACCGAAGCGACGCATGCCGAGGCGCGCGAGCCGTGGGCTTCGAAGCGTGGCCCCGGAGCCCGGAGGCCGCGTCAAGCCTCGAGGAAGCGGATCACGGCGTCGGCTGCCGCTCGGCTCTCGGGCAGGGTCGCATCGTTCAGGAATCCGTGCGGGATTCCGGGATACTCGATGAGTTCGACCGGAAGGCCGAGCTCGCTCCGGCGCGCATGGAGGCGGCGTGCGTGCTCGATCGGCACGAGCGTGTCGGCGGTGCCGTGGAGCAAGAGGAGCGGCGTCGGCATGGTGGCGCGCGCGAGGGGCGAGTGCCGCGCCCAGACCTCGCGGTCGCGACTCTGCAACAGGAGCCGCCGCATCGACGACGCGAGGCGTCCGTTCAGAACCGCGAAGTCGTACACTCCGAAAAAGCTCACGATGCGGTGAAAGCGCTCGGGGGCGGCCGCGGCGGCGAGCACGGCGAGCGTCGCGCCGGCGCTCAGTCCCGCCACCGCGATCCGATCCGGATCGATTCCGTAGGACGCGCTCGTGGCCCTCCACCAGCGGGCCGCCGCGTCGACGTCGGCGAGCGCTTCGGCGAGGCGACCGCCGCGAAAGATCAGCCGATAATCGATCGCGGCCGCGGCGATCCCGGCTTCACAAAGCCGCGTGGCGAGGTAACGCACCGGCTTCATGCGTCGCGAACCGATCACGAACCCGCCGCCATGGATCAGCAGCACCGACGCGTGCGGGCCTCGGCCATCGGGAAGGTAGACGTCGGCGAGCGGCGCCACGCCTGCGCCGCGGCGGTCGCCGTAGCGGACGCCCTCGACGTGTGCAGGCCGCGGATCGAAAGCCGGCGGGGATGCGAGTTGATAGAGCGAGCGCAGGATGCCGCTCGACTTGGGCGGTGCGATGGTCGCGTCGGTCAGCATCGGGCCTCGAGCTTCCTTGGGGCCAATCGGACGCTGCCGTTATCGCGCAGCCGCGCTTCGAGTGCAAACTGCGGATCGGAGGGAGGCTCTCGGTTCGTGGCGCCGCGCGGCCCCCGCCCGGAGGATCGGGGGCCGCGTGCAGCCACCCCCGACTCGGATCCTTCGAGGAGGCGCTCATCTTGCGCTTACGACCGGCGACGTGCCCTTCGAGCGCCCTGCTGGCGCAGCGCCGAAAGAGCGACCATTCCCGCGCCAACGAGGAGCACCGACGCCGGCTCGGGCACCGGAACGAGCGGCAGCAGATGTGCGTCGAGATTCGCGGAGTCGAAGACCTCGAGGCCCGGAAGCACGAAGCCTCCGGCCAGCGAGCGTAGATACGCGGGGGCGCCCGGCGCGCGTGCCGCGGCCGCGAAGCCCGCGTCCGCCTGGCTCACGGTGGTCGATACGAAGAGCGCCGCGCTGCCCGCGAGCTCCGCTTGCCCCGGCGCATAGCGCTGGGCATCGCCGTCCCACTGCGATTTCGCCGAGGCGTAGGAATCGATCTCGAGATAGAGCTCGAGAATGAAGTCGCCTCCCACGACGGCCTCCGCCAAAAAAGGTCCGAGGTCCACGCGCATGGGATCACCGCCGATTCCCCCGGCCAGCACGCCCTGCCTCGAGGCCGGATCGAAGTGCGGAGTCCACGACGCCTCGTGACCAGGCGCGCGCCCAGCGATCGCGAACCTGTAGTTGTCGGCGGCCCGGGTCTGACTGCCGATTCCCGACGCTCCCATCGATCCGCGGTAGAGGAACGAGAGATCGAAGGTCACGTCGACGAGCGCACCGTCCGCAAGCGTGTCCGAGACGATCTCGAAGGTTTCCGCGTACTCGATGCTCACGAGGGCGGACGCTGTCCCGGGGTTGCCGGCGCCGCTGGCCGACGACTCCCTCGTGAAGGCGGAGACCGTTCCGTAGAGCGCGCCTGCCTCGATGTCGATCCCGGCGACGGCGCGAGCGCTGCTCCGCCAGAACGGGGGCTCGTTCGGAAAAGCGAACTCTCGCGAGAGGTTCGCGGCGGGCGTCTCGAACTGCGTCGCGCCCCACGGGATGAAGATCTGCTGGCCGCATCCGGGCGAGCACCCGAGGCGGACCGTGGCGCTGCCGAGGTTCGTCGTGGCACGCGCCCCAGAGGCCAGGAATACGAGGGCCCACGCGGTCGCGGCGATCCGGGGCCATCGGGCGCCACGGCGCACCCGGTCCTCCCCTCGAGAATCCATGCGGCGCCTCCTTGGGCGCACCCCCCTCGAAGAGGAAGTGGTCCGAACCGTGCACGCGTGGCGGAAAGGCGTCCTCCTCCCGCCCGGTGCCAGCTCGCGTGGGTATCCACACCCGCAGGTGCGCCGGTGCCTCGAGGGATCGCGGGCTCACCCCGGCAGGACGCGCTCCCCCCGCGCTCAGGCTTGCGACGGGTAGCGCGTCGGCAGGTCGGCCGCGCCGTTGAAGTAGCGCTGGAGGCTCTCGTTGTAGCGGTAGAAGGCGTCGACTTCGAGTTGATCCGGCCCGCTCACGCGCATCGGGTCGTCGGGGAAGGTCAGGTAGTTGAGCGTGTGCGTGAGGTCGGGGCCGCCATGAGTGCGGATGTTCTCGATCATGTCGCGCCAGGTGCGGAGCGATGCTTCGAGCACGAAGTGCCCCGGTGCGGCGTCCGCGAGGCCTGCCAGCCGGCGGACCGAGCGTGCCGCGAAGCCTTCGAAAGCGACCTCGTAGAGCTCGGAACCGGCCGGTAGCTCGACTTTCACGACCATCGTGCAATCGACGGATCCGAGCGAGCGGAATGCGTCCGGCTTCCGCTCCATCCCGCGCGCGAGCGCCTCGAACCACTGCGTCGAGGGGAAGAGCGTCTCATCGGTCATGTGCCACCTCCGGTGCGGACTACGCGGCGAGTTCCGCGAACGGGATCTCCTTCGGGATCGATAGGCGCGGCTCGCGGTCGAGCCCGGCGATCTCGAGCCGCCGCAAGTACTCCTTCAACTGCTTCGCATAGATGAAACTCATGCGGGCCATGCCGAGCTCGATGTTCGCGATGCCTCCGCCCGCGAGGATCGCCCGCGGCTCCAAGGTCTGCGGCTCGAGCGTGAGCGTGAAGACCGCCTGTTCGCCGATGTCGAGGATCGCGTGCACCTGCTCGGCGCGCTCGGGATGGCGCTCGAGGAAGTAGGCGAGGTGCTTCACGCCGTAGGCCACGTGGCGCGCCTCGTCCTGCATGCAGAGGCGGAAGATCGTCTTCTCGACCTCGGTCGGGGCGAGGAACTCGCCCTGCCGGAAGAGCGTCAACACGAAGCCTTCTCCGAAGATGTGCATGAGCGCGCTCGCCGTCGTGTAGTCGGGCGCTTCGAGGATCGCTGCCAGCAGCTTCTCCTGTCCGGGAGACGCCATCAGCAGACCCCCGCCGTTGGCGAGTGCGCGCTTTCGGAACACGTCGAGGTGTCGCGCCTCGTCCATGATCTGGCTCGCCAAGAAGAGCTTCACCTCGTGGAAGTCGTGATTGATGCGGCAGAGCCACTTGGCCGGCATGTCGCCCGCGACGAACTCGACCTCGGTGAGCCCCGTGCACATCTGGCAAACGGCGCGCTCGATGTCGTCCGGAAGCTTCTCGAGCTTGTGCCAGGGAACGTCGGTCACCGAGTTCCATTGTCGGACGACCGCCTCGTCGTAGAGGAGGCCGGCGTTCTCGGCCCACACCTCCGACTTCTCGTTGAGATCGTACATCCCGAGAGACGGCGTATCCGCCGGCACGTGCGCGCCGCGCGGCGCCATGCTGCCGTGCGCCGAGCCGTGTTCCGGGACGCGCGCATAGTGACCGGACTCGATGTCGGTGAGTCGCAACCCCGCCGGCCCGGGAGTCGACTCGTGCCCCCAGCCTGCGGGGTTCGATTGCATCCACCCGAGGTCGAAGTTTCCGCGCGCCATCTCGCGCATGCGGTCGAGACCGGTCTCGACCGCGGGCGTGTACTTGCTCATCGCTCCCCTCCGTTCGCGCGCCGTTCGAGCGCGCGTCGCGTCGGCGGTCGGAGATCGGCGGAACCCGGGCGGCAGCGCCGGCAGAGCGATCCCGTACGACGCATCCCGATCCTACGCCCGCTCCGAGCTCGCCTGCAATCGGATTCTGCATCGCTCCAGAGCTCGCTGGTGGCCCTGCCGCGATCATGCGAGCCATGCGAGCGCTCCGCCCACGAGGAGCGCGCCGTCGAGCACGAGCAGCCCGTGGCGCTCGGTCGGGCGGAAGGTCGAGAGCGCCAGGAACGTGAGGAGGGAGATCCAGACGATCCGGCCGCCCGGCTCCGGAAGCAGGAGCGCCAAGACGAATCCGGCGAGCGCACAGGCGCGCGAAATCACGAGCGCTCGACCGATTCCGATGAGCGCGGGTCCGCCCTCGCCGTCTCGTGCGCTCGAGGCGACCGCGTTTGCGAAGAGCGTGAGGTAGAGTGCAAGCACCACGCCCGCCGAGGCACCTCGGGGCTCGGGGCCGGCGAGCATCGGGACGCCAGCGACGACTGCGGTCCAGGCGCCGGCGATGTAGAGCGCCTTCGCGAGCGGCACGTGCTTCAACCGCCGGTGGAGGAGTCCGACCGCGAGGACGGCTCCGGAGAGCGCGCAGGCCCGCGGGCCCAAGAGAAGCGCCGACACCACGGCGACGGTACCGCCTGCCAGAGCGAGACCGCGGAGCCCACGCGCGTGCTCCAACACGAACGCACTGCGAAGAGGAGAGGTCCCATGGTCGCGCTCGAGATCCCGCAAGCGATCCACGTTGTAGACCGCGAGTGTTCCGCCGATCGCGAGCAGCACGGCCGGCACGGGCACCGGCACCCCGAGTGCTCGCGCGGCGCCGGCGCAGGCAGCGCCCGCGCCCGCCGCCACCCAGACGCTCGAGAACGCGAGCGCATCGAGCATGCGAAGCGCCCCGCGCGTCTGCGGCGCCACGGGCGTCGCAGCGCCGACCTGTTGCGTCCGTTGCGGGCCGATGCGTGGCTCCCCTCGGATGTCTGCCGGACACCGCCATCCGGCGACGCCGCTCGACCTACGGTCGCATCTCTCCAGGCTCGCTCGCAATCTTCTCGATGAGCTCGCCGCCGAACGTCGCGAGCTTTCCGGCGTCGTTGATCGTCGAGTAGACGAATTGCGGCCAGTCGCCGAAGAAGAACGGCATGCGGAGGATCGTCCGGAACAGCGCATCCGCCGTCGCGAGATGGCTCGCGCTTCCGCCGAGACGTGCCGCGGCGGCGAGGCCATCGACCGCCATGAGCCCATAGGAGGTCGAGACGGGCTCGCGATTCGAGGCGCGCCCATCGAGATGCCAGAGATAGGGCACCACGGTCTCGGTCTCGCCCGTCACCGGCGAGAGCGCCGTGAAGACGACCGCGCTTGCGTACCAGTCGGCGTGCGCGACTAGGAGCGCCGTGGCGCGCTGGTGCTCCACCGAGCCGTCCCCCCCGGCGACTGCCCACGCGTCCGCGAGGCGCCCGAGCGAGCGGAGCAGCCAGCCCGCGAAGAGGGCGTTCAGCGATTGGTCGGGCGAGGCTCCCGGGCACGGACACGCGAGGTACGCCATTCCAGCATCCGCCTCCATCACGTCGAGCAGGTGGCTCGCGGCTTCGAGGTAGCGGACCTCGCCGAGGAGTTCCCAAGCAGCGACCAGCACCTCGATCCGGGAGCCGAAAGACCGCACCTCGCGGTCGTAGCGCGTGCGGCGGAGCGCATCGCGACGGACGTGCTCGGCATGCGCGACGATCGCATCGAGCGCGGGGTCGTAGCCCGAGAGCACGTAGAGAAGACTCATCCCCGTCACGTCTCCCGCGAAGTCGCAGCCGAACCCTCCGCCGCGCGGAAACGTCATGTTCTCGACGTTCTCGTGGAAGCAGTGCGCAAACTGGATGCCGGGCCAGTCGGAGTCCGGCTCGGCATGAGGCGTCATGAGGTAGCCGAGGTCCGCCTGCGCACGGTTCGCATCGATGCCGATCTCCCACCAGACGTCCGCGAGCGCGTCGTCGCTGCCCGCGTTTCGAAGCGCCTGGAGCAGGAAGCCGTGGTACTGCAGGTACTTCGAGAGATCGGTCGAGGTCTCGGCCTCGTTGTCGTTCGGCAGGAAGCCGGCCTCTTTCTTGCCCCACATCGCGTTCCGATCGCGCGCGAGAACGAGGCTCGACGGTTCGAACCACGCGTTCGGAACGTGCGCCTCGCTCACGGCGACGTCGACCGAGGCGCGGTTCCAGAGGTCGTACTCGGGGACGACACCGGATCGGGAGAGACCGGGAATCGCGCGCGTCGCGACGCCGTGCAAGGGATCGAAGGAGAAGCGGATCGGTCGCTCGATCCAGGCATGAACTCGTCTCGCGGCAGTCTCGGTCGGCGGCGCGCCGAAGAGGACCGCGACCTCGTGCGTCTTCCGCTCTCCCGCGCGAAGCCCGTGCGATGCCGCGAACTCGGCCGGAAAGAGCCCGACCTCGATCGCAGCCGGGGTCGCGCGAAGCGCAACCGGGAAGTGCTTCCACGCGTCTGCGATCGCCACTGCGATCCCCGACGTCGAGCCGGCCGTGGTCAACCAGCCCGGCATACGGTCGCCGGAATCGCTCACGCTCGTCCCCACGCGCGTCTCGAAGCCGCGGAAGCTCACGTTCGCAGGGCCGCGCGAGAGCCAGCCGCCCGGCGTGTAGCCGTTCGGACCGACCGGGGGAAGCGTGCGGTAGAAATCCCAGCGCTCGAGACCCGAAGAGTCCTGCACGACCGTGACCGGCTCGGAAAGACTTCCGGCCAGGGATCCCGATCGGAAGACCGAAGCAGGATCCGCCAGAGCCAGGCGCAGCGAAAGGTCTTCGAATCCGATCGCGTCGAGCGACCCTTCGAGTGCGCAATGCTTCGCGCCATCCTCCGTCACCGGACACACGCTCACGTTCTCGACGCGAACGCGGAGCCTCACGGCCGTCGAGTCCCGGACGAACGTCGCGAAGACCGAGAGACGCGCCCGGTAGCGCTGGAGCTCGGAACACGGATAGAGCCACGGAAAGCAGGCGTTCGTCCCCCAGCTCTCCGCCCATTCCGACCGAAGGCGGACGTCGTCGATCTCGAGCACCTGGCGGATCGTCGTCGCGACGGGGCCGCGTTCGAGGATCTCCGTCGAGCGAACCACCGAATCGGACCGCGTCGTGAGGGTATCGGCGTTCGCGAGCTGGATCCGAACACCGTGCCCCGCGTCCTCCGCGTCGAGCTGCTCGACACCGGCGATGATCGCCGAGTCGAGGATCGTTCCGCGCTCCTTCGAGACGCGCGCGACGAGGGCTCCCGTATCGATCTGCAACGCGGCGGACGTTTCGATCACCGCAAGATCGGCGGCGCGCGCGAGCGCAGCGTCGTAGACACGAAGCTGCGTCTCCGAGTGCGCGGGCAGATCGACGAGCGCCGAGACGAGCAGCCAGCGGATCGGCGCGCTCGAGGATCCGGGAGGGGCTCCCCAACGCGAGAGCACGCGCGCTTGAGCCGGAAGGACGCCACCGTAGCCGACGACGCTCACGCGCGCGGGATCGATGAGACTCGCCTCGCGCGCCACGGGAACCCCGAAGCTCACGAGTTCGGCGCCGCGCTCGACGCCCGCCGTCTCGCGGAGCGTCACCGTGACGTCGAGCGAAGGCCGCGTCGGGCCGCAAGGACCGTGCGCACTCGCCCCTAGCGAAAGGAGGAGAAGAGCTCCCACGCACAGGAGCCGCGAGCGCGTACGGCGTGCAGCTCCGACCATCGATACCGTCATGGATCGCGCTCCTCGATGCGGCTCGGGAGGCGCAGCAAAGCTCGCGCTCCGCCGGTCCAGCTCCACCGCGACCCGCCCCGTTTCGGCAGCATCGCGCGGCATCGCTCGTTCGCAACGCTCGCTCGTCCGAGACCCGCCGCGCAGCACTCGCGCGCGCTCGGGCCCGGAGCGCTGCTTCGCAAGGATTTGCGTGCTGCCCGGAGCACTTGTGAGCGAAGCTTCCACGGACCGCGATGCGCCGATCGCGTCGCAGATCCGATCCCGACACACCCGACCCGTGTGCCGTGAATCCTGCGGGCCGTCGTTCCGGGCCTCCGGCGAGCGCGGACGCGGCGAGTGGCCTGGAGCCTCGCGGATCGAGTGGCATCAGCGGGCCTCGGCCCGCGACTCCGCCGCATCATCCGCTCCGGCCCGTCATCTGACGCGAACCGTCTTGACACGCCTCGGCGTCACTTCGAGGACCTCGATCACGACACCTTTCCCGACCTCGAAGCGCTCTCCGGCCTGCGGGATCTGACGACGCGGCACCATCACCGAGCCCACGTGGGTCTCGCCGAAGTCGAACGCTCGCGACGCGATCTCACCGGTACGCACGTCGAGCACGGACGTCCGGTCTCGAAGGCCGGTCTTCTACGGATGGGGCTTCGCAGCGCGCAGCCGGTCGGCGTACGCCGCGATCTTCGCGCCGTGCGCGAGCCTCTCGCGCCAGGGCGCGGGGATTCCGCTCGCTCCGTAGAAGGCACCGGCGAGCTGGCCGCAGACCGCGGCGGTGGTGTCCGCGTCGTCGCCCAGATTGGCCGCGCAAAGGATTGCGTCCGCGAAGCCATCGGTCGTCGCGAAGCTCCAGATCGCTGCTTCGAGTGAGGCGACGACGTAGCCCGTCCCGCGGATTTCGCGGTCCGACTTCTCCCGCCAGCTTCCGGCCGCGACCTGGCCGATGCGCGGCGAGAGGTTTCCACCGGTCGCATGGAAGAGCGGTTCGGCGCTCACTCCCGCCGCGAGGACCTCGTCCTTGCTACCTCCGGCGAGGGCCCGAAGCAGGAACGCAGCGAACAGGCGGCACGCGTCGACGGCCTCTCTCGCCGCATGCGTCGTCCTCGAGCTCGAGGCAGCGTGCTCGAGGGTCGCGCGCTCATCTGGCGCGAAGTAGAGGACGACCGGTGCGAGGCGCATGAGCGAGCCGTTTCCGGCGGTCCTCTCTTCCGTCGATCCGGAGAGCGGTTCGCCCGTCTTCTCGAAGCTCCGCAGCGCAGCCGACACCGTCGTGCCGATGTCGAAACAACGACCGTTGCTCGAGAGGTATCCCTCGCGCCACCAGCGGCAGTAGCGCTCCATCTGATCGCGTGCGTCGAAGCCCTCGCACGCGAGCAGGCTCTCTGCGAGACAAAGAGCCATCGAGGTGTCGTCCGTCCACTCGCCCGGGCGGAGCCGGAAGGGCCCGCCTCCGACCATGTCCGTCACGGGCTCGAAGGAGCCGCGACTCATGAACTCGACCGTCGTACCCACTGCGTCGCCCGCAGCGAGACCGAGAAGGCAGCCGCGATACCGGTCGGTTTCGGTCGGGGTCGTCATCGGCTCGTCCGTGTGAGGTCGATCGCCGCAGGATAGCGGGCGGCTCGCGACGCAATCTCCGAAGCCCCCGCGCATGCGGACTCGGATCGCCCTTCGATCGATCGCGCTTTCGAGCTCGCTGCGTGGCGAAGGCCGAGCGGGGATGGTAGAAGGCGGAGGCATCGCACCGCGGCGCCGTCCGACCCACTCTCCCCATCGATCACGACCCGTCCGCGAGGCCTCGGGGAGGGGCTCCGAGGAGATCGCATTGAATCGTGCGCGGCAGATCGTCGCAGTCCTGGTTGGGGTCCTTCACTGCATCGGGTGCGAACGCGAGTCGGCGCCCTACGATCCGCGACCGGATCGAGCGCTCGAGCTCGTGATCGCCGATACGACGAGCGGCCCCGTGGCGGGTTTCGAGACCGAAGGCGACCTCGACGTCTTCCTGGGCATCCCGTATGCCGAGCCGCCCGTCGGCGACCTGCGGTTCGCCCCGCCTCGACCCGTCACGCACTGGGCCCACGTGCGACCGGCATTCCGGTTCGGACCGACCTGCCCTCAAATGGAGGATGAATTCGAGCCGGCGTCGCTGCTGCACCAGGACGAGGACTGCCTCTCGCTCAACATCTGGACACCCGGGCTCGATTCGAAGAAGAGACCCGTCGTCGTGTACATCCACGGAGGGGGCTTCATCGAAGGAGGCTCCGGCGACCCGCTCTACGACGGAGAGCATCTCGCCCGCCGGGGCGACATCGTCGTCGCGAGCCTCAACTACCGCGTCGCAGCACTCGGCTTTCTCTCCCTCGACTCCTTCGGTCCCGAGTTCTCGGGATCGGGAAACCTCGCGCTCCAGGACCAGACCGCAGCGCTCGTCTGGATCGAGAGCAACATCGATCGCTTCGGCGGGGACCCCGATCGGATCACGATCATGGGAGAGTCGGCCGGAAGCACGAGCGTCCTGTTCCACATGATCTCCCCTGCATCGAAGGGACTGTTCCAGAGAGCGATCGCGCAGAGCGGCGCAGTGAACCTCGCGCGAACCCCTGAGCAGGCTGCGAAGATCACGGAGCGCTTCATGGAGCTCGCCGGAGTCCGGGACGTCGCAGGGCTCCGGGCTCTTTCCGCGCGCAGGATCGTCGAGCTCGAAAAGAAGCTTCTCGACGACGCCGGATTCGAAGCCGACCTCGTGTTCGCTCCCGTGCTCGACGGGATCGTGGTCCCCACCGATCCTTGGCGTGCGCTCGAAGAGGGCGCTGCAGCAGGGATCCCGCTGCTCCACGGGACGAATCTCGATGAGTACCGCTACTGGCTGCTCTACTTCGCGTGGCTCGAATACATCCCGACCGCCTGGGCGCTGGCTCGTGCCCCCTCCGTCCAGGAGCAGCTCGGCCCGCGGCTCGACGACGTGATCGAACACTACCGGCACACGCTTCCGAATCCGGGGTTGAGCGGTGTGACGTTCGCGCTCGTGAGCGATCTCATGTTCAGGGCGCCGCATCTGCGGGTCTCCGATCTGCAGAGCCGACATGCTCCCGTCTGGATGTATCGGTTCGATTGGAAGTCGAAGGTGTCCAATGGCCTCGGCGCGTGCCACGCGATCGAGTTGCCCTTCGTGTTTCGCACCTTCGATTCACCGACGAGCGATCAGATCGTCGGGCCGAACCCGCCGATGGCGCTCTCCGACGCGATGATGGATGCGTGGATCCGTTTCATCCGCACGGGGAACCCGGGCCGTGCCGGAGCGTCGACGTGGCCGGCCTACGACACCGGCCGCCGCGCGACCCTGATCTTCGACGAGGCCATCGCGCTCCGGGACGATCCCGACGCCACCACCCGCCGGCTCCATGACGGGATCCCGGATCGGACGCCTGCCGGAGGGACGGCGCTCGACTGATTCCGCCGCCGGGGGCGCTCGCATTCGCGGCCTCCTGCGGAGCGACGCTGCGCGAACCGATCGGGACGGTGGTAGCCTCGCTGCGCATGGGAGAGCCCCAGCTCCACGCGCCGACCGGATCGCCGCGCGAAGCTCCGCGGCGTCGGCCCTGGTCGCAGGCGTGGCTCGCGGCGCTTCCGGTCTCGCCGGTCCTGGGAGGAGTGCTCCTCTTCGTGGCCCACGTGGCGCTCGGTCTCACGCTCGTCGGCCTGCTCGGGGATTTCGGCGCGGAGCCGGGCCGCGTGCTGCGACTTCTCCGTGAGTCGGGCTTCGCCACCGTCATCTTCGGCCTTCTCATCGGGTACGCGCCCGCCGCGATGGCCGCCTCCGAGCGCGCGCAGTTGCGCGCACTCCACGACCTGCGCCCGGCGCTCCGGATCTCGCCCGAGGGCTTCGAGGGGCTCGAGCGAGCGCTCACGAGCTTCGACCTGCGCGAGCTTCGGATCGCGGGGACGATCGCTGCGCTCGCGACCCTCGCGATCTTGTTCCTCGATCCCGGCGTGCAGCGGACCCGGCGAATCGACGACCCCGTCATCCTCTGGAACGTCTGGCAGAACGTGCTCGCCGGCTGGCTCTGCACGCGAACGATGAGTCGCGAGCTTCGTGCATCCCGGTTCTTCTCGCGCATCGGAGACCGCTACGCCGAGGTCGGGCTCTTCGACCTTCGACCGCTCGCACCCTTCGCGCGCCGCGGGATCCAGGGAGCGCTCGTCGCGATCCTCATGCTCTCGCTCTTTTCGCTGATCCTCCTCGATCGTGGCGCTGCGCGGGTGGCTCCGCTCATCCAGGCGCTCGTGATTCTTCTCGGTGGCGTTTCTCTTTTCTTGCCGATGCGCGGCGTTCACCGGCGCATCGCGGCGAATAAACGCGAGTCGCTCGCCAGGATCGTCGAGCGCATCGCCCGCGCCGAGGCCGCCCTCGTGGCATCGAGCGCCGGGGCCGAAGCAGACGCGGCCACGCGGCTCGCCGCGCTCCTCGCGCTTCGCCGCGAGATCGAGTCGGCTCGCGAGTGGCCCCTCGAGTTCTCGCTTCTCGTGCGTTTCGGCGCCGTCGTGGCGATCGGCCTGCTCTCCTCGCTCGGCCAGGTGATCCTCGAGAGGATCCTCGGCGCGTATCTCCCCTGAGTCTTCGGCGCTCACACGAGCCCGCCCTTCTCGAAAGGAGGACGGGCCACGGCTATCTTCCGCGTCGGCTCGGGCGACGAGAGGCTCTGTTTCGAAGGGCTCGCTCGACGCCCCCGCGGAGGGGCCGGACATGAGCGCAATCGCACGTCGACTGCTCTTGGTGCTTCTTCTCGCAGGCTCTGCAGCGTGCGTCGACGCCGCGTCGGCTGTGGACCGGAGCGATGCCGCCTTCGGCGACGCGCACTTCATCTCCTACGAAGGTGATCAGAAGTGGCCCACGGCCCCGGGCACCGAGACGATCGGGAGCTTTGCCGTACCGATCTACATCGGTCTTCCGACACGACCCTACCGGGTGATCGGCCGCATCTACGACCCGCGGACGACGGGAATCGGAGTGGTTGGACGCGTCTTCGCCGAGGGTCTCTTCTCGGAGAAGAATCGCCAGCGCGACGTCGCGAACCAGGCCCGTTTCCGCGGAGCCAACGCCGTGCTCGTGACGGACGATCGCCGCGTCCTCGAGGCCCTCGACCTCTCCGAACGCGAGGTCCGCGATACCGCCCCGCTCTTCGATCACAAGGACAAGGTGGTGCTCGCGATCGAGCTCGAATAGCGGGAGCGCTCCGACCGGACCCGCGTGGCGCGCCGCTCACGCCCCTTCGGCCAGGCGATTCGCCCGGGCCCGCATCTCGTCCTTGTAGAAGGCGTTCGGCACCGCGTCGAGAATCGCGTTCGCGGCCCACGCCACGTCCGCCGCGCTCACGAGCGAGAGCTTGAGCGGGCGGGTGTTGTACTGGTAGTCGTTCTCCTCGATCGCCTCGACGTTGCGGATCTCCTGCTCGACCGCGTAATCGTGGAGCGAATTGCCGGGGCCCGGCGTCGCAATCGAGAAGGAAAGGCTGTCGGGTCGGATCCGTTCGATCAGGCGCACGGTCGCCTCGAGGTCCTCGCGCGTCTCGACGGGAGCCCCGAGCATCACGAAAGCGAGCGTTCCGATCCCGAGCTCGTGGCAGAGGTCGAACGTCCGGATCGTCTGCTCGATCTTGATTCCCTTGCGAAAGAAGTCGAGAACCTTCTGCGAGCCGCTCTCGACTCCGAACGCGATCGCCTCGACCCCGCATCGCTTCATCTGTTCGAGCAGGGGCGGCGTGATCTGATCGACTCGCGCCTGACACACCCAGCGGGGGTCGGGAAGACCCGCTACGGCGAGCTCGCGCTCGAAGTCGACGAAGAACTCGGAACCTCCGAGGACCATCGTGTCGTCCTTGAAGAGAAACCGCGTATGCCCGAGCGAGCTCGCGATGTTCGCCATCTCGCGCGCCACGCGCCGCGCGCTCCGCCGCCGCACCCGCATCCCGTGCATCTTGTCGAGCATCGGCTTGCAGAAGAGGCAGTTGTACGGGCAACCGCGTGAGGACATCATGCCGACGTACTCGATGTCGTCGGCAAAGTACTTGCGGTAATCGACGAGCGTGCGGTCGGGGTCGGGGAAGACGTCGAGGTCCGGCTCGAAGCCCCGGTCAGGACCGAACACGACGCGGTCGCCGTCTCGCGCCGCCGAGCCCGCGATCCCATGGAGAGGCTTTCCCTTCTCGATTGCTTCGACGAGGTCGAGCATCGTGTACTCGCCCTCACCGACGACGGCGGCATCGAACCCGCGCATCACGGCGTCCTCGGTGCGCAGCGTCGCGTGGGGCCCTCCCACGATCACCGGAAGGTCGGGGCGGCGCTCCTTCACGCGCCGGAGCACGAGAGCGGCCCTCCCGAAGAGAACGGTGCTCGAGCTGATCCCCACGAGGTCGGCGTGGGCGATCGACTCGTCGACGCGCTCGATGCGATCGACGGCGAGGTCGAAGAACTCGACCTGGTGGCCGCGCGCCTTGAGCACGGCGCCGATGTGGAGGAGCCCGAGCGGCTCCTGGAGCTGCCCGAAGGTCGGGTAATCCCAGCGCGGATAGACCAGCGTGACGTTCATCGGATTTCGGACCCTCTCGAGATTCGCCGTCCCAGGTGGGCGTCCCCTCCCCTCCCGGCCGGGGATCGCCGGCCGGCGATCCTAGCGAGTCCCACCCGGCTTTCGCAGGGCTCCCGGACCGCGGGCCGCTCGGCGGGCGACTACCCGTTCCCGCGCTTGCGGCCGAGAGCCGCAAGGGCGGCGGTGCCCGAGGAAACGAGCAGCAGCGTGCCAAGCTCCGGGCTGAAGGACATGGTGAGGATGCCGAACGTCGGCAACGTCGCGCTCGATCCGATGTTCGTCTGGATCACGATCGGTGTCACGAGCCGTACGTGATTGCCCGAGAGAAAACCCATCTGCGTGGTCGCGCCGCCCATCGATGTCATGACGGTCGCAGTGCCGAGCGTCCAGGGTGCCCCCTGCAGCGTCACGCTCACGATGCCCATCGCGGTGATCAGACCGCCCCGACCCCGATTCCGCGAGTGCCCGCTAGGGTGAACGGAACGTTCACGTTGGTGATCGAACCGGGACAAGGAGCGAAGAGACAGAGGTTGCCGGTGCCCTCGATTCCCATCACGCCCGTACCGCCCGCGAAGCTACCGGCGCCGCTATTCGCCTCGACCTTGATGCCGGCGATCGGGAACGCAGCCGGATCCGTCACGGGGAGCGTCGCGACGGTCGAGAACATCGACGCCGGAAGTGTGAAGTTTGCGCCACCCCAGTAGTCCGCAACGTCGATGCGGCCCATTTGGATCACGGGCAATGTGCCGATACCGACCGTCAGGAATCCGGACGCGATCTGCGGAGCTGCTCCTGCCTGCCGCGCCGAGAGCACGACAACCGCGACGAGAACACCGCACCACTTGCGCATGGATCCAACTCCTTTGCCCGTCCGTCGAACGAGGTCGCGCTCCCTTGGCGCCCTCGACCGTACGTCAGGGCACCTGGAGCGCCCCCACTCTCCCACCTCCGGAGCGTCGCATGGCGCAAAATTCGATGAATCGACGCCACCAGCTCGTGAGGTCACTCCTCGACGGGGTCCCGTGCGCCGTCAGCGACGCTCGAACGGGCCGAGCGAGCGAAGGATGCCGTAGACCGGGAGATAGAAGCCGGCCGCCTCTACGAGGAGGCTGAAGCCGAACAGGACGGCGATCTGCTCCGCGATGCCCGCTGGCTCGAAGGCCCCGCCGATGAGGACTGCGATCTGCCGGGTGCCGGCGAGGAACACCGGCGTGTACCAGACGCCCGCCGCGAAGAGGATCGAGAGATACCAGGCGAGGAGGCCCTTGCGCGCGCCCGGATCGCGGCGCTCCGCGATCGAGATGTAGACGAGAGTCGCGCCGCCCGAGACTGCGAGAAGCGCGAGCGATCGCGGTGCGAAGAGCGCTCGCACGGTGAGTGTCGCGGCGTCGGCGTTCGCAGCGACCACGTCCGGCAGACGCGATCGCAGCAGCGACTCGAGCGAGATGAGCGCGCAGAGTCCAAGGACCAGCGACATCCCCACTCGCAGAGAGCGGCGGCCTCCGTCGAGAACCCCGCGCGTAAGCTCGAAGGCTGCGAGGACGAGGATGCCACCCTCGAAGAAGGCGAGGATCGCCGGAAGGACCGGAGATCCCATCGGAACGACACCGAAGAGGAGCACTTCGGAGATGGTCCGCGCCCCGCTCGAGGTGGCGACGAGTTCGATTCCCCAGTCGTAGAGCCCGCCGATCACGTAGGCGGCAGCCGGTCGCCCATTCGGCCCTCACCAGATCTGCAGCTTCAAGGCATGCGTCGGCTCCACGAAGATCGCGTCTTTCGGACGGTCGATTTCACAGGAGAAACAGGTCTGGCAATCGTCCCGATGGACGATCGCCGCAAGACGTTCCCCCGGCACGAGGCGAAGCACGTCGGAGGGGCAGATCTCGACGCAGATTCCGCATCCGTCGCAGCGCACTTCGTCGATGCGTTCGATCACGCGTCCTGCTCCCCGGCCCGTGGCCGAACCGGATAGGTCGCGAGAGGCACCGGCTCGCGCTCGAGTCGCATCGGTCCCGGTTCGGAGCACCGTACGTTGATCCACGCGAGCTCGGAGCCCGCGCCCGGGTGATCGGCGCGGAAATGCGACGCTCTCGACTCGGTCCGCGCGAGCGACGCGCGCAGGTACATTTCCGCCGTGCGGAGCATCTTGCGGGTCTCGTGGAGCTTGCAGAGCTCGTGAGGATTCCGGGCTCCGAGTCGCGGAAGCGCTTCGTCGCGCAGCGTCTCGATCGTCTCGAGGGCGGCCGCGAGGGCTTCGCCCCGCTTGCGGGTGCTCACGTCGGAATGGAACAGCGCGGCCTGCATGCGCGCCTCGACCTCGGCCGGTCGAAGCGGCAGGAGGGGCGCGCGGTCGAGAGGCCCGGTCGCGCGCGCGACGATGCGCTCGACGTCGTCCGGATCGGGCTCGATCCGATCTGCGTCGCGCAGGTACGCCGTGGCGTCCCGCCCGCTGCGTTCGCCCGAGCCCATGGCCCGCATCGTGGACCAGCCATGAATACGGCCCGGATCGAGCGCCTCGGTCATCTCCGCGGCGAAGAGCCCCGCGAGGTCGGACTGACCGTCCGCTCCGACCCGGGCACCCCACGCAGGCCCTGAACGGCCGGCGTCCATTCCTGCGGCTTCGCGAAATCGACGCCCGCCGCCTCGAGCTTCGCGAGGTTGAGCGGCATGAAGCCGCCGATGCTTCCGAGCGATCACCCGACGCGCTCGCGCCACGCCTCGCCCATGTCGAGGTAGAAAGGCGGGCCGTGGCCCTGCTCCACCTCCCTCGCCATGGCTGCGACCAGCTCGTGGATCTCTGCTGCGTCGCCATCCGGATGATGGCGCGCCATGAAGGGTTCTCCTCGAGCGTCGAGCAGACGGCCGCCCCACTTGAGCGCGATCCCCGTCCCCTCGAACCCGAAGTGCGGCGAGCCGGTGTTCATGCACAGAAACTCCATGTTCGAGAGGCGGACACCTTGCTCGAAGGCGAGCCGATAGCCGTCGCCCGTGGTGGCGTAGGTGCACGCGTAGTGTCCCCGGAAGCTACAGTCGGCGGTGGCGAGAAGGACTGCTCGTGCACGGAAGAGCAAGGGCGCACCGGTCACACGATCGATCGCGATCGCGCCGACCACCTGCCCGCGGCGCTGGAGCAGATCGGTTACGAACACGCGAGCGCGTCGTCGAGCGCCGATGGCGGCCCTGCGCCGCAGCACGCCGGCCACCGCGGATCCCCCAACCCGATCGCGGAAGGTCGGCCTCACCATCATGAGGACGTGCGGAAGCCCTCGCGACGGCAGACGCAGAGGGCGATCGCCGAGCTTCGCGTACGCAATTCCCCACTCCTCGAGGCGGCGTAGCCGCCGGTGCGACGTCTCGAGGATCTCCGCGACGAGCGGTTGACGCGAGAGGAAGCCGTTCGCCTCGACGAAATCCCGCAGCCAGCGGTCGAGGTCGTCCTCCGGCAGGCAGTGGATCGTCGCCCCGGCGCAAAGCCTCGACTGGCTCGACATGCCGATCGACGCCTTGTCGACGATCGCGACGCGCTCGACTCCGGCTTCACGAGCGGCGATGGCGGCCCAAAGCCCGGCGTAGCCGCTTCCGACGATCAGCAGATCCGAGTCGTGCCGCTCGATCTCCACGCCGCGAGCCTACGCAGCGTGCCAATACCCCACCACGACCAATATTCGATAGGGTCATACCGATTCCTGATGGGACGGCCGGCTCGGAGGCGCAATGAATCTGAACCACCTGCTCGCGGCCCTCTGCGTCGCCGACCACGGAAGCATCAGCCGCGCGGCGCGCGCGACCCACGTCTCGCAGCCCGCGCTCTCTCGCACCATCCGCGAGCTCGAAAGCCAGCTCGGCATCTCGCTCTTCGTGCGCGCTGCCCGTGGCGTCCATCCGACACCGGCGGGAGCAGCGATTCTTCACCACGCGCGAGCGATTCGTGCGGAGCTCGCGAGCGCCCGGCGGACCGCCACGGCCTACCAGGCCACCGATTCACCACGGATCCGGTTCGGTCTTTCGCGGGTCACGCCCGACCGGGTCCTCGCGCGTGCGCTCGGCGACGTCCTGGCTCGGCATCCGGGGCTGCGCGTCGACGTCGAGGGAGGAGCCGGCCCCGAGCTTCTCGAGCGACTCGAAGCCGGTGAGCTCGACCTCCTGTTCATCGTGCTTCCCCGCACGATGACCGTCTCCGATCGTCTCGCTGCCGAGCTCGACGCCGATGCGCTCTACCTCGATGAGAACGCGGTAATCGCACGCCGGAGCAGCCCCCTGCTGCGCCGCCGGAAGCTCGCTCCCGCAGACCTGTCGCGCGAACGCTACATCCTCTGGCCAGAGGGCTCGGTCGGTCGCAAGGAGACCGAGGAGACCTTCCGGCGCAACGGACTCCCGCCTCCGACGGCCGCGCTCGTATCGGACTCCATTCTCTTCCATCTGCAGATGGTCGCGGAATCGGATCTGCTCTCGGTGCTCCCTCGCGCCGTGGCACAATCCGACATCGATCATCGCAAGCTCGGTGCCGTCCGAATCGAATGGAAGCCCGACCCCCGCCTCGCCGTGTTGGTCCGACGCCGGCGCGCGGCTTCGCTCGAGCCGTGCGAGTCGCTCCGGGAAGCCATCCGCCTGCGCTGCCGCGAGGCGGGCCTCGTCTCACCCGCGGGCTCGCGCTGAACGGTGGCAACCGCTCCTCGCGTCGATCTGGGAGACGGGGTCTCGATGCAGCCGGGGTGCCAGTGCCCGCAGGATCATCCCGAGCTCGGCAGCGGCGGCGCCCTCAGGAGCTCGGAAGCGCGGGCGCGCCGCGAACGATCATCGAGGCACCGATCCGCGGCAGAAACAACCGACGCAGTCCTCCGTCCTGCCAGATCGAGAAGATGAGCGCGGGATCGTCGAGGTCGCGCTCGCTCTCGAGCTGGATTCGTCGGACCCCGGCCGGATCGCCGTCGAGGACGGTGATCGTGAACGGCCCGTTCACGATTCGCTCC
Organism: Myxococcaceae bacterium; assembly: GCA_905339255.1. Lineage (GTDB taxonomy): Bacteria > Myxococcota_A > UBA9160 > UBA9160 > UBA9160 > MYXO. The sequence continues at coordinate 25,913 of CAJPFO010000090.1, forward strand.
CCAGACCGGAGGGGATGAGCATGCGATCTCATGAGCCTCCAGCCGAATGCCTCGCTCATCGGGCGTCCCAAGGACTCGAGCTCCAAGGTCCGCTCGCCGGTTCGCGAGATCCGATGGTCCGCCGCGAGAGGCGAGACCGGGAGAGCCTTCGAGAGCGCCGGAGAGCCATTCCAGGTGATCTGTTCGTCAGCGAAGAGCCAGATCGCGGACATCGGCGCCGTGAGCACGAGCACGCGGGGCTCGCGCTCATCCGTGAGCCAGGGAGCGAGGTCCCGCGCAATCCCCTCTCTCAGGGCGACGGCCCTCGCCGTTCCCGAAACATTTCCCACCCATCGGATCGCGCCTCCGAGACCGGTCACGATCGCCAGCGGCAGACCGATCGCCAGCAGGCCCGCCTCTCGAGCCGATTTTCCCGATCGGACCCTCCAGGCTTCCCGAAGCACGACCGCGATGACGACCGAGGCTCCGATGGATGGAACGAGGAGCAGCCGGTCGTCGGACGCCGACGTGGCCGCAACCGGAAGCGCGAGAAGGCTCCCGAGGCCGAACCAGAGCACGCTCGTTCGTTCGGTGGCCGGCAAACCGGGGAACGCGAGCCGGACCCCGACCACCAGGGAAGCGAGGGCCGCGGCGGCGAAGGCCTGTTGGAACGGGTCGAAGGTCGGGACCGACTCGCCGAACTCGGCCGCAACGCCGGCAATCTGCGCCCCGATCAGCCGCCCCGTCCGCAGAATGAACGTCGCGAGCGCCGTTCCCGCGGGTGTCGCCAGGTCGAGGTAGGAGTCGGAGCCCGAGGCACCGAAACCTCGAATCCGATACGCAACGAGCCAGCACATCGCCATCAGGGACGGCACACTTGCGCCCCAGATGCGCCGCCCGATTCCGTCTCGCGCAGCGACGATCTCCCACGCGAGCAGATAGCCGAGAAAGCCGAGCGCCGACTCGCCGGCGAGCAAGGCGACGACCAGCAGCGCAGCGCTCGCGATCGGTGCCAGGAGAGGTCGCCCCCTCCTCAGTCGCGTGTGTGCGATGAGACCGAGGATTCCGAAGACCGCGGCGATGGTCGCGTAGCGATTCGCAGGCCACCAGGCGATTGCGAAGCGTGTGTCGTCCAGAGCGAAGACGAGGACGCTCAACACGGCTGCAGAGGGAGCCACTGCGCGACCGACGAGATACGCGAACGAGAACACCAGCGCTGCGAACCAAAGCAGGCCGTGGATTCGCATGGCGAGCGAACTCTTCGGCCAGAGCCATGCGTCCATCGTCAAGGAGAGCGACGCGAGCGGGCGCCAGAAACAGAGCTCGAGGCCCGGGAAGGTCCACCACGGGAGTCTCCCGGAAGCCACCTCGGCCTCGGTTCGATCGGGATCGCCGCGAACGAAGCAGTACAGGTTCGGCCCAGTCGACCGGTCGGCTCCCCGGAGCCCTCCGCCAGGAAGCGCGTCCTCGCCCTCGAGCCAGGCGGTGGCGGCGTTCTGCTGGAGGAAATCGTCTTCGAGAAGCGGCGCACCAAGGATCGGCGACAGCAATGCCCCGACCAGCAACACGGACGCAACCGCAGTGACTGTCAGAATCGACCACTTCATAGGCGATGGCACCGGTACGCGAGCGCCCGTTCGAGGGGGCAGCGACCGGGGATCCTACTCCCTCCGACGACCTGCGACCCGGGTCTTCGACCCTCGAGTCGCCTCACCGTGATCGACATCGCGGGAGTCGGTGCCATGAAGCATACTCCCGCGCATTCATCCGGACCGGTCCAGGATGGTACTGGGAGCCCCATGAAGGCACTCGTGCTCGCGGCAGGCCGCGGGAGGCGTTTGGATCCCGAGTCCGCATCGATCAACAAGTGCATGCTCCCACTCGGCGGCAAACCTCTCGCGCGTTACAGCCTCGAGAACGCAGTCCGCGCAGGTGTGAGCGAGATCGTCATGGTGGTCTCGTATCGTGCCGAAGACATCATCAATCATTTCGGAATCGAGTTCCAGGGCGTCCGAGTTCGATATGTGATCCAGGACGATCCTCAGGGGTTGGTTCATGCGATCGAGTGCAGCGCAGACGCAATCGGAAACTCGGACTTCATGCTGTTCCTCGCGGATGAGATCCTCATCCACCCCAAGCACGCCGGAATGCTCGAGCTCTTCGAGCGCGAAGGGCTCTTCGTCACCTGTGGCGTCGTCGTCGCGAAGCGGAAAGAAGAAATCCGGAAGACCTACGCGGTGATTCAGGACAGCACGGACGGTCGCATCCATCGGCTGATCGAGAAGCCGAGAAATCCGTTCGACCTCGTACAGGGTACGGGAAACTGTGTTTTCAAGTTCGGGATCTTCGACTACCTGCCTCTGACCCCGATCAATCCGAATCGTGGTGAGAAGGAGCTGCCCGACCTCATCCAGTGTGCAGTCGATGACGGCAAGCCCGTCAAGGCATTCGACATCGGAAGTATCTACATCAACGTGAACACGGCCGACGACATCCGACTCGCCGAGCTCGAAGGTCTCGTCCGCGGGGAAACGGCGTGAATCATCGAGCGCTGGTGGTGATCCCGGCCTTCAACGAGGCAGAGACGATCCGGGAGGTCGTCGTCCGGGCCATGCGCCACGCCGACGTGTGCGTCGTCGACGATGCGAGCACCGACGAAACGGGCGAGATCGTCGCCGGGATTCCCGGCGCTCACACGGTCCGGCACGAACGGAACACGCACATCGCAACCGGGATCCTCGATGGAATGCGCTTCGCGGCGAGCCGCGGCTACTCGCGCGTCGTCACGATGGATGCCGGCCTCAGTCACGATCCCGACGAGATCCCGTCGCTTCTCGCGCCCGAGGATGCGGATGTGGTCCTCGGAGTCCGCACGCGAGTCGAAAACGTCCCGGTCTCCCGTCGAATCCTGAGCCGGATGGGGACCCTCGTGGTGAATCGGATCGCCGCCGGAAGCGTCTGGCGCGGAGTGGGGCTGTCCGACGCGACGTCTGGATACCGTGCCTACTCGGATCGAGCCCTAGAGTGCCTGCTCGCGAGTCCGGTTCGTAGTCGGGCCTTCGCCTTCCATCTCGAGGCGTTGTCGATTCTACACCGAGCCGGAATGCGCATCGTGGAGGTACCGATCGAGTATCGGTTCACGAACTCTTCGCTGAGCGGCCGAGTCGTTCGCGAGGCAATCTCCGTGGGAGCGCAGTTGTGGAAGGAGAACGTATTCGGCTCCACGCCCCCCGGTGTCGGGAAAGGAAGGCGATGAAGGTGCTCGTGACCGGCGGTTGTGGGTTCCTCGGATCGCACGTGTGCGAGCGTTTCCATCGAGAAGGCTGGTCGGTCGTCGCCTACGACAACATGACCAAGTTCGAGCTTTCGAGGACTGGTTTTTCGACCGATGCCGTGAGGTCGCACAACGCGGACTTCCTGCGCCGACTCGGGATCGAAATCGTCGTCGAGGATGTTCGGAACCGCGAGGCGCTCATCGACCATGCCGCGGGCTGCGCGTTCATCGCGCACACCGCAGCACAGCCGGCGATGACGATCAGCTGGGAAGATCCCGATCTCGACTTCGGGACCAACGTCATCGGTACGGTGAACGTTCTACAGACCGCGCGGGCGCATGGGATCCCGATCGCAAGCTGTTCGACGGTTCACGTGTACGGACCCTGGATCAACGATTCCCTCGAGGAGGAGCCGACGCGCTACGTACGTCACCCGGCGACGATCCGGGAGGAGGACCCGGTGCTGTCGACGGGAGCTGCTGGAAAGCTGTCGCCGCTTCACGCTTCGAAGGGTGCGGCGGAGCTCTACGTGCGGTCGTTCGTCGACATGTACGGGGTCAAGGCGGCGAGCTTCCGCTACACGGGGATCTACGGGCCTCGGCAATTCGGCGGTGAGGATCACGGCTGGGTCGCGAACTTCGCGCTCCGGAGCCTTCTCGGCTGGCCCGTGTCGATCTACGGAACGGGAAAGCAGGTCCGCGACATTCTTTACGCGAGTGATGCCGCAGGCGCGTTCTTCGACTGGCAGCGCAACCCGATTCCCGGCACCTACAATGTCGGCGGTGGCCCGGCCAACGCAATCTCGCTCATCGAATGCATCCGGCTGATCGAGCGCCTCTCGGGACGGCCGGCCGAGATCGGATTCGGGCCGGCGCGTCCGGGCGACCTCTCCTACTTCGTCTGCGACGTGTCCCGCGCGCGTGATGCGTTCGGGTTCGTGCCTTCGGTGGCTCCGGAGCGAGGAGTTCGGCTCCTGCTCGATTGGATCGAATCCGAGAAGGAACTGTTCCGCTCGCCTTCCAGGACGACTCCGACGGGCTGAGTGCGCGTCGATTGGGGAGGGCCGTTCGCGCCAGGTTGCGTGAGCTTCTGACGGGGGCTCGGGTCTCGATCTACCGCCAGAGGGGCCCCCGTGAGGGTCATGCCCCCTCGCGCAGCACGAAAGCGCCACCGTCCGGCGAGATGCGCGCGAAGCGCACCGGGCCTTCGAGAGCGAGCGGGCCGAGCGTCTCGTCGATCGATTCGGCCGCCACGAGCTGGAGGAAGAAGCGCTCGTCGTCGCTGCACGAGATCCGCACCTGCCGCCCCGTCACGTCGATCGAAACGATCTCCCGGCGCGCGCGCTCGGGATCGAAATCGGGACTTCGCGTGAGCACGTGCAGCGAGACGTAGACGGCTTCGGCGGGAACGCGGGCGCTCGACACCAGCACGGGCGCCACCGCATGGCTTCCGAGGGCGCTCTGCCCGACAAAGCGCTCCGCCCCGCCGGCCTCGAATCCGAGCAGGCCGATCGACGCCGAGACGAGCCCGTCCCGGCTCCGGACGAGGCACCAGTCCTCGCCGCTCTCGAACTCCGGCACGACCCCGCGGTTCGCGACCGCGAAGCCACCGTCGACGAGCCGGCGCTCACCGAAGGTCGCGGCGTGGTGGATGCGGATCTCCGTGGCGCCACGCGCGATCGAGACCGTCTCGACACGTTCGAGCCAGACCGGGAAGACGCGCCCCTCGACCACCGCCAGCTCGCCCGGGTAGAAGCACGACGCCGCGAAGCGATCCACTGCGGCGAGCGGATGGATCCGGGCGCGACGCGAGCGCCGGCCGTCGGCACTCGCGAGCGCCACCTGCGCGTCGACATCGCGCCGATCGGCATCCTGCCCCGTGGTCGGCGCCGTCGCCGTCGAATACGCGAGCTTCCGGTATCCGGCGTCGTCGGGGAGCGGATCGGAAGCCTCCTCGTGCGTGCCGGGAAAGATCGGAAAATGATCGCTCCCATGGTTGTAGACGCGAACGATTCCGTCGACGCGCGTTCCGGCCGCGAGCCAACCGGGCGCCGGCAGTGCGCGCACGAAATCGCCGCGCTCGACGGGAAGCGGCTCCTCGCGCGCAGTCCACGCCGGATGGTCCGGCGCGAGGAGCAGACCGAGGAAGGCCTTGCTCGCCCAATACGGCGACGATGGTCCTGAATAGGATTGCGCCATCGCCACGAACTCGTCGTGCCAGCCCATCGTGAGGACACCGTCGCGCACCGCTCCGTGCGCGAGGAAGTAGCGGAGCGCACCGCTCGCGAGCCTGCGCGTCTCGCCGGGTGCGAGAGGCGTCGCATCGAGGAGCGCCCCCGCCCACGGCGCCGCCGCGGCTGCGAAGCGATAGATGCACGAGCGGCCCTGAAGGAGCGGGGCGCCATCGGCGCCGAAGAGGTGGGAAAAGTCGCTGAGGAAGCGTCGCGTGCGTCCACGGAAGCGCTCGGCACGCGCCGGGTCGTCCTGCGCGCCGCCCATCCGAAGCCAGAGCAACGGGTAGAGGTGCATCGCCCAGCCCACGTAGTGGTCGTAGTTGCGCCCCGGGCCGTCGCTGTACCAGCCGTCGCGGCGATACATGGATTCGACGAGATCGAGGTCGCGAACGAGGTCGTCGGGCCTGTGCGCCGCGCCCACCGACGCCAGGAAGCGGCTCACGACGACACGGAACAGGAGCCAGTTGTTCGGAGCGTGGAGCTTGCCGAGGCTTCCCGAGAGCCACGAGACGGTGTTCTCGCGAACGCGGTCGGAAAGCGCGTCCCAGATCCAGCGCCTCGTCTCGTGGAGGGCGATCGCGATCGACGCGGCCTCCACCATCGGCTGCGAGAAAGGCGTGATCTCGGGCCAGGACTCCGCGTGCCCCGGCTCGCTCCCCGCGGCGAGACCCTCCGCGTAGCGCGCGGCGAGGTCGCCCGGTGCGTGGCCTCCCGCCCCGGCGAGGCGGAAGGCCGCGAGAAGAAACGTCCGCGCGAAGCCCTCGAGCCCGTCCGACACGACTCCGTGGCGGCTCGGCCGCCCACCGGGGAGATGGAGGAGCGCGCGGCGCGGGGTCGCGAAGCGCTGCGCTCCCGCGAGAAGCCCGTCCGCGATCGCCTCCCAGTGCGCGCGCGCGAGGCCCGTATGGGGCGATCGTTCGCGATCTTCGGGCGGGAGTGCCGCCGGCCATTCGAGTGCTGCAGGCACGAGTCTCCTCTCGCGAGCGGCGGGCGAGGGTACCGCGCCGGCCGAGGACGGCATGCGGGCGGCCAGCCTGCTTCGCCGCACCGTGGGCGCTCGCATCCCCGGTCGTGCCGCCTCAGCGGAACCAGCCTCCGATCACCTCGAGAAACGTCCGGTCCTCGACGATGTAGGTCGCATCGCTCGTCGTGACCGGGTCGATGACATAGAGGAGCGAGATCCCCGCGAGAAGGAGACAGAGCCAGCGCAGGGCCCGGGGCCCGAGGACGTCTCCACACGCGATGGCGAAGAACGGAACGAAGAGAAGCGAGCGATAACCGAGCGAGTGCCCGAACACGAGCCCGAACGGGACGGAGAGCAGGACGATCACCAGCGACACGCGCGAGATGTCGCGGCTGCAGCGAGGCAAGAGCCCGAAGAGCGTGAGCGCGAAGAAGAAGAACGCCACTTCGTCGAAGTAGAGGACCTCGCGAACCGCGACGACCTCCGGACGGAACGCCGAGAGACCACTCTCGCTCCGGGCCTCGAGCCTCGTCGCCGTCATGAACTTCTTCACGTCCTCACCGCGGGGGTCGAACTCGCGGCCGCTGATCGGCGTCAGGATCTCCTCGGCGTAGGAGATCGGGTTCGCGAACGGGACGAGCAGCGCGAGCGCGATCCCCCCGGCCAGGACGAGTCCCTTCGCCTCACGGACGAAGGCGTGGCGTTTGCGTCCGTCCGTCGACTCCCGCTTCGCGTCGGAAACCACTCGGAGGATCGATTGGAGCAGGAGCACCGGGAGGAGGAAGATTGCAGCATTCTTCGCTGCGAGCGCGAGCCCGAGTCCCACCCCCGTGAGCGCCCGGTGCGCCTTCGCATGTGCAAAGACGGCGAGCACCGCAAAGGGAACCATCACCGAGTCGTGATGCAGATTCGGAAAAAACTTGAGCGAGATCGGAAACAGGGCGAAGACGGCGCTTCCCCAGACGGCTCGATCGACGCCGAACTCGTCCCGGATCACGTGGTAGACGAGGAGGAGCGTCACGAGGCCGCTCAGAAGCTGAACCCACCGCACGACGATGAAGATCGGGTGGTAGTTCTTGCGGTGCTGGATCTCGATCAAGCTCTCGCCACCCTGCGTGAGCCATTGCGCGACCCCGAGCTGCGGAATCGAAGCGATCGCCGAGAGGAGAGGCTTTCCGGAGCCGAACGAATAGAGCCGGTCGGGCTCGGGGACGACGAGTTTCTTCGAGTACTGGGCAACGGCGTCCGGCGTGCGGGGATCGACGCTCTCGCGCTTCTGGTAGCCGAACTTCTCCTCCTCGACGGCAAACATGCGCTGGTGTTCGGGGGCAACGATCGGCGAGAAGAGCGGCCGGTAGTTCCAGTAGAGGAAATACGCACGCGCCGCCGTTCGCAGGGCCGCGGCAGGGTCGCCTTCTGCGAGGTAGCCCGCGGTGTAGTCGCCGCCCAGGAGCTCGTACGGTTCGCGGATGAACGTGAACTCGTCTTGATCGAGATTCACCATCGCGAACGGAATCGCCAAGGCGACGTAGAGAAGACAAACGGGGGTGACCGGCGAGCGCAAGCCGGCCGAGAGGAGTGCCCGGATCGACCGCACGAGAGGCATCCGATCCACTGCGCCACGGTACCATGTATACTCGTCGCCGATCATGGACGCCGGTTCGGGAAAGAACGCCGAGGGGCCCTCGATCGCGGTGCTCGTTCCGTGCTTCAACGAAGCGGCGTCGGTGGCGACCGTCGTCACCGCCTTCCGGAGGCATCTACCCTCCGCACGCGTCTACGTCTACGACAACGCCTCGACCGACGAGACGGCGGAGCGTGCGCGGGAGGCCGGCGCCTCGACGCGAGCCGAGCCGCTTCGCGGGAAGGGCAACGTCGTGCGGCGGATGTTCGCCGACGTCGACGCCGACATCTACGTCCTCGTCGACGGCGACGCCACCTACGATGCGGCTTCCGCCCCGACGCTCGTCGAGACGCTCGTCGAGCGGTCGCTCGACATGGTGAACGGACGACGGATCGCGACGGACGCCGCGGCCTACCGCAAGGGGCACCGTACGGGGAATGCCCTCCTCGGCACGCTGGTGTCGCTCGTCTTCGGGACCGGCCTGAGCGACGTCCTCTCGGGCTACCGGGTCTTCTCGAGGCGCTTCGTCAAGTCCTTCCCGGCCCTCTCGATGGGATTCGAGATCGAGACCGAGCTCACGGTGCATGCGCTCGAGCTCCGCATGCCGATCGCCGAGATCGACACCCCCTACTTTCCGAGGCCGGAGAACTCTCCGAGCAAGCTCAGCACGGTTCGGGACGGCGTGAGAATCCTCGCGCTGATCCTCACCCTCGTGAAGGAGGAGCGCCCCCTCGCCTTCTTCTCGGCGATGGCCCTCGCCCTCGCGGCGTTCTCACTCACCCTCGCCTGGCCGGTCTTCACGACCTTCTTCGAGACCGGGCTCGTCCCGCGCCTGCCGACGGCGGTGCTCGCGACCGGCGCCATGCTGCTCGCGTTCCTGAGCTTCTACGCAGGACTCATCCTCGAAACCGTGACCCGCGGACGCCGCGAGCTCAAGAGGCTCCACTACCTCTCGATCCCGCCGCTTCGCTCCTGAGCCCGCGCACCATCACGGATGCTCGCAGACGAGGCCTCCGGCCTCTCGCACGACTCGCAGAGGACGTTTTCGCGAGGCCCTCGCTCTCCGGGACTGGAGTTTCCTGAGATCCGTGGAGCGTGGGTCGCTTCCGGGAACCTCCCGAGAGCACTCTGACTCTTTCCTCTCCACCTCCGTCTGATTCTCCATCGATCGTCCCGTGGGTGCGGGGGGCAGCCTCTCCCCGAGTTCGGGTCGTGCGGCTCGATCAGGCCGACCAGTAGAGACCATGGGATCACCGCATCCATCTCGGCCAGGAATCGCCCCTGCTGCGTCGAGCTCTCCTTCTGGCTCCATGCCGCAGAGGCAAAGTTCTGTTGCTTCTCCATCTCTCACCCCCGCGCTCGTCCATCATGCGGGGGGACTTCTTCAGAGATTCCCTGGCCGAGGATTTCCCGGAGCGCGAAGAGCAGCGCGAGCCCGAGTGCGAAGGCGAAGAAGTGCAGGACGCTCGAGCCCACGTCGCGGTGTTCGTTCACTTCCGGCACGAGGTCGGAAGCTCCGATGTAGAGGAAGTTCCCCGCTGCGAAGGGGAGCAGGAACCCTACGTCGATCGCCCGCGACGAGGTGCGCGGCGGGTTCAGCCGAGCTTCATGTCGAAGAAGCAGAGCTTGTTGCCGTCGAGGTCGCGGACGTAGGCGCCGTAAAAGATCGGCATCCGCTCTCCGGGAGCGCCTTCGTCGCGGGCGCCGAGCTCGATGGCCTTGGCGTAGAGCTTGTCGACCGCCGCGCGCGAACCCGCCGGGATCGCCACCATGTTGCCGTTTCCGGGATTCTGCTCGCTGCCGTCGTAGGGGGTGCAGACCGCGAGCATGGGAGTTCCGGGACCCGTCCCGTAGAACTTGATGCGATCCATTCCCATGAGCTGCTTCGCGCCGACCTCGGCGAGAAGCGCGTCGTAGAACTTGCAGGCGCGGGCGAGGTCCTTCGATCCGATCGTCACGTAACCGATCATGGTGGGGGTCTCCGTCTCGAGGGTTTCGGTTGCGTCGGGAGTCTACCCCACGGGCGGAGGGTGAAGGAGGTCGCGCGGTCTTTGCGCGCCGCACGCGAGGCCACGGACCCGGTTTCCGTTCGAGTCGGGCGCGGCTACGCTCGCGTCGGCGAGGAGGAGCGATGGCCGAAAGTCCCGGAAAGACGGTCGATCCCTGGCGGTTTGCGGGATCGACGCTCACCCGGCTCCTCTCGGCGTCGATTCCGCCCGAGTCCTCGCATCCGCCGATTCCGTGGGCGGCCGTCGAGAAGCCGCTCGGGGAATCGAAGCTCGCGCTCGTCTCGACGGCGGGACTCTCGATGAAAGGCGCCCCCCCCTTCGACATGGAACTCGAGCGCCGCGATCCGCTGCGCGGCGATCCGAGCTGGCGTGCGCTGCGCGCCGATGCGACTGCCGCGACGATCGAGGCGAACCACCTCCACATCGACACGGGGTATCTGCTTCGCGACCTGAACGTCGCGCTTCCTCTCGATCGCCTGCGCGAACTCGTGCGCGATGGCGAGGTTGGCGCGATGGCCGAGACGCACTACTCGATCATGGGCTATCAGGGCCGCGACACGAGCACGCTCGAACGGGAAAGCGCGCCCGAGATCGCCGCGAGGATGAAACGCGAGGAGGTCGATCTCGCCCTCCTCGCCCCCGTTTGACCCGATTGCTGCCGGTCCGTCGGACTGGTCGCGAGGGTGATCGAGGCAGCGGGGATTCCGACGGTCGTCCTGAACCCGATCTGGGTCTACCAGCGCCGCATCGGCATGCCGCGCGTCGCTGCGATCGAGCATCCCTTCGGGCGCCCGTACGGAGACGTGAACGACGCCGATACGCAGCGCGCCGTGCTGCGAGCGGCACTCGCCGTCTTCGAGAAGGCGAAAGCGCCGGGGCACGTCGAGCACCTGCCCTTCGTCTGGCACGAGCCTCCCGAAGAAACGAAATGGCATCCCGCCGAGCCGTCTCCGATCATCGCGCTCATGAAGAGCCGCAAGCGCTGAGCGTCGCCAGTAGCGGCCGCGAGCGCCGCGCTCGTCGTCGCCCCGCCCGCCCGGAAGCCTTCAGCCCCCGCCCTTCGCACGCGCGCGACGCCACTGCGAGCACGCTGCAGCGATCGCCGCGAGCGCCGTGGGCGAGAGGCGCGTCTGTGCGAGTTCGAAAACCTCGCGCTCCTCGAAGCGTACGTGCGCGTCGAGCAGGTGGCCGAAGCGTTCGACGTGGCCGGCATCCGCAGCGCCTGCCGCCACCAGGCCCCGGAGCAATGCGTGATCGGAGCGGACACGTTCCGCGAGCTCCGACTCGCCGATCTCCTCGAGCGCGGGCAGCAGGTACTGCTCCTCGATCCGGAAATGCGGCTCGAGCTCGACGTCGAAGGCGGCGCGGACGGCGGCCCAGGCCGAGGCGATCGCCGAGTCATCGCCGGGTCGTGCGCGAAGGCAACGCCGCGCGAGGACGAGCGCCGTGTGGTGGTCGTCCGAGAGGTCTCGTAGCTCGGCGATCCGCTTCACGAGAAGCCTCCCGACCAGCGCTCTCGGCCCCGAAGCGCTATCCGATCGCTTCGGCGAGCGCGCGGTAGCCGTCGAGGAGCGGAAGCACGCGCTCGGCCGGCTCGGCGGGCACTCCGAGGATCGCGCGCGAGATGCCCGCGTCCCGGAGCCGCTCGAGAATGGCCCTCTCGGGGGGAGCGAAATAGAGCGAGACCTCGACCGCAGCGGGATCGCGGCCTGCCTCGCGCACCAGGTCGCGAAATTGGTCGAGTCGGCGCAAGACGCCCTCGGCGTCTCCGACGGGGATCCAGCCATCGCCCCAGCGTGCCGCGCGGCGCGCGGCGCGCGGCCAGCCGCCCCCCACGTGGATCGGGGGGCGCGGCCTCTGCACGGGCTTCGGCCAGGCGAAGATCGGATCGAAATCGACGAACTCGCCGTGGTACTCGGCCTTCTCCTCGTTCCAGATCGCCTGCATCGCCTCGATCCTCTCGCGAAGGAGCTTGCCGCGCCGCGAGTAGTCGAGCGTCCCGTGGTTCGCCATCTCCTCCTGGTTCCAGCCCGCGCCGATCCCGAAGACGAAGCGCCCGTTCGAGACCCGGTCGAGTGAGGCCACCTGCTTCGCGGTGTGGATCGGATCGCGCTGGACGACGAGGCAGACTCCCGTCGCGAGCTTGATCCGGCGCGTGACGCTCGCCGCCGCCGCGAGCACGACGAAGGGATCCATCGCTTCGTAGTAGATTCGCGGAAGCTCGCCACCGCCGGGATAGGGAGTCTTCCGGCTCGCCGGGATGTGGGAATGCTCGGCCACCCAGATCGACTCGAAGCCGCGCTCGTCGGCGGCCGCGGCGAGCGCCGGGAAGCTCATCGCGTGCTCGGTCGGAAACGTGCACAGGCCGATCTTCATGGACTCGCTCCCTCTCGTTCCGTTCGCATCGTGGCCGAGGCGCGACGATCGCATCCACCGCGCGCCGTTGCAAAGCTCATTCCGGACCCCGAGCCCCTGCGGAAGACGCGGGTGCGGCCCCGGCCCGTGGATTCTCCACACGGCCGTCGGGATGCTCCGGGGTGACGATTCCGCCCGACATCACGAGCTTGAACGCGTCCTCGACGCTCATCGAGAGCGGGATGAGCTCGGATTCCGGGGCGAGGACGTAATAGCCGGAGGTCGGGTTCGGCGTCGTCGGAACGAAGACGTTCACGACCCGCGCCGAGGTGCGCTCCTGCACTTCGCCCTCCGTCACTCCCGTGACGAGACCGACCGCGTAGATCCCCTTGCGGGGATACTCGATCAGGACGACGCGGCGGAAGCTCTGATGTTGCGGGAGCATGATCGCCTCGACGAGCCGCTTCACGGCCGCGTAGATTCCGCGAAAGACGGGGATCCGGAGCAAGAGCCCGTTCACCCAGCGCGTGATGCGATGGCTCACGAGAGTGGTCATGGCGAAGCCGAGCGCGACGACCGCAGCGAGCGTGACGAGCGCCCCGAGTCCCGGCACGTAGAAGGGCAAGAGGTTCTCGGGACGAAGTGCCGGCGGCAGCAGACGGACGCCGGATTCGAGGAGGTCGATCAACCAGCGGAGGATCCAGATCGTGATGAGCAGCGGGAGCACCGAGAGGACTCCCGCGACGAAGTTCCGGCGAAGGAACTGCTGCATGGATTGGAAGGCCTCGCCCGGACGCATCGGAGATTCCTCCCGATCGAGAAGCCCGCCCGCGGAAGGGCCGTCCGCCGGAACCGCGCCGGCGGAACACCCGAGCATCCCGCGTCGGGCGCGGTCTCGCGAGGCCTCGTGCCGGAAGCGGCCCTTGGCGTACCCTGCGCCGCATGCGAGCGCTCCACGACCCCTCGATCATCGACCTCTCCCTCGACTGTCGCGCGGTGAGTTTCGAGAACCCGACCGGCGCGCGAGGCGCCGGCGGGAAGGCCTGCGGGGGCCGCAAGGGCGCGCCGTCGAAGCGGCTCGATCCCGGCGAGCGCGTCGTGCTCGCGGATCTCCGGGGCCCCGGAACGATCCGCCACGTCTGGATGACCTTTCCCCCGGCACGCCCCGAGGTGATGCGCGCGCTCGTCCTCGAGGTCTTCTACGGAGATGGCCCGGAGCCGAGCATCTCGGTTCCCTGCCTCGACTTCTTCGGCATGCCGCACGGGCGTCCAGTCGCGTTCGCGTCGGCGCTCGTCGCGGCGCAGGAGGCCCGAGGCTTCAACTCGTTCGTTCCGATTCCCTTCCGTGAGCGGGTACGCGTCGAGCTCTCGAACGGCTCTGCACGCGCGCTCGATCTCTACTACCAGATCGATTACACGCTCGAGCCTCGCCTCCCCGAGGACTCCGGTTTCCTCCACGTCGCCTGGCGTCGCGAGAACCCGACCACGCTCCGGCGCGACTTCGTGATCAGCGAGGGGCTGCGGGGGCCGGGGCGCTTTCTCGGCTGCAGCGTCGGAATCCGGACCATCGACGCGGCGATGTGGTACGGCGAAGGCGAGGTCAAGATCTACCGGGATGGCGACCGGGAGTTTCCGACGATCTGCGGAACCGGTCTCGAGGACTACGTCGGGAGCGCCTGGGGGATGGGTCCGCACTCCGCTCCCTACGCCGGAGCGCCGCTCGACGTCCGACCGCCGGGCGGACGTCCGATGCCGGATTTCCTGGGCTTCTACCGCTGGCACGTCCTCGATCCCATCGTCTACGAGCGCGAGCTCACGGTGACGATCCAGCAGATCGGGGCGATGTACTTCGGCGAGGGACAGGACGACGCCCTCGCCCGCTACGAGAAGACGAACCCGCCGGCCGGACGAGGCTGGCAGCGTCACGTGCGGCCGGGACTTCTCGCCTGGGGGATCGCGGAGCGCGTCGACGACTACTGCGCCACCTCGTTCGTCTACTGTCGCGAGGCGCAGGCCGTCCCGCGGCTCGACCTCGCCGCAGCGCTCGAGGACATCGGGCGCCGCGATTACGAGAAGCCGCTGCCGATGGAAGCGATCTTCGGCTAGGCCGGCGAGATGAAAGCACCGGACGACTCCGCGTCGACCTCCGGGACTCCGTCGCACGACGAAGCTCCGTCCTGCCTCGCCTCGGCGGACGCCCCCATCCTCTCGTGCAAGGACCCGAGCGCGCCGTCGGTCTTCTCACCGCTCACGGTGCTCTCGGAAGCGAAGCGCCAGAAGGGGCTCGCGGCGCTCCGGGTGCCGCGCGTCTGTGTACTCGACCCCGACGGGGACATCGTGCGTTCGCTCTTGCGAACGGGCCGGGGCAGGCGGAGCGAGACCTGGGCCTGCTACCACAGCGAGCTCTACGAGGTCGACCTCGAGGGCGTGCGGGTCGGTGTGGTCGGCTGCGCGGTCGGCGCACCCTACGCCGTGCTCGTGGCGGAGCAGATGTTCTCGTGCGGCTGCGAGCTTCTCGTGAGCATCACGTCTTCGGGCCAGATCTCACGGGCCGCGGAGCCTCCCTACTTCGTGCTCGTGACGCGAGCGCTCCGCGACGAGGGAACGAGCTACCACTACCTCGCGCCCGCGCGTTACGCGGAGGCCTCGGCCGAGACCCTCGGCGCCGCGAGAGCAGCGCTCCGCGAAGGCGGAATCGAGGTTCTCGAAGGCGCGAGCTGGACGACCGACGCTCCCTTTCGCGAAACGGCGCGCGCCGTGGCACTCGCCGAGCGCGAGGGGATCCTCGCCGTCGAAATGGAGTCGGCTGCGCTCTACGCCTTCGCCGCCGCGCGCGAGAAACCCGTCGTGTGTTTCGCGCACGTGACGAACACGATGGGACAGAGCGAGCGCGAGTTCGAGAAGGGGCACGACGACGGGGTCGCGGCGTCGCTGCGCCTCGTCGCCGCTCTCGTCCGGATGCCGAGGGGCGTCGATCCGGAAAGGGGCCCCACGAACCCTCGCCGCTGAGCCCCGACCCCATCCCGGGAACGTCTACCCCGCGGCGCGATCCTCGAGCACGAGCTTTGCAACGTTCACCCCGGAATCGACGGCCTGATGCGTTCCGCAACCGCGGCCGCCCGCGTCGCAGCCGACGAAGTAGAGGCCGTGAACCGGCGCGCGCGCATCGGGCTTGTGGCGGCCGCACTGGCCGACACTCTGTGCGAGGCCGATGCACTCGCCGCCCTGCCGAACCACCGCCCGATCGCGCGTGAGCGAGGAGACGTCGGCGCTCGTGTAGCGCTCGACGCGCTGCACGGCCTTTTCGGCTTCGGGCCAGAGCCGCCGGAAATGCGAATCGAGCCGCTCGAGGAGCGCCTCGGCGTGCGCGAAATCGGGGTCGGGAGTGCAGATCGTTCCGACGAGCGCGCACTGCCCGCCTTCGGAAGCGAGGCCCGGATCGTAGGCCGAGGGGACCACACAGAAGAGCAGCGGCTCGTCGGGAAGCCGGCCGGCCTCGATCTCGGCGAGCCGCGCTGCGTGCAGATGGCTCGCGTCGGAAAACGAGATCGCCATGCCGTGCTCGATCACCGGACGGTCCATGAAGTAGCGAAACCCGATGATGGCCTCCGAAGGCACGAGGCTTCGGACCCGCTCGACGTAGGGCTTGCCGAAGTTCTCTTCTCCCGCGAGACGGAGCACGGTCGGCTGGATCCCCGCGTTGCTCACCACGATCGGCGCGTCGAACGCGCCCGCGTCGGTGTCGA
Organism: Myxococcaceae bacterium; assembly: GCA_905339255.1. Taxonomy (GTDB): domain Bacteria; phylum Myxococcota_A; class UBA9160; order UBA9160; family UBA9160; genus MYXO. The sequence continues at coordinate 42,098 of CAJPFO010000090.1, forward strand.
CGCCGCGGACGGCGCCGTCCTCGATCCGGATCCGCTCGACCCGCGCACGCAGCCGGACGCTGCCCCCCGAACGCTCGACCGAACGGCAGAAGGCCTCGGCCATCTTGCCGAAGCCACCGCCGTGGTAGCGGCCGGCCCCGTTCCGCATGAAGTCCTGGAAGGTGAGGATCGCCTCGCTCGCTGCGACGCGATCGAGCCCCACGACGAAGACGATGTTGACCCACATTCCCCAGTAGCTCACGACGCTCTGCGGTACGCGGTAGCGAGCGATCACGTCCGCGAGCGAGACGTCGTCGAGGGCATCGACCTCGGCGGCGGGCATCGAGACGATGTCCATCATGAGCCGCGCCGCCTCGGCGACCTCTGCTTCGCCGAGCCCGAGGAGTTCTGCGAGGAGAAGGGGGTTCGCGTCCTCGGGCCGCGCCGATCCGACGACTCTTCCGACGCTTCCATCGGCGCGCCGGTAGACGAGCAGGTTCTTCTGCTTCGGGGCGAGGATCTCCACCTCGCCCGGGACGCCGAGTTCGGCGAGCACGCGCTCGAACTGCGAGCCGAGTGAGGGGCCTCCGACGATCGGCCAGAGTTCGTAGCCGAAGCCCCGCTTCGCGAGCGTCATCGCCTTGCCGCCCGGGATCGAGTTCTTGTCGAGGACGAGGACGCGGAGCCCGCGCTTGGCGAGAAGCGCCGCGCAGCTCGCCCCACCCATCCCGGCCCCGATCACGATCGCGTCGTAGCGCTCGGCCATCGCTCGTCCCGCCTCCCTTTGGGGTGTCCGGGTCCGTCCTCTCCGGGCTTGCCGGGCTTCTTGCACGACGCCGCGGGTTCCCGGTCGCTTCTTGCCGGATGCGCGCCGGCCTCGGCGCAGGATAAGAAATCCCCAATCGGGGCGCATAAATAATTTCTTAATGGACCTTCATAAAAATCTTCTCTAGAATGCCGGCCCGGGTGCAGGAGGATCGATGCGCGAATCGTCGGCGGGATCGAATGGGCAGGCGGCGGAGCGGGATCACTCGAAGCCCGATCGCTCGGGCGCGGCGACGACGGCGTCCGTGAAGCGCGCTCGCGGCTCGACCGTGCGCAGCGCGAAGCCGCTCCGGGTCGCGGGCTGCGACATCGGAAAGGCCGCTGCGAAGTTCGTCGTGGTCGCGATCGACGCCGACGGGATCCGCGTCGAGCGCCGTGACTGCGTGACGCACGAGGGACGTCCTGCCGAGGCCCTCGAGGCCTGGTACCGCGAAGCCGGAATCGCCGGCTGCGATGCGCTCGGCGCAACGGGCCTCCATGCCGACGAGCTTCGCGCTCCGGTCGTGAGCGGTCTTCCCGAGGACGCCTGCCTCTCGGCCGCGATCGAGGCCCTCCCCGAACTCGCAGGTCCGCTCAATCTCGTGAGCGTCGGAGCGCGCGGCTACAGCGTGCTCACGCGCGACCACACCGGTCGCGTGCAATCCGTCGGCAACGACAAGTGCTCCTCTGGAACCGGCGAGACGATGGTCCGCATCGCCGGCCGCTTCGGCCTCTCGATCGAGGAGGCCGACGGCATGGCCTGCAGCGCGGAGGACTCGATCCCCATCACCGCCCGCTGCTCGGTCTTCGCCAAGAGCGAGATGACGCACTTCGGCAACCAGGGCCGCCCGGCCGACGCACTCTTCCGCGGCTATTTCGGCTCGATCGCCCGCTACGTGGCGGCGCTCCTCGCGCGAGCCCGCGTCGACGGCCCCGTCTTCGCGATCGGCGGTTGCGCGCGAATCCGCACGCTCGTCGATTCGCTCTCCGAGGCGATCGGGGTCGAGGTCGGCGTCCCCGATTCGTTCCTCCACCTCGAGGCGATCGGCGCCGCGCTCCTCGCCGCCGAGCAATGCCGCGGCGACGCGACCACGCGCCTCCCCGAGGACCCCGCGTCGCTCTTCTCCCACACCCGGACGCGCTTCACCGTGCTCCGTCCCGCGAGCGAGTGGAGCGGTCGCGTGGTCCGACTCGAAGCGCCTCCGGTCGCTCCCGGAACCGAGCGCGAGCCGTGCGTCCTCGGCCTCGATCTCGGCTCGACCGGGAGCAAGGCCGTCCTCACGTCGCTCGCGAGCGGAGATCTCGTCCTCGACGTCTACGATCGGACGCAGGGCAACCCCGTCGATGCCGTCCAACGCCTCGTACGCACGGTGCTCACGAGCGCGACGCCCGACGTCCGGGCGATCGCGCTCACGGGATCGGGTCGAGAGGCCGCTGCGACCGTGATGCGCGCCGCCTTCCCGGAGGCGGCGGATCGGATCGTCACGCTCAACGAGATCGTCGCCCACGCGACCGCCGCAATCCGCTGCGACGATCGCGGCGGCGAGAGCGCATCGGTGGTCGAGATCGGCGGCCAGGATGCGAAGTTCATCCAGATCGAAGGCGGCCGGATCGTCGAGAGCGACATGAACAAGGCGTGCTCGGCGGGGACGGGGTCGTTTCTCGAGGAGCAGGCGCACTTCTACGGGGTCGAAGACATCGCGGAGTTCACGCGGCTCGCCATGGCGGCGACGCGACCTCCCGACCTCGGACAGATGTGCACGGTCTTCGTCGCCGACGCCGCCGCCGAGGCCCACAACGAGGGCTTCGCCGTCGCCGACCTCTTTGCCGGCTTCCAGTACTCGGTGATCCACAACTACATCAACCGCGTGATGGGACAGCGCACGTTCGGACGCCGGATCTTCTTCCAGGGAAAGCCGGCTTCGGGCGAGTCGCTCGCGTGGACGCTCGCGGCCGTGACGGGGCGCGAGGTCGTCGTGCCGCCGAATCCGGGAGCGATGGGCGCGTGGGGGATCGGGCTCTGCGCGATCGATGAGCTCGGCCGGGAGGCGCTCGCGGCGGCTCCGCGATTCGAGTTGTCGCGAACGCTCGGCGCCGAGGTCGTCGAACGGAGCGAGTTCCAGTGCAAGGACCGCCAGTGCGCGACGCTTTGCACGATCTCCAGAACCCGGGTCGCCGTCTCGGAATCCGAAGAGGTCGTGCTCTCGGGCGGCGCCTGCCCGAAATACGAAGTCGCATCCGGAGCGCGAGCGAAGCTCGCGAAGGACGCACCGTCGGCATTCGACGAACGCGCGGCGTTGCTCGCCCCCCATCTCGCCGGACGTCCCGGCGATCGCGAAATCGGGATTCCGATGGCCGGCGCCACGGCGGGCTACCTCCCCTGGCTCGTCGAGTTCACGGCCGCTCTCGGTTTTGGCGTTCGCGTCCTCGCCCCCGAGGCGAAGTCGCTCTCGCGAGGCGAGGAGCGTTGCTACTCGTACGACGCCTGCGCCCCCGTGAAGGCCGCGCACGGAATCCTCGACGCGGGGGTCGAGCGCGTGTTCTTCCCGCGAATCCTCTCGACGGACGACGATGCCGGCATGCGCGGTCGCACCTGCGCAATGGAACAGGCGCAGCCCGCGATGGCGGGAGCCGCACTTCGAGCGCGAGGGGTCTCGATCGACGTCGTCGATCCCGTCCTCTCCTTTGCGGCCGGCGCGGGGAGCCGGGCGCTGCTTCGCGAGCTGTACGACGCGGCCCGCGAGCTGCTCGGCGTAGAACCCGACCGCGCGGTCGTCGCCGAGGCGGCGCGCAAGGCGGCAAAGGCGCAGGCCGCCTACCGCAGCGCGCTGGTCGAGATCGGCCAGCGCACACTCGACTACGGCCGCTCCCACGGGATTCCCGTCGTCCCGGTCTGCGGTCCGCTCCACGTGATCCACGACCCCGTGATCAATGCGGGGATTCCGCGCCTGCTCCGCGAGAACGGGGTGCTCGCACTCCCCATGGATTGTTTCCCGGTTCCCGAGAAGGTGCATGCGCTTCCGCGGATCCCATGGTCGGATTCGCGAGCGGCCCTCCGGACGGCGATCGCTTCGCGCGAGCGCGGAGATGTCTACCCCCTCTTGCTCTCCTCGTTCGGCTGCAATCCCGCTTCGTTCGGCGAGCAGCTCTTCTCGGCCCTACTCGAAGGGCACCCGCACACGACACTCGAAAGCGACGGTCACGGTGGGACGGCGGGCTACACCACGCGGGTCCAGGCCTTCCTCCACACCGTGCGCCGTCATGATGGTCGCGCCACGCCGGTACCCGCTTCGCGCCTCCGAATGCTCGAGCCGCTTCCGAACCCGCCGCTTCGGCGTGACGACCCGCGCGAGATCGTTCCGCCGAACGTCGGCGAGCCGTACGCGAGCGTCATGGCGGCGAACTATCGGGCCTTTGGCCTCGATGGCGTGGCTCCCGGCCCTTCGGACCCCGCTCGGCTCCGCGCCGGGCGTCGTGACTGCTCGGGGAAGGAGTGCCTCCCGTACCAGCTCATCTGGGGAGGCTTCCGCAATCACCTCGACCATGCGAAGGACGATCGCGAACGCGTCTTCGTGCAGGTGACCGGACAGGGCGTATGCCGGAACTGCATGTTCTCGGTGAAGGACCAGCTCTCGCTCGAGCGTCTCGGCGCCGCTGGAAGCGTCACGATGCGAGACGTCCAGCCCGAAAACGGGCTCGGCGCGTCGTTTCTCGCCCGGACCGGGATCTCGTCGACCGTGAGCGACATCCTCGTCCAGCTCGCGGCGTACCACCGTGCGCTCGAGCGCGAACCCGGAGAGGTCGACGTGCTGCACGCACGCTGGTGCCGGGAGCTCGAGACGCTCGCCGAGGCGCCCGCGTTCCTCGGCGCGTTCTCGGGCTTCCGGGACAGCCGCCGCTACGGACGCTCCGTCGCGGCCTTGATCGGCCGTGCGAGCAAGGCCTACGCCGAGCTCGCCGCCCGCGCGCCGGCCGACCCGCAGCGGCGAACCGTGCTCGTCGCCGGCGACATCGCCGTCAAGATGGACGAGTTCGCGAACGACGCGATCGCTCGCCGCCTCGCCGAACGCGGTCTGCGCGTCGCGATCGAGCCCTCGCAGACGCTGCTCGAGTACGCTTCGACCGAGGCTCCGGGCGAGATCGCGAGAACCGGCGAGGGCCGGCTGCGACCGCTCGTCGCGATGGGGCTCCGGCGCATGCGGCGCAAGCTCTACGAAGAGGTGCGCAAGCTCCACCCGTGGATCCCCGATGGATCCGTCCCGCCGCTCCTCGCCGAAAGCGACAAGATCCTCGGCCGGCATCCGCGAGGCGAGGCGCCCGTCACGATCGGAAGCGTGATGCACTACTGGAACGAGCGGCTGTGCGACGGCGCCGTTCTCGTGAGCCCCTGGGGCTGTGGACCTGCCCTCGTGAGCGAAAGTCTGCTCCGGCATCAGAGCGAGATTCCGATGATCTTCCTCTATCACGACGGCTCTCCGATCGACGAGAGGCGCTTGAACGCCTTCGCGTTCAGGCTCCGCCGCGAACCGGCGCGAGCCGCATGAGGCGGGGCCGCGTCCGGCGCGAACCCGAGGCGACGCGCGACCGGCTTCTCGACGCCGCGGCGCGGGTCTTCATGGAATCGGGCTACGACGGCGCCCGGGTCGTCGACATCGCTCGAGAAGCCGGAGTGACGACGGGGGCCATCTACGCGCATTTCCGCGACAAGGCGGACCTGCTCGTGAAGACCCTCGCCGAGCGCGGGGTCGATCATGCCGCAGGCGTGCTGGTCCGCGACACCGCGGTCCCGGTGGCGAGCATGCTGCGAACACTCGCGCAGATCACCGTCGCAGGGGAGCTGCATCCGACCGAGGTTCTTCTCCTCGATGCTGCGGTCGCGGCGCGTCGCGAGCGGGAGCTTCGCGAGAGGCTCGGTTCCGTCCTCCGGGAACATGCCGGCGAGGTCGCAGGGATGGTCGAGCGGGCGAGAGAGCAGCACGTCGTCGCGAGCGACGTCTCGACACAGGCGATCGTTCGCTTCCTGCTCATGCTCCAGCTCGGTTCGATCGTGACGAGGATGCTCGGTGCACCGCCTCCGGATCCTTCCGAGTGGACGCGTCTCATCGGGCGACTCCTCGAGGGGGTGGCGCCGCGCCCTGCGCAGCACGGACGCGCGCCTCGCCGCGGCCGGAGGGCGCCGGCTCGATCGGCGACCCGTGCCGATTCGCGGCGCCCGCACCAGAGCTCGTGACCTGCGCCCCGAGTCAGGTCTCGCGAGCGCGCTCGTCCTTGCCACTGCAGCCGCCTCTTTCGCAGGCGAGCGCGCGAGCGAGTGCCTCGGGCTCCGGAAGCTTCACGTGCACGTACTCGCCTCGGATCTCGACCGGGAACGTCGCGACCTCGAGCGAGGGATCGGAAAGACCCTTCCCCGTCGCGAGCGAGAAGGTCTTCTTGTGCATCGGACACGCCACCTTCGGCTCGCCGCCCTGGCTCCCGAGAAGGCCGCGCGCGAGGACGCGATCTCCCATGTGCGGGCACGCGCTCTGCGTCGCGTACCACGCCCCCCGCCTCGAGAAGCGGAAGACCGCGAGCTCTGCGTCGCCGTGTCGCACCGCTCGCCCGCCATCCTCGGGAAAGTCCTCGACGCGCCCGACGGGCACCCACGACCAGGTCGGTTCGGGCGGGAGCGGCCGCGGGGCTGCGAGCGCCGGCGCCGCGGGCCAGTCGGCCGGTCGCTTCTGGCCGCGCTCCCGGAGCATCGGAAGCGAGTCGTCGGACTCTCTCGAGGTCGCGAAGTGGCGGAACCACTCGCGGCGCTCGGGGTTGCGGACCACCTCCGTCCACTCGCAGCGGTAGCCGGAGACGAGCTCTTCCATGTCGGCTTCGAGCCGTGCGGCGATGCCGAGCGAATCCTCGACGACGACCCGTCGAAGCCGATCGAGCCCTCCCTCGAGATCCTCGAGCCAGCGGGCCGTCCGCTGCAGAGGCTTCGCGGTTCGCAGGTAGAAGACGAGGAAGCGATCGATCAGGCGGATCGCGGTCTCCTCGTCGAGATCGCCGGCCAGGAGATCGGCGTGCCGGGGATGCGAGCCACCGTTTCCGCAGACGTAGAGGTTCCAGCCCTTCTCGGTCGCGATCAGACCGAAGTCCTTGCTCTGTGCTTCGGCACACTCGCGGATGCAGCCCGAGACGGCCGACTTGAGCTTGTGGGGAGCGCGGAGCCCGCGGTAGCGCTCCTCGATCCGGATCGCGAACGCCGTCGAATCCTGGACACCGAAGCGGCACCACGTCCGGCCGACGCAGCTCTTCACCGTCCGCATCGCCTTGCCGTACGCATGACCGCTCTCGAACCCCGCCTCGACGAGCGACTCCCAGATGTCGGGAAGATCCTCGACCCGCGCTCCGAGCAGATCGATCCGCTGCCCTCCCGTGATCTTGCAGTAGAGGTCGAAACGTGCGGCGACCTCGCCGATCACGACGAGCTTTTCGGGAGTGATCTCGCCGCCGGGGATCCTCGGGACGACCGAATAGGTTCCGCCGCGCTGGATGTTCGCGAGGAAGCGATCGTTGGTGTCCTGGATCGACGCATGGTCGAGGACCGGATCGCTCCAGACGCTCGCGAGGATCGATGCGACCGCGGGACGGCAGACCTCGCAGCCGTCGCCCGTGCCATGTGAATCGAGGAGCACGTCGAAGCTCCGGATCCGTCCCAGCCGGACGATCCAGAAGAGCTCCTCGCGCGTGTGCGCGAAGTGCTCGCAGAGATTCCGGTCGACGGCGCGCCCGGCGGCCTCGAGCGTCGCCTCGACGATGCGGGTCACGAGGGGCAGGCAACCTCCGCAGCCGGTTCCGGCGCGGGTGGCGGCCTTGATTCCCGCGACGCCATCGACTCCCTGCTCGAGGATGGCGCTGCGGATGCGCCCGGCCGAGACGTCGTTGCAGGCGCAGACCTGCGCCGAATCGGCGAGCGTCGCGGCATCGGCCGGAGCGGCGGCCGCTCCCGTCAGGAGCTCGTGCGGGCGAGGCGGAAGCGAGGAGCGCTCGCGAACCTTGCGGACCAGCTCGGCGTACGGCGACGTATCGCCGACCAGGATGCCTCCGAGGAGTCGCTCTCCATCGGCGCTCACGACGAGCTTCTGATAGACGCCCGCGACGCGGTCCTCGACGAGCACGCGCCGCCCGGCAATCCCGTCGGTATCGGCAAAGGGATCGCCGAAGCTCGCGACATCGACACCGAGAAGCTTGAGCTTCGTCGATAGATCGGCGCCCCTAAAACGCGCGTCCGGTTCGCCGACGAGTCTCCGCGCGAGTACGTCCGCCATCTCGTAGCCCGGGGCGACGAGCCCGTAGATGCAGCCCGCGTAGGAAGCGCACTCCCCGATCGCGTAGATTCGCGGATCGAGCGTCCGGAGGCCGTCGTCGACCTCGACGCCGCCCCGCTCGGAGACCGCGAGACCCGCGCTGCGCGCGAGGTCGTCACGGGCCCGGATCCCGGCCGATACGATCACGAGCTCGGCGAAAAGGTGCGTGCCGTCGGCGAAGCGGAGCCCCGCGATGGCTTCGTCGCCGATCGCCCGCTCGGTCGACTTTCCGGTATGGACGTGAACGCCGAGCGACTCGATCGCGCGACGCAAGAGCGTCGCTCCACCCTCGTCGAGTTGGCGCGGCATGAGCCGGTCGGCGAACTCGACCACGTGCGTCTCGAGGTCGAGATCGACGGCGGCCTTCGCAGCCTCGAGGCCGAGAAGACCGCCTCCGATCACGGCGGCTCGAACCACGCCCTCGCGCGCAGCCCACTCGCGGATCGCCTCGAGGTCGTCGATCGTGCGGTAGACGAAGACGCCTGGAAGATCGATCCCGGGAACCGTCGGTACGAAGGGAACCGATCCGGTCGCGAGCACGAGTGCCTGGTAGCCGACGCGTCGGCCCCGCGAGGTTTCGATCTCGCAAGCCCCGCGATCGATCGACTCGACCCTCTCACCGAGCCGGAGCTCGAAGCCCTGCTCGCGATACCAGTCCGGATCGGCGATTCCGAGCGAGTCGGAGCCGGCTCCGTCGAAAAACGAGCTCAGGTGCACGCGGTCGTAGGCGGGCCGATTCTCCTCGCCGATCACCACGAGTTCGATCGCGCGCTCGCCGCGCAGCTCGGCGATCCGCTCGCAGAAGCGGTGGCCGACCATTCCGTTGCCGACGACGACGATCCTCGTCGTGCCGGACTCGTCTCCGTTCGCGACCGAAGGCTCGCGGGATCCGGGGGCTCGCATCACGATCGCTCGCCCGGATGGGTCCAGGCCGGACCCCCCGGCCCTCCCTCTCCCCCGACCGGAACGATCTCGGGACCGATCGCCTCGGGCTTCGAGCCATGCACTCGCTCGAGCGCCAGCGCCGTCAGCACGAGCCCGCCCGCCAAGTTCCCGATCGTCACGGGGATCTGGTTCCAGAGCCACCAATCCGAGAACGAGACTCCGGCGCCGAGCAGCATCCCGAGCGGGATCACGAACATGTTGACGACCGCATGCTCGTAGCCGAGCGCGAAGAAGAGGAAGATCGGGAGCCACATCGCGGCGATCTTCCCACCGACGGAGGTGCTCGTGAGGGCCATCACGACTCCGAGCGTCACCATCCAGTTGCAGAGAATCGCGCGGACGACGACGGCGAGAAGACCGGACGCCCCGTGCTCCGCGTATCCGAGGGTCTTCGCCCGCGCGATCGCGCGGATCGCTTCTGCGTCGGGCGCCCCGAACTCCGAGAACCCCATCGTGAGCGATGCCGCGACGAGTCCTGCGATCGAAAGGCTCCCGATCAGATTCCCGGAGAACGCGAGAGCCAGGCTTCGTACGATGGGCGAGATCCGCGTCGATTCGCCGCGCAGAAGCGGCATCGGAGCGAGCGCGAAGTTTCCCGTGACGAGATCGAGGCCGAGCAGGACGAGCACGCAGAAGCCGACCGGAAAGACGAGCGCGCCAACGAGCTTCGTGCCCGTCTGCTGCGACGCCGTGACGGCGAGGCAAACGGCCAGCGAGAGGATTCCTGCCCCGAGCGCCGAGCGGAGCAGGACCTGGCCGGTGGTTTGGGCGAGCTTCGCGGCGCCGGCAGTTCCCATGCGGTCGACCACGGCGGCAGGAACGATGTACGACACGAGCTCCCTCACGAAGGCCGGGCGCGAGCCGCAATACGACGATGCAAAGTGCGGACCAATCCGCGAAGCAGCGTTTGCGAGCAGATCCGGGCCCCACGACGCGTGCACGACGATCAAAGGATGGGCAGTCGCCAAGCGCCGCTGCTCGAAATGTGGGCATGCGGCGATCGACCGGGCGGTCGACTGCGCTCGCGGGAGCTCAGCGTGCGAGGAAGCGAGGTTCGCCGGAGGGATCGACGCTTCGCTCGGCCTCGCCAGCGAAACGCAGATGCTCGAGGTGCGCGTAGGTTTCGCTCTCGGCCATCGATCCCCAGCTCCGCGGACGGAAGAGTCGGCGCGAGAACTCGGTCACCGTCGCGGGGCGTCCGATCTCGTGCGAGATCTCCTTCACGCGCGAGAGCCTTTCTTCGTGATGCCGCCGGATCGCCACGGTCCGTCCACGGAGATCGGAGAAGGGGTGCCCGTGCGCCGGAAGGACGTTGCGGACACCCTCGATCGCCGCCACCTCCTCGAGCGACGCGAAGAAGGCGGCGAGAGGGTCCCGGGTGAGCGAAAGGCCGGAGATGTGCGGCGTGATCGTCGGGAGCACGTGGTCGCCGGCGAGAAGCGTTCCGGTCTCGGGATCGTGCAGGCAGAAGTGGTCGGCGGTATGGCCGGGCGTGTGGAGGGCCGTCATCTCACGCCCCGCCAGCCGCACGACGTCACCATGGGAGACCGGATCCGTGATCTCGGGAAGCCAGCGACGACCGAGCCAGCGCATCATGCGGAACTGGATCCTTCGCCGCAGCGCCGGACGCGGCCGCTCCCCGCCCCACGGCGTATTCCCTGACCAGGGTTCGTCCGCGTCTCGCGCGGCAGCCTCCTCCTCGGCCTGCGCCTGTTCGGCCGCGAGATCGTCGACCGAGACCTCGGGAGCCGGAGCGCCCGACGTGGCGAGCGAGAAGCGGGAGTGCGCGACGATCTTCGAGCCGGCCTCCCGCTGGAAGCGTGCGGCGCCACCGAAGTGGTCCGGATGCGAGTGCGTGATCAGGACGGTGTGTACGTTGCGCACGCGAAGCCCGGCGCGACGCAGCCGATCCTCGACGGCGCGCCAGGCAAAGGGCCCCGGAAGCCCGGGGTCGATCACCGCAGCCCCATCGGAATCGAGCAGCGCGTACATGTTCACGTGACCGAGCCCGGGCATGCGGATCGGAAGCTCCATGCGAAGGACCCCCGGAGCGACCTCCGTCACCGCCGATCGCGCCCGCTCCTGCTCTTCGCGCCGCCCCATCGCCGCTCCCATTCCGGCCCGAACACCGGGTGCCCGAAGCGGGGATGTTCCCGCATGTCACGGCGGGAGGCACCCGTCGCGCCCTTGCGTTGCGGAGGGGGCGATCCGCGAGCGGTCGGAGGCCCTGCGAGGCCTCTCGCTACTTCCGGAATGCCTGCTCGAGGTATGCGATCAGGTCCTGGACGTCCTGCGGATCCGAATCCATCGGCGGCATGCTGCCGTGGCCCTTCTCGATCGCCGTCGCGATCGCCGACTCGCTGGCGGTCTTCCAGTAGGCGCTCCCGGCGAGGTCCGGCGGGGGCGGCGTGAGCGCTGCCGCAGCCGGCCCATCGCCCTTTCCAGTGGCTCCGTGGCAGGCCACGCATTGCTCGCCATAGAGCAGCTTGCCCCTCGCCGCATCGCCTGCCGCGTCCGCGGGTGCGGCCACCGCGGCGACGGCGACGAGCGCGAGCGCAAAGGCGAGCCTCGCGCGGAGATTCGCTGCGTCGTTCGACCGGGGCTCCATGCTCTTCTCCTTTGCGCTCCCTCGCGGAGCGTGCGGCTATCGGCTCGCGGCCTCGGGCTTGCCGGCGTGCTCACGCCGGAGATCTGCGGCCATCGTCTCGATCTCGGTCAATTTCCGCTTCATCTCGCTCCAGCCGTACCAGAACGTGTAATCCGGGGCGCCGTGGAACGTACCCATGAAGGTCTTGGTCCGATGGCCGAGGAACATGACGAAGAGCCGCTGCTCGATCTCGGTCGGCGCATCCTGGAAGGTCAGGAGGTCGGGATAGGCGTAGGCGTAGCTCTCTGGCTTGCGCAGGATTCCGTCGCGGTACAGGTCCGCGACGATGCGGATCGCCTCGGCCTGGAGGTGGTCCGCCTCGCGGATCATCGTATCGCCCT
>CAJPFO010000091.1 GCA_905339255.1 Myxococcaceae bacterium
TCCGGCGCATCTCGAAGCCGGGCTTCCGATCGCAGACGCTTTCGATGCTCTTCAAGAGCGCCGACGGGGGCGAAGGATTGCGGAGCGCGCTCGATTCGCTCTGCGAGCAGGCGTCGCGTGCGATCGCCGACGGCGCGAACCTCCTCGTCCTCTCGGATCGCGAAGTGAGCCCGGATCTCGCACCGATCCCTGCGCTGCTCGCGACGGCTGCGGTGCATCACCATCTGATCCGGGAGGAGACCCGTACCCGGTGCGGGCTCGTCGTCGAGACCGGCGAGGCTCGCGAGGTCGGCCACTTCGCGCTCCTGATCGGCTACGGAGCCGGCGCGATCAACCCCTACTTGGCGTTCGAGACCGTTCGCGAGCTGATCGAAGAGGGCGCCTACGTTGCCGAAGACCTCGCTCTCGAGAAGGCGCTCGAGAACTACGTGAAGGCCGTCGACAAGGGGCTGCTCAAGATCTTCGCGAAGATGGGAATCTCGACGCTGCAGAGCTACCGGGGCGCGCAGATCTTCGAGGCGATCGGACTCTCGAGAGATCTCGTCGCACGCTATTTCACGGGGACTCCGTCACGCGTGAGCGGCGTCGACCTCGACGTGATCGCACGGGAGTCGGGGATTCGACATCACCGGGCATTCCCCGACGACGGGTTCGTCTATCCGGAACTCGACCCGGGGGGGCTCTACCAGTGGCGGGCGCGAGGCGAACGGCACACGTTCAATCCCGATTCGGTCTCGAAGCTCCAGCACGCGGTGCGGGCCGACGATTTCAGGACCTGGAAGGAGTTCTCGAAGGCCGCCGACGGCGATGCCGAGCGCCTGTGCACGCTGAGGGGCCTGTTCCGCTTCCGGCCCGCCGAGAAGCCGCTGCCGCTCGGCGAGGTCGAGCCCGCGAGCGAGATCGTGAAGCGCTTCTGCACCGGCGCCATGTCGCTCGGTTCGATCTCGCGCGAGGCTCACGAAACACTCGCGATCGCCATGAACCGCCTCGGCGGCAAGAGCAACACGGGCGAGGGGGGCGAGGATCCGCAGCGCTTCGCGCGCGACGCCAACGGAGACAGCCGCCGAAGCGCGATCAAGCAGGTCGCCTCCGGCCGCTTCGGCGTCACGAGCTGGTACCTCGTCAACTCCGACGAGATGCAGATCAAGATGGCGCAGGGAGCCAAGCCCGGAGAGGGAGGGCAGCTTCCGGGCCACAAAGTCGACGAGTACATCGCGAGCATGCGGCACTCGACGCCCGGAGTGGGGCTCATCTCGCCGCCCCCGCATCACGACATCTACTCGATCGAGGACCTCTCTCAGCTCATCCACGACCTGAAGAACGCGAACCCGAAGGGACGCGTGAGCGTGAAGCTCGTCTCCGAGACCGGAGTCGGAACCGTCGCCGCAGGGGTCTCGAAGGCGAAGGCGGATGGCGTCCTCATCTCGGGCCATGACGGCGGAACGGGCGCGTCGCCGCAGACGTCGATCAAGAGCGCGGGAGCGCCCTGGGAGATCGGTCTCGCCGAGACACAGCAGACGCTCGTGCTGAACGACCTGCGAGGCCGGATCCGGGTCCAGGTCGACGGCGGATTCAAGACGGGGCGTGACGTGGTGATCGGCGCGCTCCTCGGCGCCGACGAGTTCGGTTTCTCGACGGCGCCCCTCGTCGCGCTCGGTTGCATCCTGATGCGGGTCTGTCATCTGAACACGTGCCCGGTCGGGATCGCGACGCAGAACCCCGAGCTGCGCCGGCGCTTTGCGGGGCTCCCCGACCACGTCGTCAAGTACTTCTTCTTCGTCGCAGAGGAAGTGCGGGAGATCATGGCGGAGCTCGGCTTCCGCCGCTTCGAGGAGATGATCGGACAGGTCCACAAGCTCGACGTCCGGCCTGCGATCGATCACTGGAAGGCGCGAGGGCTCGACTTCACCGAGATCCTCCATCGCCCGGACGTTCCGTTCGCGATCCGGAACGTTTCGGCGCAGGACCACGGGCTCGAGAAGGCGCTCGATCGCGAGCTGATCGAGCTCGCGAAGCCGGCGCTCGAACGGCGTGAGCCCGTCGAGATCCAGCTTCCGGTCCGGAACGTGAACCGGACGGTCGGGACGATGCTCGGCTCCGAGCTCTCGCGCCGGTTCGGCGCCGACGGGCTCCCCGAGGACACGATCCGCGTGAACCTCGAAGGGACGGTCGGTCAGAGCTGCGGAGCGTTCCTGCCGAAGGGGATCACGATCCGGGTCGAGGGACAGGCGAACGACTACTGCGGCAAGGGTCTCTCGGGCGGCAAGCTGATCGTTCGCGCTCCGGCCGCAGCGAGCTTCTCGCCCGAAGAGAACGTGATCGTCGGAAACGTCGTTCTCTACGGCGCGACGGCGGGCGAGGCCTATTTCCAGGGGCTCGCCGGCGAACGGTTCTGCGTTCGAAACTCTGGCGCGTCGGCCGTCGTCGAGGGCATCGGCGACCACGGCTGCGAGTACATGACCGGGGGCTTCGCGGTGATCCTCGGCCCGACGGGACGGAACTTCGCGGCCGGCATGAGCGGTGGGATCGCCTATGTCCTCGACGAGGCCGGCGACTTCCCCCGGCGCTGCAACCTCGCGATGGTCGAACTCGTGGAGATCGGCAGCGAGGACGAGGCCACGATCCTGCGCCTGGTCCGGCGGCACTTCCAGTACACGCGCAGCGCGCGTGCCGACGAGGTGCTTCGCAAGTGGAACGACCTCGCGGCTCGCTTCGTCAAGGTCTTCCCGCTCGATTACAAGCGGGTCCTCGCGGATCGCCTCAAGGTGGGGAGTGGCAATGGGTAAGATCACGGGCTTCCTCGAGTTCGATCGGGAGCCGGCGCCGCTGCGTCCGGTCGAGGAGCGGCTTCGCGACTGGAGCGAGGTCCAGGAGAACCTCGAGCCCGAGGCGACGCAGCGGCAGGCGTCGCGCTGCATGGACTGCGGCGTTCCTTTCTGCAACAACGGCTGTCCGCTCGGAAACGTGATTCCCGATTGGAACGACCTCGTCTATCGAGGCAAGTGGGAGGACGCCCTCGTCCGCCTGCACTCGACCAACAACTTCCCGGACTTCACGGGCCTGGTCTGTCCGGCGCCTTGCGAGGCGGCGTGTGTGCTCGGGATCAACTCCGACCCCGTCACGATCAAGCAGATCGAATGGGAGATCGTCCGGCGGGGCTTCGACGAGGGTTTCGTCCGAGCCATCAAGCCGGAGCGAAGGACGGGCCGCTCGGTCGCGGTGATCGGATCGGGACCGGCGGGACTCGCGGCGGCCCAGCAGCTCAACCGCGCGGGGCACACCGTGACGGTCTTCGAGAAGGCCGACCGTGCGGGGGGGCTGCTTCGCTACGGAATCCCGGACTTCAAGCTCGAGAAGTGGATCGTCGAGCGGCGCATCGAGCAGATGCGCGAAGAGGGAGTGCTCTTCCAGACGGGGGTCCACGTCGGAGTCGACCTCGCCGTTCGCGATCTTCGCAGCGGATTCGACGCGATCCTGCTGGCGACCGGCTCGGAAAAGCCTCGCGACCTGCCGATCCCCGGACGCGAGCTGGCCGGCGTCCACTTCGCGATGGAGTTCCTCCCGCAGCAGAACCGTCGCGTCGCGGGGGACGAGCCCGACGCGCGCGAGGCCCTCCTCGCGACCGATCGGCACGTGGTCGTCCTCGGCGGGGGGGATACCGGCTCGGATTGCGTCGGCACCTCGCATCGACAGGGCGCGCGGTCGGTGACCTCGTTCGAGCTTCTCGAGCGCCCACCGGATTCCCGCGATCCGTCGACTCCGTGGCCGCTGTGGCCGCTCATGTTCCGAACCTCGAGTTCGCACGAAGAGGGCGGGCGGCGCGACTTCGGCGTGATGACGAAGCGCTTTCTCGGGAGCAGGGGGCGTGTCGAGCGGCTCGAGGCGGTCCGTGTCCGCTGGTCGGCTCCCGACGCGCAGGGGCGGCGGCAGCCCGAGGAGATTCCGGGCTCCGAGTTCGAGATTCAGGCCGACCTCGTGTTGCTCGCGATGGGATTCGTCCACCCCGTTTCCGAGGGGCTCCTCGCGGACCTCGGCGTGCGGCTCGATCCCCGAGGAAACGTCGCCGCGACCGCGAAGGAGTTCGCGACGAGCGAGCCCGGTGTCTTTGCGGCCGGTGACGTGCGCCGAGGACAGTCGCTCGTCGTCTGGGCGATCTGGGAAGGCCGCGAGGCGGCTCGTGCCGTCGATCGCTATCTCGTCGGCGAGTCGTTCCTCCAGTCGCGCAACGCCCACGTCTAGGACGTCGCCCGAGCGCTCGAGCGAGGTCGGAGCCGACGCGCTTCTTCCTTGACGGTCTTCGCGGGCGGCCGTTACGATTCCACCGTTGCGAGGGGGGCGCCCATTCCCGCACCGATTGCGCCGGGTCCGTCGGGACAGGATCCCGATCTCGAGCGTCTCGAGCGAGCGGTCGTTGCGCTCGCCGAGCGTCACCGCGAGGCGCTCCGCGAAATGGCGAGGCTCCGCGAGACGCTCGAGGCTCGCGAGCGCCGGATCGGTGAGCTCGATGAGCGGGTCCTCGAGCTCAACCAGCGCCGCCAGGACGTCGCCAAGCGGATCGACGACCTGATCGCTCGGATCGCGCTGCTCGAAGGCCAGCTCGAGCCGGCGCGGTCCTAGGGCGTGAAGTCCCGCGGCTCCGTCGCCGTCCGCATCCTCGGCCACGAATACCACGTGCGGAGCGACGGCGATCCGGAGCGGATCGAGCGTGTGGCGCGAGCGGTCGACGATGCGATGGCGCGAATCCGCGACCGGACGGGCACCGCCGATACGCTCGACCTGGCGATCCTGACGGCGCTCAACTTTGCCCACGAGCTTCTCGGCCGCGGCGCGACCCCGGAGGGGGGAGTCGATCGGGTGGTGCTCGATCGCGATCGTCTCCGTGCGTTGGCCGCGCTCGCCGAGGAGGCCGCCGGCGCTTCCGAGCGCGACTAGCTTGCCGGCAGCAGCGCTCGCAGTGGCGAAGCGTGAGCTCCGCGCACGGATCCTCGCGAGCCCGGTTCCTCGCGGGGACGCAGCGCGAGCCGCGGGTCTGGTTGCGGCGGCGGCGCTGCTCGACGCGCCGGAGTTCCGTCAGGCACGGCGCGTCGCGCTCTTCGCCTCGCTCGGCGACGAGCCTCCGACGAGGCCCCTTTTCGAGACCCTGCGGCTGAAGGGCGTCGGGATCCTGATGCCCCGCGTGGTTCCCGATGATCGGCTCGAGTTCCTGCCCGTCCGCCACTGGGCGGCACTCCGGCCCGGCCCGCTCGGGGTTCTCGAGCCGCCGTCCGGGGCCGTGCAGGAGCTCTCCTTCGGAGACGTCGTCGTCGTCCCGGGGCTTGCTTTCGACCGTCGCGGAGGGAGGCTCGGACGGGGAAAGGGCTACTACGATCGGAGTTTTCCGTCGGGTCTCGGAGGGCCTCGCTTGATCGGCTACGCATGGGCGTGCCGGATCGTGGCGGAGGTCCCGATGGGACCTCATGATCGCCGCATCGATGCGCTCGTGACCGAGTTCGGCGCGATGCGGTTCGAGCGAAGGATGGAAGGGCACGATGGAATCTGAGATCGACCGCGAGGTCGAGCGCCAGCTCGCGCGGATCCGAGAGGGGGCCGACGAGCTGATCGGTGAGGAGGAGCTGCGTCCGCGTCTCGCGCAGGCGATCCGGGAGCGTCGTCCGCTTCGCGTGAAGCTCGGCTGTGATCCTTCGGCGCCCGATCTGCATCTCGGCCACAGCGTCGTCCTCTCGGGGCTCCGCACCTTCCAGGACCTCGGGCACGTTCCGATCTTCCTGATCGGCGACTTCACGGCCCGTATCGGCGACCCCTCGGGAAAGAAGAAGACGCGTCCGGCGCTCGACCTCGAGACGGTCAAACGCAACACCGAGACCTACGTGGCTCAGGTGGCGAAGGTCCTCGACGTCGAGCGGATCGAGGTGCGCTTCAATGGCGAATGGATGGACCGCATGACCGCGAGCGACGTGGTCCGTCTTTGCTCGCACTACACCGTGGCGCGGATCCTCGAGCGGGACGACTTCGCCAAGCGCTACGCCGCCGGCGAGCCGATCTCGGTCCACGAGTTCCTCTACCCGTTCGCGCAGGCGTACGACTCGGTGGCGCTCCGCGCCGACGTCGAGCTCGGCGGCACCGATCAGCGCTTCAATCTCCTGATGGCGCGCGAGGTGCAGCGCTCGTACGACCAGCCGCCGCAGGCGGTCGTGATCTACCCGCTTCTCGTCGGCACCGATGGCCGGGACAAGATGTCGAAGAGCCTCGGAAATGCCGTCGGCATCACCGAGCCTCCGGCCGAGATGTACGGCAAGGTGATGAGCATTTCCGATGATCTGATGCGCGATTGGATCGCACGGCTCGGCCTCGGCGACTGGGAGGATCTCGCGCCGGCCTGCGCGGAGGTCGCGCGCGGAGGCGGGGAACCCCTGCGCCTCAAGCAGGAACTCGCCTCGCGGATCGTTCGCCGCTTCCACGGCGAAGCCGCGGCGGGGGAGGCGTCGGATCACTTCCGCCGTGTCGTCCAGCAGCGCGAGGCGCCCGAGGGGCTCGAGGAGCGCGTGATCGCGCTCGCAGCGGACGGCGGTGCCGGGCTTCTCGATGTGCTCCTCGAACTCGGCCTCGTGGCTTCGAAGGCCGAGGGCAGAAGGCTGATGGCCGAGGGAGCCGTGCAGGTCGACGGAGAGCGGGTCGGGGATCCGGCGACTCGCCTCGGCGCCGGATCGTTCCTGCTTCGGGCGGGAAGGCGGCGCTTCGCGAGGGTCCGGCTTTCGTAGGCGTTGCTCTCGTTCAGGGCACGAGGAAGTCGAGGTCGGCTCCCTCGTGCGCCTGCAACACGTGCTGCGCGTAGAGTCGCGGCCAGCCGCGTTCCGGGAGCGGGCGCGGCGCAAGGCCCGCCCGGCGCCGTTCGAGCTCCGTCGCTTCGACGCAGAGGTCGATCCGCCGCGCGTCGACATCGAGCGAGATCTCATCGCCGTCGCGGACGAGCGCGAGGGGGCCTCCGATCGCCGCTTCCGGGGCGCAGTGCAGGACGACCGTTCCGTACGCGGTGCCACTCATCCGGGCATCGGAAACGCGCACCATGTCCTTGACGCCGGCCTCCGCGAGATAGCGGGGGATCGGCAACGAGCCGGCCTCGGGCATTCCGGCGCCGACGGGCCCGGCGTTCCGGAGGACGAGCACGTGTCGTGGCGTGATGCGGAGTGCGGGGTCGTCGATTCGCGCTGCCGCATCCTCCGGAGAGTCGAACACCGCCGCCGGCCCCCGGTGGAGGAGCAGCGACTTCGAAGCCGCCGCCGCCTTGATGACGGCGCCGTCGGGCGCGAGCGATCCGCGAAGCGTCGCGAGCGCACCGCTCGGGCCGAGCGGATTCTCGAGGCTTCCGATCACCGTCTGCCAGTCGCGGGGCGGCGCCGTCACCGCGAGGATCTCACCGAGCGTCGGACCCGAGACGCTCGGCGCGCCGCGCTCGAGCAGCGGCTCGAGGGCCTTGAGCAGCGCCGGAACCCCTCCTGCACGATGGAGGTCTTCGAGATAGCCGTTTCCGGCGGGCTTCAAGTCGGTCAGCCGCGGGACTCGCGCGGAGATCTCGTGGAAGTCGTCGAGTCCGAGCGCGAGGCCCGCGCGGCGCGCGATCGCCGTCAGGTGGACGATCGCGTTCGTCGATCCGCCGACGGCCGAGAGCACGACGATCGCGTTGTGGAACGCTTCCCGGCACAGGATCTCCCGGGGCCGGACGGGACTGCGAGCGAGATCGACCGCGCGCCGACCTGCCGCGACGCCGTGGCGGAGGCGATCTCCCGACCCGCACGGCGCGGTGGCCCCGCCCGGGAGCATGAGGCCGAGCGCTTCGGTCACACAAGCGAGTGTCGATGCGGTTCCCATCACCATGCAGGTTCCGGAAGTCGGGCAAAGCGACTGCTCGACCTCCGTGATCTCCGCGGCGTCGATCTCTCCGGCGCGATGTCGGGCCCAGAAGCGGCGGCAATCGGTGCAGGCACCGAGCCGCTCGCCCCGCCAGCTCCCCGTCCGCATCGGACCGACCACGACCGAGATCGCAGGGACGTTCGCGGACGCCGCCGCCATGAGCTGGGCCGGAACCGTCTTGTCGCAGCCTCCCGCGAGAACCACGGCGTCCATCGGCTGCGACCGGATGAGCTCCTCGGTCTGCATCGCGAGGAGATTGCGGTAGAGCATCGTCGTCGGGGACATGAGGATCTCGGGGAGCGATCCGGTCGGAAACACGAAAGGGAGGCCTCCCGCTTCGAGGATTCCCCGGCGGATCGACTCGACGAGCTCGGGCATGCCCCGATGGCAGGTCGTGTACTCGCTCGAAGTGTCGGCGATGCCGACGATGGGGCGGTCGAGATCGGTGGCGTCGAAGCCCGCCGACGCGAGAAAGGCACGCCGCATGTAGCGGCTGAAGCCTTCGTCGCCGTACGACGTCAGGTTCGAGTCGATTCCGCGGCGCCCGCTCTCGTCGCTCATCGCCCCCACGCCCTCAAAGCAGAAGGCTCACGGCCTTGGTGATGGTGTAGGCGTCGATGCCCTCGCTCGCGCTCTCGCGACCGAAGCCCGATTGCTTGACGCCGCCGAAGGGGAGTTCGGCCGTTGCGATCACGAGCTGGTTTACGCCGACCATCCCGACCTCGAGCCCCTCGGAGGCGAGGATCGCCGTCCGCACGTCGCGCGTGAAGACGTAGCCGGCGAGCCCGAACACGGTGTCGTTGGCGAGGGAGAGGGCCTCGCCGAGATCCCGGAAGGGAAGGATCGGGGCGATCGGAGAAAAGGGCTCCTCGCTGAGGACCCGCATCCCGGGCCGGATCCCGGTCAAGACCGTCGGCTCGAAGAAGTGTCCGCGCTCGAAGCGGGGCGAGCGTCCCCCGCCACATTCGACGCGGGCTCCCTTCGCCACCGCATCCGAGACGAGCGAGAGCGCGGCGTCGAGGCGCCGTCGGCTCGCGAGTGGGCCGATCTCGGTCCCCGGATCGCGGCCGTCGCCTAGTCGGAGGGCACGTACCTCTTCGACGAAGCGGTGCGTGAAACGCTCGATGCACGACTCGTGCACGAGCAGGCGGCTCGCCGCGACACAGACCTGCCCGGCGTTGCGGAACTTGCCCCGCGCGGCGAGTTCCGCGGCGCGATCGACGTCGGCGTCCCCGAAGACGAGCACGGGGGCGTGACCACCGAGCTCGAGCGATGCGGGTTTGAGCGTCTCGGCGCAGAGCCGGAGGATCTCGCGACCGACCGGGACCGAGCCCGTGAGGCTCACCTTCCGGATCGACGCCGACGCAATGAGCCTGCGGCTCGTCTCGGCCGGATCGCCGGTCAAGACGTTCAGCACCCCGGGCGGAAGCCCTGCATCTTCACAGGCCTTCGCGATCGCGAACGCGGCGCGCGGCGCTTCTTCGGCGGGCTTCACCACGACCGAGCAACCCGCAGCGAGGGCCGGAGCGATCTTGCGGGCGGGGAGCAGGATGGGGAAGTTCCAGGGCGTGAACGCCGCGACGGGGCCGACGGGTTCGCGGAGCGCGAAGAGCCGCTGACTGCGCGAGTGGCCGTCGATCGCGCGACCGTAGACCCGGCGCGCCTCGTCCGCGAACCAATCGAACTGGTCGGCAGCCGCACCGACCTCGGCGCGCGCTTCGGCGAGGGGCTTGCCCTGCTCCTCGGTCACGACGGCCGCGATCCCCGCGTGGCGCTCGCGGAGCAGACCTGCGACGCGGCGGAGGAGCGCGCTCCTCGACCAGGCATCGGTGTTTCGCCAGGCACGGAAGCCGCGTTCGGCCCCGGCGACGGCACGATCGACGTCCGCCGCCGTCGCCCGTGGCACGCTGGTGACGGTCACCTCGCGCGCGGGATCCTCGACCTCGATCCGTCCGCCGTCGGACGCCTCACACCAGATGCCGTCGATCCACATCCGGTTCGGGATCTCGTCGGGGGTCCGGTTCACAGCGCGATCTCGTGTCGCAGGCGTTGTGTCTCCTCGACCCAGTTTCCGACGTTCCAGCGTCCGTGCGCACCGAGGCCGCCGAGCGGGTCGGGCCCATAGTACACGGGAACGTGTACGAGCGAGAGGCCCCGATGTTCCCGCGCGGCATCGAGGGCCGCTTCGAGCGACTCGGGCGTGGTTCCGCCGTCGATGGCTGCGACTCCTCGGACGGCGCGGGCCCATGCGAGGTAATCGACCACGACGCGATCGCTCGTGGCGTGATCGGCGCCGTACTGCGCGTGCTGCAGCGACGAGATCGCTCCCATTCGGCGGTTGTCGAGCAGCAGGATCGCGCCCTGGGCGCCGTGCGCGGCGCCGTCGATCAGTATCTGGGGGTTCATGGTGAAGGAGCCGTCGCCCGTGAAGGCGAGGGCGTAGAAGGGCCGCCTTGCAAGGGCCGTCGCGAGCAGGGCCGAGACGGCGAAGCCCATGTAGCTCGCCCCGGTCTCGGTGAAGGTTCGCCCCATGCGATCGTCTTCGACCACCTGGAAGCCGTTGGCCTGGACGTCCCCCGCGTCGAAGAACGCGACCACGTCGTGGCGACGCGCCCAGCGCGTCGCCACGTGGATCGCGGCGGGCTGCGTGAGCACCGCTCGGCCCCAGACGGGGTCCTCGAGGCGAGGGTTCGCGTAGCGCTCCGCCTTGAAGGCGTCCCAGGCGCGCTTGCTCGCGGCGCACGCTTCGAGCCAATCCGACGCGTTACGGCGCGACGCCCTCGCCGGGTGTTTGCGCAGCTCGTCGCAGAGCCGGCGGAGCGTCGCCCCGGCCTCACCGACCAGCGCGAGCGTCCTGCCGTAGTGCATGGCGGCGTCGAGATCCGTGTTCACGTTCACGACGCGTTCGACACCCGGATAGCCGGTTCGCGAGCAATCCGACTGGCACACGAAGCGCGATCCGACCGCGACGAGGAGATCGGCGCGCTCCATCGCGAGATTTCCGCAGATCGATCCCTTCGATCCGCCGACGGTCATGTTGCGTGGATGCGAGTAGGGAAGGACACCGGAGACGAGCGGGCTCGTGACGGCCACCGCGTCGGCCAGTTCGAGCAGCTCGGCGATCTCTGCGCCCGCCGTGCGTGCGCCGCCTCCGACCTTCACGACGACCCGCTTCGCTGCGAGGATGGCTTCGGCGGCGTCGCGGTACGCATCGTCTCCGGCTGCGGCTCCGAGCCGAGGGGGCGCTCCACGCGGCAGCTCCGCGAGCGGGAACTCGCGCACGCGGGCGGGCTGTACGTTGAGCGGAAGGAGAAAGAAGAACGGGCCGGCGCGGTGCGGGTGATCGACGGTATTCGAGCCGCGGCCGAGCGCCGTACCGATCGCTTCTGGCGTGTGGAGGCAATAGGCCCTCCCGAGGGTCTGGCAAAGCCGCAGCGCGAGCCCCTGCTCGGGCTTCGGGATCTGCTGCATGTTCGGGCCTTCGTCCTGCGTGGTTTCGTCGCCGTAGAGATGCCAGACGCCGATTCCGTCACTTGCAGCCGCGAGCGCGCCGGCGAACGCCTGCAGGGCGCCAGGACCGATCGACGTGACGACGGCCGCCTTCTCGCCCGTGACCCAGCGAAGCGCCATCGCGGCATGCGCCGCCGCCGTCTCGTGTCGCACGCCGAGGGTGTGGACGAGCCCGGCTTCCTCATAGATCCGGAGCACCTCCCCGACCTCCGTCGAGCCGTGGCCGAGCACGCCGACGAAGGTCCGGACCTCCTGGCGGAGCAGACCGAGGACGAGGAGCTCGGAGACCGTCGCATCGATGCGTCGGGGCAAGGACCCGTTCGCGAGCGCCGCCTCGATCCCTCCGGCCGTCGC
>CAJPFO010000092.1 GCA_905339255.1 Myxococcaceae bacterium
CGGTCCGCTCGTGGCAGGGCCCCGGAATCCATCCCGCCCGCGTGGTCGAGGCCGTCGGCCGGTGCTTCGGCCGCGACGCCCTCTACGTAACCGACGGCGGGATGACGTCGCTCTGGTGTCATTGGTTCGCGCCGCCGACGCGTCCGCGTTCGTACCACTCGATCCTCGAGCTCGGGATGCTCGGCACCGGGATTCCGTCGGCGATCGGGTCGAAGCTCGCGCTCGCGGATCGCGAAGTCGTCTGCATGACGGGGGACGGCGCTGCGGGCTTCAACTTCATGGAGCTCCAATCGGCGGCACGCGAAGCGCTCGATCTCACGGTCGTCGTCTTCGCCGAAGGCGCATGGACGATGGAGGAGCCGAGCCAGCTCATCGCCTACCGGCGCACCTTCGGAACCGAGATGGGCGAGGTCCGCTGGGACGAGGTGGCGAAGGGCCTCGGCTGCCGCGCGAGCTTCGTCGAGAAGGAAGGGGATCTCGATGCGGCGCTCGCCGACGCCAGGCGCCACCGCGGCCCTGCCGTCGTCTGCGTGCGAACCGACCGCGATGCCAACCGCAACGTCCCGCCCGATGCGATGCTGCGCTTCGTCGAGGTCTACCAGGGCCCCCTCGGCTGACGGCGCGTCCCGGATGCGGTGGCGATATGATGGACATCATCTCCTTCCCCCGTCCCGATCGTCCTATCGTGGATCGTGACCAGTACACGAGGCCGCCACACGCCGATCGAACGAAGCCCGACGAGTCCGAGCGAGACCGCAACCCTGCGGCGGGTCGGCCGCGTGGCGGAGCTCTGGCGCTATCCCGTGAAGTCGATGGCGGGCGAGCGACTCGAGCGCGCCGTGCTCGGAAGGCTCGGCCTTCCGGGCGACCGCGCGTTCGCGTTGCGAGACGAGATCGCAGGCGAGATCCGCGGGGCAAGAAACCATCCCGTGCTCCTGCTGTGCAGCGCCCGTCTCGTTCGGGAGCCGGATGCGGCCGGCGAGGAGCGTGCCGAGATCGTCCTCCCGGATGGAGATCGCCTCGCGAGCGACGATCCCGCACTTGCGGAACGTCTTTCGGCCCTCGTCGGTCGGCCGGTCACGTTCCACGCGCGCCGTCCGGCCGAGGATCGCGCGCACTACCGCCGTGGGAAGTTCGACGGTCCCGATCCGGTCGCGGAGATCCGGCGCCTCATGGGCCGGCTCGACGACGAACCGTTTCCGCACTTCACGGGCTTCCCTCGCGAGCTCGCCGAGTTCGTCTCACCGCCGGGAACGTACTTCGATGCCTTCCCGGTCCACGTGCTCACCTCGGCGTCGCTCGCCGCACTTCGCGACCTCTGCCCGGGGAGTGACGTCGACGTGCGGCGATTCCGGCCGAACTTCCTGGTCGAGCTCGACGAAGCGAAGCGCGATTTCGTCGAGGCCGGCTGGTGCGGGCGCAGGCTTCGCATCGGAGAGGCATGGATCGACGTCGAGATCCCCGCGATCCGCTGCGGGATCCCGACCCGCCCGCAGGCGGGGCTCGCGAAGGACCCCTCGCTCTTGCGTGCGATCGTCCGCCATGCCGATCAGAATCTCGGCGTCTACGGCTCGGTGCATTCGAGCGGCGCGGTCGGCGTCGGCGATCCGGTCGAGATCGAAGAGCCGTCCGGGGGCAGCTAGCAGACCGGCCCAAGACGCGTCGGTGTCCTGGGAGAGCCGCCCGGGACCCGCATCGGGGAGAGCCCCCCGATGTCTCCCCGGGCGCGAGACGCGTTCGCGTGTGGCCTACACGGCTTGCGGCAGTACGTGCCAGAGCACCGCAAAGAAATGGCAGGTGCTCCCACCGAGCACGAAGAGATGCCAGACCGCGTGGCTGTAGCGCTGGCGCTCCCACGCATAGAAGCCGACCCCGGCGGTGTAGAGGAGGCCGCCGGCGACGAGCAGGAGCAGGCCCTCCTCCGAGAGTCGCTCGCGGAGCGGTCCCTGCGCGACGACCACGAGCCAGCCCGTCACGAGATAGAGAAGGGTCTGTGCACGCGAGCGCCGCAGCCGCGGCAGGAACTTCATCGTGATTCCCGCACTCGCGAGACCCCAGACGATTCCGAAGAGCGCCCATCCCCACGGCCCGCCGAGGACTCCGATCGTGAAGGGTGTATAGGTCCCTGCGATGAGCAGGTAGATCGCCACGTGATCGGCCACCTGCAGGGCGCGCTTGGTGCGCGACGGAGGGACGGCGTGGTAGAGCGTCGACGCGCCGTAGAGCACGATGAGCGAGACGGCGAAGACGGCGCATGCGACGACGAGCGGCGCGTCGGCCCGCTCGCCCGCGCCGACCAGGAGCACGGGGAGTCCGATGAGGCTCGCCACGAAGCCTGCTCCGTGGGTGACGCTGTTGGCGAGTTCCTCACCGAACGAGAGCGAGCGATCCGATTCCAAGAGCGTGCACCTCCGCCGCCGCACGCGCGCCGAGCGAGAGGTCGCTCGGGCAGCGCATCCGACGAGGTCCGGGACGACCCCGCGCGCAGTGCGGCCCCCGGGAGAGAAGCAGCGCCCGGCCCGGGATGCAGCGGCTCCGGCCGCCTTGCGAGCAGCTCTTACGAGAGTTTCACGCTTGCCCGGGGCAAGCGGCTGCGGGAGGCTCCGCCGGAGCGGAGGCCGTCCCATGGCGACGAAGAAGCAGGAGCAATCCGCGGAGAGCCGGCGCCGGCTGATCGACGCGGCGGCCCGGCTTTTCGCGTCGAAGGGCTTTCGCGAGACGACCTTCATCGACATTGCGGCCGCGTCCGGGATCAGCCGCGGCTCGATCTCGTGGCATTTCGGCAGCAAGCAGGGCCTGCTCCTCGCCGTGGTCGAAGATCTCTTCGCACGCGACGGGGATCGGGAAGCGAGCGGCGTCCACGGACTCGACCGCCTTCCGGGATTCCTCGCGCAGGCGGTCGAGCGCATGCGGAGCGAGGACGGAAGGCTCCTCGTCGCGCTCCTCCTCGAGGCGCTCGGCCCGCATCCCGAGATCCGCCCTGCCTACGCCGCGCAGCAGCGGCGGCTGCGCGACGGGATTGCGGGCCTGCTCGCAACCGGCTCGCGCGAGCGCTCGACGCGAGAGGCGGGCTCGCTCGCGCTCGTCGTGCTCGGTGCCTTGATCGGCATGCACCTGCAATGGCGGATCGATCCCGACGTCGACCTCGGCGGCGGGGTACGCGCGCTCGCGTCGCTTCTCTCCCGGGATCCCGCGCGCTGACGCGGCGCCGAGGCTTGACGGGCCGAGGGTCGAATGGTTACTATGCTGGCCAGCCAACATATAGACGGAGCCAGCCATGCCCAGCTTCGAGAAGGGCCTCGTCGAGCTCGGTGAAGGCCTCCACGCGTACCTCCTCCCCGACGGCTCCTGGGGCCTCAGCAATGCCGGGCTCATCCAGGGCGAAGGGGCCTCGCTTCTGGTCGACACACTCTTCGATCTGCGACTGACTCGCGAGATGCTCGACGCGATGGACCCGCTCACGTCGCGGGCCCCGATCGCGACGCTCGTCAACACGCATGCCAACGGCGACCACTGCTGGGGAAATCAGCTCGTCGGGGGGGCCGAGGTGATCGCGTCGAAGGCGACCGCAGAGGAGATGTCGCGCGTCACTCCGGCGATGATGCGGATGATGGTGAGCGTCGATTTCGGGCCCGTCCTGACGCCGTACCTGCGGGAGCGCTTCGGCCTCTTCGACTTCGACGGGATCGAGGTGCCGCCTCCGACCCGCACCTTCGATGGACGCATCGACCTCGAGGTCGGCGGCCGCCGCGTCGAGGTGATCGAGGTCGGCCCCGCGCACACCGACGGCGACACCCTCGTTCACGTTCCCGACGCGCGGACGGTGTTCACGGGCGACATCCTATTCATCGGCGGAACTCCGATCGTCTGGGCGGGCCCCGTCCGGAACTGGGTCGCCGCCTGCGACCGCATCCTCGCCCTCGACGCCGAGACGATCGTCCCCGGGCACGGCCCCCTCTCGGACCGGCGGGGCGTCGAGGCGGTGAAGCGCTACCTCGAGTTCGTCTGGCGCGAGGCCTCCGAGCGCAAGCGAGCGGGGATGAGCGCGCTCGAAGCAGCACGCGACATCGAGCTCGGCGAATACGCAGACTGGGGCGCGTCCGAACGAATCGTCGTGAACGTCGATTCGATCTACCGCGAGCTCGACCCGCAGCACCCCCCGGCGAACGTCCTCGGACTCTTCCTCCAGATGGCGGAGATGGCAAAGCGATGAAGCTGTGCACGTTCGAAATCGATGGCCCCCTCGGTCCGTGCCGCCGCTTGGGCGCTGCGACGTCGCAAGGGACGATCCTCGACCTGAACCTCGCCTACGCCGAGATGCTCGCCGAGCGCGACGCGCATCCGCGTGCGGTAGACCTCGCGGCCGTCGTGGTGCCGGCCACGATGCGCGAGTTCGCCGGCAACGGTCGCTTCGGGATCGAAGCCGCCCGCGAGGCACTCGGTTTCTTCGGCGAACGCGCGTCGCAGGCCGGCCTTCGCGGCTCGGCCGGAGGGACCCTCGTCCACGACGCCGGAACGGTCCGCCTGCTCGCACCGCTTCCCGATCCGCGCTCGATCCGCGATTGCATGGGCTTCGAGGAGCACGTGAAGACCTCGTACGCGAAGATGGGACAGCCGGTCCCGAAGATCTGGTACGAGCTCCCGCTCTACTACAAGGGCAACGTGAGCTCGGTCATAGGCCCCGACGCCGAGGTCCCGTGGCCGTCCTGGGTGAAGCTCCTCGACTACGAGCTCGAGCTCGCCGCCGTGATCGGGACGGCCGGCCGCAACATCCCCGTCGAGCGAGCGCTCGATCACGTGCTCGGGTACACGGTCTTCAACGACGTCTCTGCGCGCGACGTGCAGGCGCGCGAGATGAGCGGCGGGCTCGGCCCGACGAAGGGCAAGGATCTCGACGGCCACAACGTGATGGGGCCCTTCCTCGTGACGGGAGAAGAGTTCGATCCGCGGCGTCCGCATGCGATGCTCGCTCGCGTGAATGGAGAGACCTGGAGCCGCGGCGATACCGCGAGCGCGCACTACGGCTTCGCGGATCTCATCGCCTACATCAGCCGCGACGAGACGCTCCTCCCCGGCGACGTGATCGTCTCGGGAACCGTCGGGACGGGCTGCGGCATCGAGATCGGACGCTTCCCGAGACCGGGCGACGTGATCGAGCTCGAAATCGAGGGGATCGGCGTGCTCCGCAATCGTTTCGTCGCAGGCGCGTAGGAGGTCGACGCGCGAGGCGGAGCGGAGATCCAGGGCTTCGGAGGGCGACCCACCGGGTCGCCCCTACTCAACGGAGGAGCGTGCGCCAGCGAGGCTCGCTCGTCGGCGCGTGTCGCGGGGCGCGTCCTGCTCCGCCCGGTTCGCCCCGAAGCTGCGTCGCTGCTGCAGGCTCGCGAGCGCCGCGTGCGCTCTCGGCCCATGGAAAATCTTCGCATCCGGGCGCCGGCGCTGAGGCAGATTCCGCCACCTGGAGCGCACTCGTGGCCACTCCCACTCGGAGCCTCGTTCCCTCCGCGTGGGTCGCGGGGAGGCGAGGGTCCGTCGCGCCGTTCCCGACCGACGTGGAAGCAGGAGAAAATGATGCGCAACGCTCTCTATCTTGCCGCGGCCGTACTCTGCCTCGGGATCGCTCCGTCGAACTCCCGGGCCACCATCTTGAACTTCGACTCCCTGGCCGGAGGGGGGTTCGTTCCGAGCGGTTACGGAGACCGCGTGGCGAGCGAGGGGGGCGGCTGGGGCTACGTCGAGGGCAACGGCTGGACTCCCGCGATCGCAGTCGGCTTCGACGCGCTTCGACTCTCGGACTACACGCTCGCGCAAGGGGGGCTCCGCACCTGGGGCCTCGGCTTCGGCGACTTGAGTGTCGTGGCGTGGCCGGGCGCCGAGACCGGCTACGCCGGCGTATTCATGTTCACGCCCGACCCCGGCTACGCCGTACGGATCAACTCCTTCCAACTCGGCGGATACCCGCAGCGCGACTGGGAGAACCAGCCGGTTCTCGTGACCGACGAGAACTGGAACGTGCTCTGGACGGGAGACCCGCACGTCGAAGGGAGCGATCTCGAGGCCGACACGATCGTCGCGACGCACTCGGAATACGCCCCCGGCGTGACCCGGAGCGGACCGCTCTACCTGATCTTCGGCGACAACTGGAACATCGGGATCGACATGATCGACTTCGATCAGGTGCCGGTTCCCGAGCCGGGGACGCTCTCGCTCGTGGGGCTCGGCCTGGCACTTCTCGCCGGGCGCGCACGGCGAAACTAGGTGACCGACCCAGGACGGGCCGATCTCCTAATCTCGGAGCGCATCCGGTCGCGCGGTCGTCCCGGCGTGCGACGGAGCGAAGCGCACGATCACACGCTGCCCGAGGGGAAGGTGCTCGGGCGGCTCGCGGAAGCCGAGCACCACCTCGAGCACGCGAACGTCGGCGCGGTCGCGTGGATCGTGGACCGTCATGCGACGCGGGCCGAAGGCACGGCCGACGCGAGCGACCCGCGCGGCGAAGCCTCGCGACTCGTCGCTCTCGGAGACGACCTCGGCCTCCATTCCGGGCGTGACGCGGTCGGCGAAGGACTCCTCGATCTCCGCGCGCACGATCGGAGGCGTAGCGGGGGCGAGCCAGAAGAGCGTCGTCACCGTCTGGATGCTCACGCCATCGCCGGGCCGTGCGAGGCGCCTCACGATGGTTCCGTCGGTCGGCGCCCGGACGCTTCGCTCGAAGACCTCATGACGCGCCGCGATCTCGCGGGCCTTCGCGGTCTCGATCGCGGCGCGCCGCGCGGCGAGCTCCGAGCGAGCGAGGCGGAGCTCGTCGGCCGCCTGATCGAGAGCACGTCGTGAAACCGCTTCGGAGCGCGCGAGCTTCGCGAGACGTTCGTGCTCGCGGACGGCCGCTCGCTCGCGCACCTCGGCCGGCTCGAGCGCGGCCCGTGTCTCGGCGAGCTCGGCTTCGGCGACCGAGAGCCCGAGCGCGGCAGCCCGGTCGTCGAGCATCGCGAGCACCTGCCCTTCTCGCACGCGCTCGCCCTCCTCGACCAGAACCGAGCGGACGATTCCGTCCCGGCTCGCAGCGAGCTGGACGATGCCGCCCTCGACGTCGACGATTCCCCGCGCCACCGCCACGGGCCCATCGCGGCCGACGCTCACGGATTGCGTCCCGGGCTCGTCCACCGTGCCCGCGTCGCCGTCGATGCCGACCATCGCCATCGCTCCGAGAGCGATCGGCAAGCTGGCGGCTGCGACGATCCATCTTCGGCTCATGCTCGAACCTCCCGTGCCGCTTCGCGCCTTTCGATCCCTGCGTCGGGAACCTCGTCGGCCGTGATGCCACCATCCTCGATGCGGAGAACGCGGTCGGCGTGCGCCACCAGGCGCGGATCGTGCGTCACGGCGAGGACCGTCGCGCCCCGCTGCGTCGCGGCGCGGTGCAGGAGTTCGATCACGATCCGTCCGTTGTCCCGGTCGAGAGCGCTCGTCGGCTCGTCGGCGAAGACGAGCTCGGGTTCCTTTGCGAGGGCGCGCGCGATGGCGACGCGCTGCTTCTCGCCGCCCGAGAGTTCCTGCGGACGGAGATCGAGCCGCGCGCCGAGACCGACGGATTCGAGCGCGTCGATCGCACGCCGCATGGCCTCCGGGCCCCGAACTCCCCCGTACTGGAGCGGGAGAACCACCTGCTCGAGCGCAGTGAGCGCGGGAAAGAGATTGAAGCCCTGGAAGACGAAGCCACAGTGGCGGAGCCGGAAGGCGTCGATCGCCTCCTCGTCGAGGTCCCAGAGCGTCTCCCCGAGCACGCTCACATGGCCGCTCCCGGGGCGCAGGAGTCCGCTCAGAACCGAGAGCAGCGTGCTCTTTCCGGACCCCGAAGGACCGACGATGAGCGTGAGCTCGCCGGGTCGGATCTCGATCGAGACCCCGCGCAGGACCTCGTTCGTGTTCGCTCCCGAGCCGAACGAGCGACGTACGTCGGTGGCGACGATCGAGGCGTCACGCGTCGCCACCCCGCGAGCCCTCGGCGCAGCGCTCATCGCAAGAGCTCCGCAGGCTCCGTCTTGCGAAGAGGTCCGAGAGCGAGAAGGCCCGACGCGATCGCCACCGCGAGCGTGAGCAGCGCCGTCGACGCGAGCGCCCAGGCGGGAAGGGTCATCGAGACGCGCGCCGCAGAGGCGATCGCGAGCACGCCTGCCGTCATCACGGCGGTCGCCGCGAGCCCGGCGATGCCGACCCAGAACGCCTGTTCGAGGACGACCGCTCGAAGCGATCGGAGCGGGACGCCGAGCGCGCGCAGTGTCGCGTACTCGCGAAGCGAGGCGAGGATCGCCGCACGCAGCGTCTGGCTCGTGATGACGATGCCGACGACGAGGCCGAGGAGTGTCGAGAAGCCGAAGCTCGCACCCGCCCCCGATTCGAGGATCCAGTAGAGCTGGGAGAGGGCCGAGAGCTCGGACGGCGTGTAGACCTGGAAGGCGGGAGGATCCCCGGGAGGCTGGAGCGCATGCTGGACGGCCTCGGCCTTTGCCGGATCGTGCAGGCGGAGAAGGAAATACGCCGTCCGGTCGGAGCTCCAGGTATCGCCGAGCAGGGTCGCCACGGTGGCGCGCGAGGCGAAGACGTTCGCCCCGCCGACGGCGCGCATGCCGCGCGTGACGCCCGCAACGCGAACGCGCCCCCCCTGGACCTCTGCGACATCGCCCACCGCGACGCCGAGCTTCGAGAGATCGCCTTCGTCGACGACGACGTTTCCGACGGGCTCGAGAGCGCGCCGCAGCTCATCGCCGAAGCTCTCCGGCAGGCTCAGACTCTGGCTTCCCACGTCGAGGCCGAAGAGATAGATCGTGACCCTGCCGCCATCGGGCCGGCGCCAATCGGTCCACCAGAATGCGAGCGGCTGGACGGCATCCACCTCGGGATGGAGGCGCAGTTTCATCTCGTAGCGCCTCGGCATCTCACGAGCGAGGTCGAAGCTCTCGGTACGACCCTCGACGACCCAGAGGTCGGCGCTCGCCTGATCGACGACGGCCGTGAAGCTCCCGACCATGCCGAGCAAGAGGCCGAGCTGCACGATCACGAGGAGCCCCGAGAACGCCACCGCGAGCACCGCCGCGAGATGGCGCTTCCAATCGTGGACGAGGCTCCGGCGCGCGAGCGAAACACGACCGGTTCGGGCCCGCTCGGCAGGCATCCGCAGGGTCCCCGCGTTCGCCGCACCGGTCGTCACGTCCGGCCCCGTCGCGACGCCGCAGCCTTGCGGGGCGCAAGGAAACGCTCGAGCAGCGTCTCGAGCGTCGGCGCAATTCCCGCAGCATCGAAGTCCGGATCGCAGCCACGGCGCCAGAGCACGGCGTCGGCGATCGCCATCAAGATCCTCGCGGTCGCGCCCGGATCGAGCGAGGCATCGACCTGCCCGCGCGAGATCGCCTTGTCGAGAACGCGTTCGAGGGCACGGGTCGCCTCGACATCGAGTCGCGTGTAGAGCTCGGCGACCCGCGGATTGCGAAGCGCCTCGGCGACGATCTCGACGCCGAGAGCGATCCGGTCGCTGCCGTCGTGACGCAGGGTGCGATCGAGCAACGAGAAGAGCGCGGGAAGGAAATCCTCTGCGCCCTCGAGATCTGCGAGCAGCGCCGAGGCCTCCTCGCGCTCGTGTTCGGCGATCGCCTCGATGATCGCGTCCTTCGAATCGAAGTAGCGGTAGAGGTTCGCCGCGCTCATGCCGGCCTCACCGGCGATCTCGTGCATCGAGGCCTGGTGGATGCCGCGGCGTCCGAAGCAGCGAACGGCCGCCGCGAGGATCCGCCCGCGTCGATCGGCCTGGAGCTCCTGGTCGGCGACTCGCATCGAGGCCACCCCGTGCAGCGGAAATACGATGAATGAACGTTCACTCATCAAATAACGCCGGTCCTGGCCTCGGTCAAGGGGGCCGGATCGCGAGGCAGTCGGCGGATCGGAGGCGCGCGCCCGCTTCTCGGGCCGATGCCGCGCCCGCCTCTCGTGTCCCTACCGCCGGTGGACCCCCGGCGCGTCCGGTGCGAAGCGCTCGCGCAAGAAGCGCTCCTGCGGCTTCTCGGAGGCCGTCTTCGGGATCTCGTCGACCACCTGCAGGAACGACGGCACGAAGTTCGGCTCGAGGCCCTTGCGGCAGGCTTCGAAGACGCTCGTTGCATCGAACGCCTTGGCGTCGATCGGGACGACGGCCGCAACCACGTCGCTTTCTCCCGGCGCTCCCGACGCCGCCGGAACCCCGTAGACGAAGACGTCGTCGACCTGCGGATGCTCGGCGATCACCTTCTCGACGAAGCCCGGGTTCACGAAGTCACCGTTGTGGCGGATGCCTCCGCCCTTGCGGAAGTCGAAGTAGAACCAGCCCCCGGCGTCGCGATGGCAGATGTCTCCGCTCCGAAGCCAGCCCCCCTCCGTCTTCTTGCGCGATGCTTCTTCGTTCTTGAAGTACTCGACCTGCGCGCGCTCGCCCGTCGTCGGGCGGGAGATGAGCTCGCCGACCACTCCCGGAGGGCACTCGCTCCCATCCTCGTCGACGATCTTCATCTCGAGGGTCGGCGGCGGCTTCCCGAAGCTCCCGACCGGTCCCACGCCGGGGGGATTCGTGGCGAGACCGCCCTCGATCGCGCCGTAGCATTCGAAGACCTTCACGCCGAAGCGCTCCTCGAAGGGACGCCAGAGCGCAGCCGGCATCCCCCCACTCACGACCATGCGAACGGGGTTGTCGGCATCGTCGGACCGCTTCGGCTCGCTGTAGATCGCCGTCGCCATGCCTCCGAGGAGATTGAAGACCGTGCAGCCGTGCTCTCGACACACGTCCCAGAGGCGGGACTTCGTGAAGCGGCGGCTCAGCACGGCGCGGAGCTTCATCACCAGCGAGGGTGCGAGCGTGATGAGCTGTGCGTTTCCGTGCGTGAGCGAGAGGCCGGTATAGGGTCGATCGTCGGGCCGGAATCCGACGAGCGCTCCGAGTGCACTCGCGCCGACGTAGCGCCCGTTGGAGCAGACGACGCCCTTCGGGTCGCCCGTCGTCCCCGACGTGTAGAGGATTTCGAACGGGTCGAGCGGGGAGTCGACGCGCGGATCGAGAAAGCGCTCCGGAGCGTCGAGGAGCATCGCGAACGGGTGCGCCCCGGGGAGATCCGACGCCGACGGGGTGCCGGGCTCTTCGTGCGACTCGAGAACGTAGATCCACTCGAGGTTCGCAAGGGTGCTGCGGACGGCCATCACCTGCTCGAGGCAGTAGTCGGCGCAGACGATTCCCCGGCATTCCGAGTTGCGGAGCGTGTAGGCGAGCTTCTCGCCGCGCGTGCGCGGATCGATCGGCACGAACACACCGCCGGTGAGCGAGGCCGCGACCATCGTTTCGACGAACTCCGGGTGATTGCGCATCATGAGCCCGAAGCGGTCGGCCTTGTCGAGCCCCCGCGCGACGAGGCCCGCGCCGATC
Organism: Myxococcaceae bacterium; assembly: GCA_905339255.1. GTDB lineage: Bacteria > Myxococcota_A > UBA9160 > UBA9160 > UBA9160 > MYXO. The sequence continues at coordinate 11,441 of CAJPFO010000092.1, forward strand.
CGGTTCGCGTTCGTCCAGAGATCGGCGTAGGTCCGGACCTCGTGCGAGCGGCCCGGGCCGCCGTCGAAGGTGAGGACGTCGAGATCCGGCGCCTGCTCCGCGCGCGTCGCCACCACGTCCGCCAGGATCCAATCGCTTCGTTCGCGCATCCAACCCTCTTCGAGTGCGGCGGCGAGCCGCGACGATCGACCGCGGCGTCGAGCTATCCCGCGAGCCCCCGGAAGCGGAGCCGATGCGGCTGGTCCGCCTCGGCGCCGAGCCGGCGATGCCGATCGGCCTCGTACTCCTGGTAGTTGCCCTCGAACCACTCGACGTGACTGTCGCCTTCGAAGGCGAGCATGTGCGTCGCGATCCGGTCGAGGAACCAGCGGTCGTGCGAGATCACGACGACGCAGCCCGAAAAGCCGACGATCGCATCCTCGAGCGCACGGAGCGTGTCGACGTCGAGATCGTTGGTCGGCTCGTCGAGGAGCAGGACGTTCCCGCCGCTCCGGAGGAGCTTCGAGAGGTGCAGCCGGTTGCGTTCGCCTCCCGAAAGGGAACCGACGAGCTTCTGCTGTTCGGAACCCTTGAAGCCGAAACTCGCGAGGTACGCCCGCGAAGGAATCTCGCGGCGACCGACCTTGATCATCTGTTCGCCGCCGCTCACCTCCTCCCAGACCGTCTTCTTGGGATCGAGCGCGCGCGACTGGTCGACGTAGGCGAGCGCGACCGTCTCGCCGAGGCGGAGTGTCCCCGAATCGGGCTTCTCCTCGCCGACGATCATTCGGAACAGCGTCGACTTTCCCGCACCGTTCGCGCCGATCACGCCGACGATCCCGCCGGGAGGCAGCGAGAACGAGAGGTCGTCGATCAACAGCCGGTCGCCGTAGGCCTTGCGGAGCTTCTCGGCGACGATCACCACGTCTCCGAGGCGCGGCCCCGGCGGGATCTGGATCTCGACCGTCTCGGGGAGCCGCTGCTGCTCCTGCTCGACGAGCTGCTCGTACGCCTTCAAACGCGCCTTGCTCTTCGCCTGCCGGGCACGAGGCGACATCTGCACCCATTCGAGCTCGCGAGCGAGCGTTCGCTGCCGCGCAGAGGCCTGCTTCTCCTCGACCGCGAGGCGCCGCTGCTTCTGGTCGAGCCACGACGAATAGTTCCCCTCCCACGGGATGCCGCGGCCGCGATCGAGCTCGAGGATCCAGCCCGCCGCATTGTCGAGGAAATAGCGATCGTGGGTGATCGCCACGACGGTGCCTGGATACTCCTGCAGGAAATGCTCGAGCCAGGCGACGCTCTCCGCGTCGAGATGGTTGGTCGGCTCGTCGAGGAGCAGGACGTCGGGCTTCGAGAGCAGCAGCCGGCACAGCGCGACGCGCCTGCGTTCCCCGCCGGAGAGCTTCGTGACGTCGGCATCGCCCGGGGGAAGCCGGAGCGCGTCCATCGCGATCTCGAGCGTGCGGTCGAGCTCCCAGGCGCCGGCCGCATCGATCCGATCCTGCAGCTTCGCCTGCTCCTCGAGGAGCGCGTTCATCTCGTCGTCTTCGAGAGGCTCGGCGAAACGCGCGCCGATCTCCTCGAAGCGATGGAGCAGGGCCCGCGTCTCGGCCACCCCTTCCTCGACGTTTCCGAGGACGTCCTTCGTCGGGTCGAGCTCGGGCTCCTGCGGCAGGTAACCGATCCGGATCCCGTCGGCCGCCTGCGCCTCGCCGAGATGGTCCCGGTCGACGCCCGCCATGATCCGGAGGAGCGAGCTCTTGCCCGAACCGTTCGCGCCGATCACGCCGATCTTCGCCCCCGGAAGGAACGCGAGCGTGATGCCGTCGAGGATCACGCGGTCGGGCGGAACGACCTTGCGAAGATCCCGAAGCGTGAACACGAACTGATGCGCCAAGAGTGCCCCCCGCCGGCTTCGACCGGAGTCGGATTGTACCGGGAAGACGGCCCGCCGCGAAGGGAACCCGGATCGCCGCCGCGTGGACCAGAGCTCGTGCCTGCCGCGGCTTCGAAGACACCGCTCACGCGACCGGCAGGCGCACCACGAAGCGGGCGCCTTCGCCCTCGCGGGAGACGATCTCGAGCGACCCGCCGTGCTCGCGGACGATGTCGAATGCGATCGAGAGGCCGAGCCCGGTCCCCTCGTCCGGTGTCTTCGTCGTGAAGAAGGGATCGAAGATGCGCTCCTGGATCTCCTCGGGGATCCCGGGACCGTTGTCGGCGACGTGGAGCTCGACGCCCCCGCGCTGCGCGAGCGTCTCGACCCGGATCCGACCGAAGGGCCGCTGCGCGAGCGCGTGCTTCGCGTTCATGAGAAGATTGAGGACGACCTGCCCGAGCCGGTCTGCGGATCCCTTCACCAGCGGAAGGTCGGGCGCGAGGCGCGCCTCGACGAGTACGTCGCGGTTCGCGTGGAGCTCTGCGAGTCGCATCGCCTGGCGCGCCACCGCATTCAGATCGATCGGTACCGCCTCCTCGCCGTGGGGCCTCGCGAAGCGCCGGAGTCCGTCGACGATCCTGCCGATGCGTTCGACGCCATCGAGCGTCTCCTCGGTGATGGTTCGCAACTCGCCGAGCTCGACTCTCTCGTCCGGGTCGAACGCATCGAGTCGGCGTTCGACCCGCGAGCACAGCCGCAGGACCGTGTTCAGATTCGAGCGGACGAAGGCGAGCGGGTTGTTCACCTCGTGGGCGAGCCCGGCGACCATCCCCCCCACCGTCTCGAGCTTCTGCACCTGGTGGACGAACCGCTCGTAGCGTCGCCGTTCGGTTCGATCGTGGAGGATCACATAGCGTCCGATGAGCGTGCCGTCGGGCCCCCGGACGGCGGCACTTCGCATCTCGATCCAGCGATCGTCGCGGTGGCGAAGGACCGTCACGACGGCGGGCTCGCCCCGATCGGGGAGCGCGAGTCCCGCTTCGAGGTCCTCGCGCGAGACGTCCCAGGGAACCTGCCGGATCGCGTCGTCGAGCGTTCGTCCTCGCAGGTCGCTGCATTCGAGGAGCCCCGCCGCCGCCGGATTCGAATCGAGGACGACGCCGTCGGCGTCGGCGACGAGGAGCCCGTCGTCGAGATGTTCGAGGATGTCGAGGCGGGCCAGCGGAAGCGCTCCCGGCAAGAGGCCGAAGCGGAACGTGGCCGCCGAGACCAGCAGGAGCGAGATCGCGAAGGCAGCGGGCGTCGGATCGACTTCGAGTGCGCCCGATCCCGAGAGAAACGCCGCGTTGGCGAGCAAGGGCACCAACCCCGCGACGGCGAGAAGCCATGCGGGTCTCCGTCGCTCGAGCGATCGCAGGCGCCGTGCAGAAGCGAGCAGGAGAAGCGCCCCGGCGAGGCCACAGAGCTGCGACCAGGTCGCGAACGCCCAGAACACCGGCCCTCCCGCCTCGACGATCTCGCGAGGCGGCGCGCCGAATCCGGTGTCGACTCGCAGGAAGAGGTGGTGGAGCGGGTTCGTCAGGAGCAGCGCGAGCGCAAGCGCCGAAGGAGCGAGCAGGAGCGCACACGACGCGCCCGCACGGCGAACCACGATCTCGACGCGTGCTTCGTGCGCCGCGAGAACGAGCCAGAGGGGCGCGACGACCGACGCGCCGGCGAAGCCGAGGACGAGTCCCGTCTTCTCGATCACGCGAGAGGACGATCCGAGCGCGAGGACCGCTCCGAGAGACCAGGTGCCGAGTGCGACGCAGAGCGCGAAGAGGATCTTGACCTCGGCAGAGCGTTCGCGGCGCGATCCCACGTAGAAGGCGAGGGTCGCGGCGAGCGAGAGCGTGGCGAGCGCCTGGACGAGCGCGGGCTGCATCGGATCCCGAATCGACAGGACGGGATGCGGCGTTGAGCTGCGAGTCGAAAGCAAGTACCCGGGGTGCGCTGCGGGGCGAAGCACCCGCACCTACCCACCATCCGGTGGCACTCGCCCGGGCGCGGGCAACGCGCGAGCGCTCGCGTCGGCCTTCGAACCCCGGTACGCTCACGCCGTCGCCCCCCTCCTCCGCCCGAGAGCTCGCTCCGAGGGCGACCGTCCCCTCCCCGCGCTACCCGCGCCCGAGGAGCCATCGAGATGTCGCGTCCGCATCCCTCCGCCTCCCGCCTCGAGATCCGCGCGCTACCGATCGCCGAGTCGACCACCGGAGCGCTGGTCCTCTGCGACGACTCCGGAATCGTCCGCTTCGCGAGCGAGGGCGTGCGGGAGATCCTCGGACGCTCGCCGCAGGAGCTCACGGGCCGTGCGATCCGCTCGCTCGCCTGCGATCTCGGCCTTTCCGGCGCCACGCTCGACGCGCTCGCAAGAACGCTCGCGTCCGGCGAGTCGAGCCGGCTCGAGCTTCGTCTCGGCAACGGCGACTCGGCACACGACGTCGAGGTCGGCGTACAGGAACTTCCGGCGCGTCCCGGGCAGGGGCGCGAGTACGTCGCCGTGCTCGCCGACGTCACGGAACGTCGGCGAGCCGAGCGCGCGCTCGAGCAGAGCGAACACCGCTACCGGGCCCTCGTCGAAGCGAGCCCGGATCCGATCGTCGTCCACGCACGGGGCCTGATCCGTTACGTGAATCCCGCCGCTCTCGTGCTGCTCGGCGCGCAGGCACCGCAGGAGTTGATCGGCCGCCCGATCATGGAATTCGTCCATCCGGAGTTCCACGGCCTCGTGCGAGAGCGCGTCCGCAAGATGGAGGAGACCGGCGAGCCGGGAACGATGCTCGCGGAGAAACTCCTCCGCTTCGACGCGACGACGATCGAGGTCGAGGTCGCCGGAGCACCGGTCGTCTACGAAGGCGAACCCGCGATCCAGCTCGTCGGCCGCGACGTGACCGAGCGTCGCCGCGCCGAGCGGGAGCGACAGCGGCTCGCCGAGCGACGCCGCGACGTCGAGCGGCGCGAGAGTCTGGCGACGCTCGCAGCGGGTGTCGCGCACTCGCTCGCAACACTCGCGGGATCGATCGTCGATGCCGCGGATCGCGAGATCGAGCTCGGAGCGCACGAACACGAAACCCGGACACTCGTCGCGATGCGAGGAACCGGGCTCCGGATCTCGGCGCTCGCCGAGCAGCTCCGCGCCTGCGCCGGCGCTTCGCGCGCACGCCTGCGCCGCCTCTCGCTCCCGCAGCTCGTCCTCGAGTGCTCCGAGCGGATCGAGGCGGAGACCCCGCCCGGCGTGAGCCTCGGCTACGACCTCCCTGGCGACACACGCCCCGTACGCGTCGACGCGGCGCTCGTCCAGCGCGTGCTCCTCGACCTGGTTCGCAACGCGGTGGAGGCGATGCGTGGCGCGCCGGGAGGAATCCAGATCGGAGCTCGCCGGATCGACCTCGACGCCGCCACGACGGCCGAGCTCGAACCGCCGGGCGCTCTCGAGCCGGGTCCGTGCATGGCGCTCGAGGTGCGTGACGACGGCTGCGGAATGGACACCGAGACGCGACGCCGGATCCTCGATCCCTTCTTCAGCACGAAGGCCGCCGGACGCGGCCTCGGTCTCGCCGAGGTGTTCGGGCTGGTTCGCGCCCAGGGAGGCGCGCTGCAGGTCGAGAGCGCTCCGGGGCGGGGAACGACCGTGCGGGTGATCTTCCCGCTCGGCGACGAGGAGCGGCCGAGCCGACGCTGAGCCGAGACGCACCGGTTCGGGAACGGGTTCGATTCTCGTTGCAGGTGTCGCGAGCACGTGTAGACTGCGGACCGTGAAGCTTCCGCGTCGCGGTGTCGTCTTCGCGTCGGTTGCCGGCTTCGTAGTGGGCGCGGTGGCGATGGTGGCGCCGGTCCAGTTCGCGCTCGTCACGGGCTCGAACGACTTCTGCGGTACCGGCTGCCACAGCATGCAGCCCGCCTTCGAGTCGTACCAGCGCGGGCCGCACGCGTCGAATGCCGTCGGTGTCCCGGCGAGCTGCGCGGACTGCCACATCCCGTACGAGAGCCAGCACGCCGACGCGATCGAGTTCGTGAAGCTTCTCTGGTTCAAGGCGATCTCGGGCGGGAAGGACTCGATCGCCGAGCTGCGCGGGACGATCGCGACGCCCGAGAAATGGGAGGCCGCGAAGCCGCGACTCCGGCAAGAGGTGTTCCGCTTCATGGAGTCGAACCACTCGCTCACCTGCCGCGGCTGCCACGATCTCGGCGCATTCGCGGGGGCCGGAAACGCGATGGCCGCCGAGATCCATGCGGGAGCGATCCGTACCCAGACGGTCAACTGCCTCGAATGCCATCAGGGCTTCGCGCACGTCGACGCGCCGGCGCCTCCGGCCCCGGCGCCGACACCCGCGGTAGGAGCGGCCCCGCCGTCCCGCTGACCCGCGCCGTGCGCGCGTCGGAATCGCGCGATCACTCACGGCTCTCGACACGGACCGGACCCGCGTCCGAACCACCGGATGGCCCGCTCCGGCTATCCGAGCGGGTAGAGGATCTCCTTCGAGATCCGATCGACGGCCGCCATCGCTTCGGGGGCAAGCACGAGATCCGCCGCCGCAAGGATCTCGTCGAGCTGCTCGGCGCGGGTCGCTCCGACGAGCGTCGAGCCGACGAAATCGTGTGCAAGGCTCCAGGCCGTGGCGAACGCGGTCGGCGTCGTTGCGTGCTCGCGAGCAATCCCGGCGAAGCGCGCGGTGGCGGCGAGCGTGCGATCGTTCACGAAGCGCGCGGTCATCAGTTTCGTTCGGGGGTCGCGCTCGCGATAGACGCTGAAGCGCGCTCCGGGAGGCCACGCACCGTCCTGGTACTTGCCCGTGAGCACCCCGCCCGCGAGCGGACTGTACGGGAGCAGGCTCACCTGCTCGTGCCGGCAGGCCTCGGCGAGAGCGTCTTCGAAGCGTCGATTGAGAAGACTCCAGTTGTTCTGGATCGTCTCGTAGCGGACGAAGCCGTGGGTTTCCGAGATCCAGAGGCTCTTCGTGAGGCCGTACGCCGTCTGGTTGCTGCAGCCGACGTAGCGGACCTTGCCCTCCTGCACGACGCGATCGAGCGCCTCGAGCGTCACCTCGAGCGGCAGCCCTGCGTCCGGCCAATGCGTCTGGTAGAGGTCGATGTAGTCGGTGCGCAGTCTTCGCAGGCTCGCCTCGACCGCGCGTTCGACGTGGTGGCGGTCGAGCGCCGTCCGTCCGCTTCGAAGCGGGGTCTTGAACCAGCCGCCCCCGGGCCCGGCCACCTTGGTGGCGATCACGACGGCGTCGCGGGGCCGATCGGCCAGCCACTTGCCGACGATCTCCTCCGACGCACCTGCCCACTTCGAGTCGGGCGGAACCGGGTAGATCTCGGCGACGTCGAGAAAGTCGACCCCAGCGTCGAAGGCACGGTCGAGGATCGCTCTCGATTGCGTCTCGTCGGCCATGCTCCCGAACGTCATCGTCCCGAGGCCGATCTCCGAGACGACGAGCCCGGTTCTTCCGAGGCGGCGGCGCTTCATGCTAGGCCTTGGCACTCGGACGCGAGGAAACCTCGCCGTACCAGCGCTGCAGATTCGCGAGATCGGGAGCGATGCGGAGGTTCGAGACGCGCCCGAAATCGATCCCGACCAAAAGCGTGATGTCGGCGATGGTGTAGCGGTCTCCCGCCACGAAGCTCCGCCCGGCGAGCTCGGCGTCGAGCCACTTCATCCGGGACTCGGCGGCCTTGCGACAGACCTCACCGTACTCGGGAACCTGCGGGATTCGCCCCTTGAAGAAGTCGTGCGTGTTGCGGAAGACCTGCATGATCGGGAGCGCGATCTCGAACTCCATTCGCCGCTGCCACATCTCGACGAGCGCGCGGTCCTTCGCATCGGTTCCGAGGAGCGGGGGCCGCGGATTCGTCTCCTCGAAATAGCGGCAGATCGCGACGCTCTCGGCGATCACCGTGCCGTCGTCGAGCTCGAGGATCGGCACGCCGCCGAGCGGGTTCTTCGCCAGGAACTCCGCCCCGCGGTTCTCGGCCTTCGCGATGTCGACCTGCACGGTCGGGACGTCGATCCCCTTCTCCGCGAGGAAGATCCGGACGCGGCGGGGGTTCGGGGCGAGCTTCGAATCGTAGAGCTTCACGGGGCCTCCTGGGGGATCGGACGATCCTCGCGAAGCAGGAGGATGCCTCCCGCTCGGCAGGGCGCCAAGAGCGGCCGAGAAGAGCTACCCTGCGCGCGCTGCGAGTCGCCGTGAGCCACCCCGAGGGTCGGGGGCTCGACGGGCCCCCGGCCTCGCGCTCGCAGTGCGGCGAAGGAGTGTCGACGTCTCGAGGCGCGCGACGCCGGAACCCGCGTCCGATCTCGAACGGACGCTCCCCGAGGAATGCGGATGATCCTGCTCGACTGGCTGTTCACGGTCCCCTTCCTGATCGCCTTCGGAGGCGCGCTCGGCGTCTTCGATCCGCTTCAGCGGATCGCCCGCCTGTTCGGCCAGCGGCCACAGGAGATCGTCGTCGGGATGCTCCAGACGACGCTCGTCCAGGCCTTCCGGATCTGCGGGACGCGGCTCGAGGTCGAGCGCTCGCCCCGCGTGCGACCGCGGACGCCGTATCTGCTCGTCGCGAACCATCAGAGCCTGTTCGACATCCCGATCTTCGGGGCACTCCTGTTCTCGAACTTCCCGAAGTACGTCGCGAAGAAGGAGCTCGGCCGCTGGATCCCGAGCATTTCGTACAACCTGCGCCGGGGAGGCAACGCGGTGATCGACCGCAAGGATCGCCAGCAGGCGCTCGACGAGATCCGCAAGCTCGGCAAGAGCCTCTCCGAGCGGCGCGTGTCGGCGGTGATCTACCCGGAAGGAACGCGCTCGCGCCACGGAGAGCTCGGCGCCTTCCGACCGGCCGGCACCCTCGAGCTCCTCGAAGCCGCCCCCGACGTCGCGATCGTCCCGGTCGCAATCGACGGCGCGTGGAAGCTCCTGCGCAACAATCTCTTCCCGGTTCCGTTCGGAACCACCGTGCGGGTGCGCTTCGGAGACCCGATCCCGCGGCGTCCCGACGAGGATCGCATGGCGATCCTCGAGCACGTGCGCGGCGAGATCGCCACGACGCTCGATGGCTGGCGGAAGGCCGAGGATCAGTACGCGCCGAAGGTGAAGTAGCGGAGCGCGAGCACGCCGGCCTCCTTGAGGAGCTCGGTCACCTGCTTCGACCAGGTATCCTCGTAGTGGCCGCAGAGCGAGTTCCAGCGCGCTTCGAGGCGATCGACGTGTGCGACGCTCGCCCCCTCCCAGAGCGCGTCGCCGCGTTCCTCGGCGCGTGCAGCGACGTTCGTGTAGTGGACGATCTTCTTGCCGAGCTTGCGGCACTCGCGCTTGTTGAGCTGCGTGAGAACGGGGTCGGGAGGCAGCGCGAGTTCGGCGCCGGGGTCGGGGCCGGGCTCCTCGGCCTCCTGCGCAAGGGCCGGAAGTGCGCCCGAGAGCGCGAGCAAGAGCGCGAGGCGAGCGAGCGCACGCACGGAGGCCACCTCCTCTGGGGTCGCGCTTCTCATCGGCTGCCCGCAGCTCCGGCTGAAGCCGAAAAATCCCAGCCACGACGCCGGGTTCCCGACGCGACCGCAATCCGGCTGCCGTACGCCGGGCGACGCACCCGAGACGGGCCGGTCTCCTAGCGAGCCGCGATCGCCCGAGCGGTGCGATGCGCAAACGCCATCGCCGTGAACATCGGGTTGACCGAAGGGCTCCTCGGAAGGACCCCCGTGTCGGCAATGTAGAGATTGTCGGTGTCGTGACAGCGGCCGAGTTCGTCGACGACGCCGTGCCGTGGGTTTCCGTGCATCCGGGTGGAGCTGAACGCGTGGTTCGCGGCGACGACGATGTCGGTCGGACGCAGCTCGCGCCGCTCGTGGGTACGCGCCTCGTCGATCGAGTGGAACTCGTCGGGAAGCCCGTGGACGCCGTGGACGACCTTCTTCGCTCCGGCGGCGAAGAACATCTCGACCAGCACGAAGAGCGCCCGCGCGAGGATGCGGAAGTCCTCGGGGTGGAAGTTCCAGTGGAGCACGGGATCGAGGCTTCGCCAGCGCGACACGACGCGGCCGAGGGAGCGGTTCGTGCTCACGATGGCGTCCCACTCGGCCGCGTACGGGATTTCGGCGAGGTGCCGCTTGAGCTCGAGGCCGTAGCCCGGAACGCGTACCGCGAGCAGCGCCGGGGGCGTCCAGAGCGTCTCGAGCTTGAAGCCTTCGCCGACGAAGTGGAGCGATTGATAGCCCTGCGTCGCCCCGAACTGAGGATGCGTGGGCTCCGGGAAGACGCCCATCGCGGCGGTGCCGGGATGGAACTGGAGGTTCTCGCCCACCTGCCGGGATGCGTTCGCGAGGTCACCGCTCCGGCGAAGGAGGACCGGGGTCGCCATGCATCCCGCCGCAAGAACGACCGTCTTCGCCTCGACGCGGAAGCGCCACGAAGGCGTCCCGCGGAAGGGAGCGACGACGCGTCCCGAGACTGCCGTCGCTCGACGCCCCTGCATTGCGATGCGCTCGACCCGCGCCGACGTGAGGACGCGAGCGCCGGCGCGAATCGCGGCGGGCACGTAGGCGAGATCCATCGATTGTTTCGCGCGGCTCCGGCAGCCCGTGAAGCACTCCCCGCTCCCGCGGCAGCCGCGCACGTTGCGAGCGATCGGTTCGCTCGAGTAGCCGAGCGCGTCGCAGGCGCGCTTGAAGAGCAGGTTCCGGGGACCCTGGACGTTCTCGGGCGTGGGAGCGATCCCGAGGAAACTCGCGACGGCATCGTAGTGCGGATCGAGATCGGCTCGTGAGCCGTGCTCGAGGTCGTAGTCGGAACACCAGCCCGCGAGCGTCCGCTCGGGCGACCGGACGCAGATCGCGCTGTTGACGAGCGAGCCCCCGCCGAGGCAGATCGCCTGCATGGTCGGCATGACGTGACCGCGGGTGGTACGAAGCCCCGCCTCTCGCATCGTCCTCGTCATCGATCGGCCGCCGTCCCATTCGAAGTCCTGCGGTGTGAACGGCGGGCCTTCCTCGACGAGAACGACGTCGCGGCCCGCCTCGGCGAGCTCCTTGGCGACCACCGATCCGCCGGGACCCGACCCGACGACGACCACGTCGCAGCGCTCGTCGACATCGCGGTCGTAGTCCGCGAAGACGCGGACCTGGCCTTTCGCCGGAACGGACGTCAAGATCGGCCTCCTTCGGCGTAAGCCGGATGGAGCGGCCCGTCGAGATCGAGCGGGCGCCCGTCGCTCGGCGGGCCGAGGTCCTGCGGACCGAAACGGATCTCGTCGACGCTCCGGCCGATCGGCGGATACAGGAGGTCCGCCTCGACGATCGGCGTCTCGATCGCGTAGGGCGCGAGCCGGAGCGCTCGCAGCACGGCGGGGTCGGCGAAGTAGCCCATCGTGAAGATCGCGCGCAAGCTCGTGAAGACGATCCGCATCGCGAAGCTCGACGAGCGACGCCATCGATCGAGGACTGCGACGCGCTGCTCGGGCGAGAGCGAAGAGAAGCGCCGCCGTCCTCCGGAACCCGGCGCTGCGACGAAGAAGGTCGCGTGTTCGAAGAGCAAGAAGAGACATCGCATGAGAAAGCGCAGCAGCGGCGGAACCGCAGCGAGGTAGCGGTCGACGTAGGCGGGAACGCCCGCGTCGGCTCCCGAGGGAGGGACGGGGCCGCCACGCGGAAAGAGCGCGTCGGCGGCCGCCAGCACGAAGGCGACCTCGTGGCGCGCGAGCGTCCCGTAGCGCTCCGATGGAGTGGGGTATCCGGCGAGAACGCGCCAGAGGGCGTACGCGAGCGCGGCGAGAAGAAGCGGTACCACGAGCATGGCGGAGGAGGCTAGCCCGGCGCGGCGGCTAGAGCAGGCCGTTCCAGAACGCGAGCTCGTCGCGATGCGGCCCGTCCTCGACCCGGCTCCCGGCGCCGAAAACGAGCGTCGGCGCACGCAGCGGCTCGAAGCGGGGCCAGACGCCGAGGCCCGGATGCGAGGGATCGCCGCTTCGTGCGAACGAGGTCCACGCATCGCGCATCTCGAGCGAGAGCCGGTCGGCAGGCTCCCCTTCTCCGACGAACGTGCGCAGCGCCGGAAGCGACGGGGCCGTCCCGAAGACGAAGGGGATCTCGAGCGCGTGGCACGAACCGAGCGCGCCTCCGAGCGCCGGCGAGGCCCAGGTGAAGAGATATTTGTGGACGGGCGCACCGCCCGCGGCGACCCGACGCTCGGCGAGGCGAAGTGCCGGAACCCCGAAGAAGCGGTCGCCCTCGATCGCGAACCAGAGGTCCGCTGCGGTCGCCGGAAGCCCCGCCGCGCGTCGCGCATCGCGATACGTCGTGATGGCGCGCTCGGCGTGGGGCCGGCCCGCGGCATCGCGGCCCGGAACGTTGCGCTCGACCCTGCGCAGCAGCGACTCGTCGTCGAGTTCGCGGGCCTTCGTGTCGGCCAAGCCGAAGAGCCGCCATTCGTCCCGATTGGTTCCGACCAGCACCGAGACGTCGCGCGACGCCCCCGCCGAGAGCGCGTCGAGCGGTTGTTCGGGAAGCACGAGGCCATCGAGGGTCGGCTGGAAGGGAATCCCCCGCACGAGCGAAGCCATCTGGAAGATCGCCCGTCCCTGCGCCTCGAGGATTCGCTCGACGGGTAGCTCCCGAAGGCGCGCCACGTCTCCCGGGGCGAGGTCGAGCTCCTTCATGAGCACCTCGGCGACGCGGGCCGCGGTCTCGAGCGGCGCCACGTTGTGCGCCGCACCGCTCTGCAGGATCGCACGGCCGAACAGGCCCGCGGCGCGTGGCGTGCCGAGAAGCGTCCCGACGCTCATCGCGCCGGCCGATTCACCGAAGATCGTGACGTTCGCGGGATCGCCGCCGAAGCGGTCGATGCAATCGCGAACCCATTCGAGCGCCGCGATCTGGTCGAGCAGGCCCTGGTTCCCGATCACGCCGCCCTCTTCTGCGCCGAGTTCGGGGAGCGCGAGCCAACCGAAGGCGCCGAGGCGATAGTTGATCGTCACCACCACGACGTCGCCTCGAAGCGCGAACCCGGGGCTCTCGTAGACGGCCTGCGATCCCGCACCGAAGACGAAGCCCCCGCCATGGATCCACACCATCACGGGACGCCGCCCCCCGTCGCAGGCCGGGGTGACGACGCCGAGGCTCAGGCAGTCCTCCGAATGCTTCGCCGAAGGGAGGCCGAGGAGCGCTCCCGTCATGCTTCCGTTCTGGGGCGCCGTCGGGCCGTGCTCGGCCGCTCGACGAACCCCCGGCCAAGGAATCTCCGGAAGCGGGGGGCGCAAGCGGAGTGGCCCGACCGGCGGCCGCGCGAACGGGATCCCGCGGAAGACCTTCGCACCCTCGAGTTCGAAGCCCTCGACCCTGCCCGAACGCGTCTCGACGATCGTTCCCACTGCGGCCTCCGCTGCCTCCCCGCCCCCGAATCGGCGCGAGGAGGTCGCGGGATTGTAACCCGCGGAGGGGCGCCGGGGGCCAGGAGATCGCCGCCGGAAGCACCGGCGGGGCTCGCGCTACGGCGTTCGAGCCTGCTCGGCGAAGCCCGCGTTGCTCGCGAGCGCGGCCTGGCGCGAGAACACCTTGCCCGAGTAGATCCCCGCCGGACGCTTGCCCGAGTCGAGGATCTGCTGGAGCCGGCCCGGGCCCACGTTGTACGCGGCGAGCGAGAGCTCGAGGTCGCGGAAGGTCTCCTGCATGCGCGCGAGATACGCGATGCCGATCTTCACGTTGTGCTCGGGGTCGAGCAGCGTCGCAGCCCCCTGCCACTCGATGCCGAGTTCGCGAGCCATGAGGCGGCCGGAGAAGGGCAGCACCTGCATGAGCCCGAGGGCGCCCTTGTGGCTCCGGGCCGCAGGGTTGAAGCCGCTCTCGACGTCCATCAAAGCGAGCAGCAGCGACGGTTCGAAGCCATGCTGGGCGTGCGCAGCGAAGATCGCATCGACCACCCGCTCGCGGTCCTGGTCTTCGAGTCTTGGTGCCCGCTCCTGCAACACCTGGGATACGTGGGCGCGACTCGCGGGAGCGCCCGGGCGCCCGTGCCCGACCGGGCTGCCGAGCGTCTGCAGGGTCGAGCATGCGGTCCCGATGCCGAGCGCGGCGGCAAGTGCCGCAACGAGCGCTCGGGAGCAGTGGCGATGGTTCATGCGTCCCCCCCAATTCGAGGCGCGGTCGGGCAGGAGCCTAGGCGGACCGGTACGGAGAATCTGTGACGACCGTCACGGATTCCACATCTTTCCCCCGAGCCGCCGGCCGAAAGCCCCGACCCGGGAGGGATGGAAGGCCCGAGGGCCCTCCGGGCGATCCGGGGATTTGATTCCAACCCTTCGTCGTCGAAAGGCTTTCTGATCCGGTCCGCGGGTTCGGAGCGGGCTCGTTGCCGGGTCCGGAGCACTCGGGCTCGTCTCCCCTGCGAGCGTGCGGAGGCATTCTGCGCATGCGCTGCGCATCGGCCGCTTCGCCCGGCAACCGGAGTGAAAACGCGAGTCGCGCGTCGGGGGGGCCTCGGGGCTACTCGCGGAACGGGCGCGGCTTCCACCACGGAAAGAAGGCCGGCATGTCGCTCGAGACCTTCATCCGGAACGCCGGCGGGCGCTTCTCGAGGAAGCTCGAAACGCCTTCGTACGCATCCGGCGAGCGGCCCATCGAGAAGATCGCCTTCGAATCGATCCGGTGGGCCTCCATGGGATGGTCGGCACCGAGCATCCTCCAGAGCATCTGGCGGGCGAGCGCCACCGAGACGGCGCTCGTGTTCTCGGCGATTTCGCGCGCGAGCGCGCGCGCCGCGGGCATCAGCTCTTCCGGCGCGAGCACCTTCGAGACGAGGCCACCTGCGAGCGCCTCGTCGGCACCGAAGACGCGCCCCGTGGCCACCCACTCCATCGCCTGGGCGATGCCGACGATCCGCGGCAAGAACCAGCTGCTCGCGGCCTCGGGGACGATGCCCCGCCGCGCGAAGACGAAGCCGATGCGCGCGTCCCGGCTCGCGAGCCGGACGTCCATCGGCAGCGTCATGGTGGCGCCCACCCCGACCGCAGCTCCGTTGAGGGCGGCGATCACCGGCTTGCGGCTCTCGAAGATCCGGAGCGTCACCTCGCCGCCCCCATCCCGATGCTCGTCGAGCGCCTGCTCGCGGCTCGCGTCGAAGGTCTTTCCTCCCCCACCGAGGTCGGCCCCCGCGCAAAACGCTCGGCCCGCGCCCGTCACGATCACGGCGCGGACTTCGTCGTCGGCGTCGATCGCGTCGAACGCATGCAAGAGCTCGCGCTGCATCTGCGTCGTGAAGGCATTGAGGCGCTCGGGGCGGTGGAGCGTCAGGGTGAGGATGCGGTCTTCGATCCGGGTCTCGAGGGTCTCGTAGGACATCGTGTCTCCAAGGGGCGGGAGCGCCGATCGCGCATGGTACGCTTCCCCGATCGTGGATCGACCCCATCCCGATGCGGAGCCGCTCTACGGAGCGGAGGCTCCCCTCGACGCCTGGATCGAGGCGGCCCGCGAGCGGGTCGCCCCGGGGCTCTCGTTTCCCGAGATCCGCAAGGCCGTCCAGGCCGTGTCGTCGCTCTATGTCGAGAGGCGCGCGAGCGTCGGGCTCGGCGCGAAGACGACCGAGAGCGCAGGCAAGCGCGCCGCCTTCGCCACCTACTACGCGCCGCTCCATCTACTGATCGCACGGCGTGCCGCGAGCATGCTTCCCGACGCGGTTCGAAAGTCGATCCGGCGCGTGCACGACCTCGGCTGCGGAACCGGCGCGAGCGGAGTCGGCTTCGTGCAGGGCTGCGGCGGGGCACTCGAGGTCCACGGGCTCGACCGCTCCGGATGGGCGCTTTCCGAGGCGCGGCACACCTTCGCCCAGTTCGGCGTCGCGGGGCGAACCCGGCGCGCGGCGATTCCCGAAGCGCTTCCAAAGCTCCGACCGGGCGATGCCGTGGTGGCCGGTTGGTCGGCGAACGAGCTCGAAGCGGACGCGCGCGCTCGTCTGCTCGACTTTCTCATGGAGGCGGTGCGCGGAGGGAACCCGATCGTGTTGATCGAGCCCCTCGCGAAGCGGATCGCTCCGTGGTGGCCGACCTTCGCTCGAGCGCTCGTCGCGTACGGCGTTCGCGACGTCGAAATCCGCTTCGAACCACCGCTTCCCCGCTGGATCGAACGACTCGACGAGGCCTCCGGCCTCGACCACCGCGAACTCCGCGCACGTGCGCTGCTCTGGCCGATCGAAGGCGAGCCGGCCGGGGGCGTGGACGAGGACGCAAGCTCCGGTCTCCGGCAGGCTCTCGACGGAGCGCACGGTGAGGGAGGCCCGGGACCGGATGGCTGAAGGCGTGCGCCGCGAGCGGCCCGGAATCGACGGCTTCTTGCATCCGGCCTTCGCCCGGGTCGCCGACGCGCTCCTGCGCCAGCTCGAGACGGGAACGGGAGGCGCTGCCGTCTGCGTCTGGCACGAAGGCGAATGCGTCGTCGACCTCTGGGGCGGTTCGCGAAATCGCGCGGGCGACCCGTGGCGCCGCGACACGCTCGCTCCGAGCTTCTCGACGACCAAGGGCGTCGCGACGACGCTCGTGCACATGATGGTCGACCGCGGGCTTCTCGCCTACGAGGATCGCGTCGCGAAGCATTGGCCCGAGTTCGCCCGCAACGGCAAGGAGCAGATCACGCTCCGGCAGGTGCTCGCGCATCAATCGGGCCTCTACCACATCCGCCAGATGATCGATCACGCCGATCGCATGCTCGATTGGGACTACATGGTCCATGCAATCGAGCGGGCGACGCCGATCCATCCCCCCGGCGAGCGGACCGGCTACCACGGGCTCACGTATGGATTCCTGGTCGGTGAGATCCTGCGCCGCGTCACCGGAACCGCGTTTCCCGCGCTCGTCCAGCGCGAGATCGCGAGGCCCCTCGACCTCGACGGGCTCTACGTCGGAGCTCCCGCCGACGCCATTGCGAGAGCCGCCGAGCTGGTCTGGACTCCGCAGCGCGGCTTCGGCGCGCGAATCCGGATCCCCGAAGAAGGCTTCGGGAGCGTCGCATGGAAGGCGTGG
>CAJPFO010000093.1 GCA_905339255.1 Myxococcaceae bacterium
CCCCCTCTCTCCCCCCTCGCAAAACACGGCCGCCCCCCACAGCCCATCCCTCTCCCCACGCGCGACTAGACTGCCACCTCCCCACCGCGCCCCCCGGCTCTCTATTGCTCCGCAAGCTCCGTCGAGCGCATACTGCCCGACGGGGGCGCGGTAGAAGACCTGTTGGACGGCACGGATCAAGCTTTGGCGTGCAGGTGGTTGCGAAGCCAGGCGGCGAGCTCGTCGCGACTGATCTCTCCACTCGCCAACTCGAGCATCAGCCGTTCCTGTTCATCAACGCTGGCTTGCACTTCCCGCCCATTCAGGACCAGAAACGTTTCCATCGCAGCATGCGCCACGCGCTTGTTCCCATCTACGAACGGATGGTTCTTCGCCAGCGAGAACCCGAGAGCGGCCGCCTTCTCGGCCAACGTGCGGTGCAGGTCGCGACCCGCAAAGGCTGCCTTCGGTTGAGCCAGCGCAGACTCCAACGCTCCCAGGTCGCGGATACCCGGCGCCCCTCCCGTGGTCTCCACGATTCTTTGGTGCAGCTCCACCACCTGCGCCAGGCCCAGGTATCTCATCAGGCGAGGCGCCGGTACAGCTCCTCGTTCTTTCGGAGCACATGGTCGGCGGCGGCTCGAAAGTCCTCGTCCGGCGTACTCAGGAGGTCGGAAATCGCCGCCCGTGCCAGCTCGGCGGGGTCCACGCCCAAACGCTCTGCGGTCTCCCTCAGACGCCTCGTCTCAGTCTCCGTAAGCTCAACGGCTAGCTTCATGACTTCGCTCCCGATGCGCGCGTGCCGTCCAACAAGCCGCTGCAGCTGACGGCCGCGGGCTTCAGCCTGTTGAAGGTCTCCGGCCAGCACGCGGCATGGTAGCCTACGCGCGCGGCCGCAGCTGAGCGGCCAGCCGTTGGACGGCACGGCGATCGTCAGCTGCGAAGCCGGCCTATCCAATACCCAGGTCGGCGACGGTCGTGCGCTACCGCGAGAACCTGGAGACGATCTGAGAGTTCCATGTAGACGACGTGGTAGGGGAAGCGGCGCACAGCTCTCCGGCGGATCGTCTGATCCGCGACCCCAGGTACCTGCGATCCCAGCCGCGGCGTCTCCGCGATTCGCGCCACCGCGATGTCAACCGCGTCCAAGAATTCCGTACCCAAGCCTGCGCGATGCGTTTCGTACCAGCGGACGGCCTCCGTCATCTCGGCGTCCGCCTCCTCGCTGATCCGAACGGGAAGCGTCAACGCTTGCTCAGCGCGTCCTTGGCCGCGTCACGAGCTTCTGCCCAGGGTCTCCCCGCGTCGTCACCGGACCGAGCGCGCGACGCCCGGCGTTCGATCTCAACCGCCCATGCGGCTTCCACGTCCGCGTCCGGTTCCCCATCGAGGCTCGCGAGCAACTCGGCCGCAAGCTCCGCTCGCTCTGAGAGCTCAAGCTGGAGTGCCTCGTCAAGCACCTTCTGGCCCATCTTGCTCATCTCGTTCAAGCTCCCCCGGAACGCGCCGTCCAACAAGGCGCTGCAGCTGACGAGCCACAGCGCGTTTCAATCGACGTTTGGTAGCGTCTGGCATTGTAACTCTGGCGCTTCGAGCGAGCCACGGAGGCGCTGTGGCTCGCAGCTGAGCGCCGATCCGTTGGGCAGCGGGAGTAAGGTCTAGTGCTTTGACGCTATGACGTCAAAGCGCTATCCTGCGGGGTCATGAGCGCCGCCCCGAAGCGAGCAACCATCTACCTGCCGGCGGAGGTGCATCGCGCGCTGAGGCTCAAGGCGGCAGCCGCGGACCGTTCCGTGTCGGACCTTGTGAGCGAGGCGGTTCGGCTGAGCTTGGCCGAGGACGCCGAAGATCTCGCTGCGTTTGAGAAGCGCTCGAAGGAACGCAGCGTCAAGTTCGAGAATGTCGTCAAGGCCCTCCGGCAGCGTGGCAAGCTATAGCGTCCTGATTAAGACGTCCGCTTCCAAGGAGCTCGAGGCCGTCGAGCCTCGCACCGTTCGCGTTCGAATCGTCTCCCGAATCCAAGGTCTCTCTCAGACGCCACGCCCGCACGGCAGCCAGAAGCTCGCCGGAGAAGAGGAGCGCTACCGCATCCGCCAGGGTGCCTACCGGATCGTCTACTCGGTGGACGACGAGCGGCGGGTCGTGGAGGTCGTCAAGATCGGCCATCGCCGCGACGTGTACCGATAGCCCGCTGCCCAACACGGCAATGGAGCTGACCGGCCGCGAGCGGTGGCGCGCCGAGATCGTGGCCGCCGGCCGCCGCAATCGGGTGGTTGACACGGCGGCGGCCGCCGGTCGAGACTGCGGGGCACGCGGCGGCCGGCAGCTCATTGCCCAGCCGTTGGGCAGCGTGCAGCGGAGGAGGCGATTCTCGCGATGAGCGGTCCGAACTTTGTGCGGTACATCGGACCCGTTCTTGCCGCACTCAAGAGACTTGGGGGCTCGGGACGTCCGACGGAGGTTCGCGAGATCGTGGCCGAGATCTTGTCGCTCCCGGATTCTGTGCTCGACGAGCAATCCGCAGGCGGAAACAATCGGTATGACAACCAAGTGGCGTGGGCCCGCTTCTACCTTGCGAAGGCCGGCTACATCGATGCCTCGAAGCGCGGAGTCTGGTCGCTTACCGAGAAGGGACTCGCGGCGCCAAACCTGACCCACGCGGACGCACTTCAGCTCTTCAAGGCAGTGCACGCGGAGTTTGGCGGGGTCCAAGAGGATCCCGACGAGCAGCCCTCCACCGCCACCATCGAGTCCGGCGAGGTGTCCCCGGAGCAAACCGAGGAGGGCACCGCATCGCACTGGCGTCAGCAGCTCCTCGCTCTGATTCGTTCGCTACCGCCCTCGGGGTTCGAGCGTCTCTGTCAGCGGCTCCTTCGAGAGTCCGGATTCGAGCACGTCACCATCACCGGTCGCGCCGGTGATGGTGGCATCGACGGAATTGGAGTTCTTCAGGTCAATCCACTCGTCAGTTTCAAGGTCTTGTTCCAATGCAAGCGCTACTCAGGATCCGTGTCGCCCTCGCAGGTCCGTGACTTCCGCGGCGCTATGCAAGGCCGAGCGGACAAGGGGATCATGCTTACTACGGGGACCTTTACTGCCGATGCGAAGAAGGAAGCGTTGCGAGACGGAGTCCCCCCCATCGAACTCGTGGACGGCGAAAAGTTGGTCGAGATGTTCGAGTCGCTCGAACTGGGGCTCAAGCAGAAGATTGCGTTCGAGCTCGATCCGCAGTTCTTCGAGCAGTTCAGAGCGTAGACTGTGCTGTGGAGCACGCTGTCCAACCCGCCGCTGCACCTGACGGCCGCGGGCTTCCGTCGCGCGAGCGGTTGTGCTCGGCCCGGCCGTGGTAGCATCGCGCGCGGCCGCAGGTGAGCGGCCAGCCGTTAGACCGCGCGGCGAACGAGCGAGACGATCAGGAGAGCCGCCTCCTCCTCGCCCTCGAATCGACGGAGCCGGCGCGCTTGCTCGCGCAGAAGCCCCGCGATGGGCGCCGTGCCCGCGTTGCCAACTTGCAGCCATACCACCTTGGGAGGTGCTCCTTCGAGAAGGCTACGCTGTCGGAAGTCGTCGTCCTTCGAGACGATGACGAAGCCATTGTCGCGGGCGTGGTCCCAGATTTGCCCGTCGGGCGCACCTCGGAGGCCAAGGTCGCGCACGTGTGTGCTGCCTGGGTACTCGTCCCGAACGAGCCCGACAAGATCGGGACTCAGGTTCTCGTCAAAGAGGAGCTTCACGCCGCAGGGTTAGCCAGCCGCCGCTCGCGGGCAGCCGCGAACCCGAGGCACGCGCGGATGTCCTCCGTCTTCAGGTCCGGGAAGTCCCGCAGAATGTCGGTCTCCGTCATCCCGCCGGCGAGGTACTCGAGCACGTCGTACACCGTGATGCGAGTACCCTTGATGCAGGGCTTCCCACTCCTCACCTCGGGATCCATGGAGATTCGATCCTCCCAGCCCATCCCTTCGTCTCCCGCGTGCGCTGATGAGCGCGGTCTAACAAGGCGCTGCAGCTGCCGGCCAACAGCGCGTTCCAATTGTGGTTTGGTAGCCTTCTGGCGTCAATCTCGGGTGCTCGGGCGGCCTCGGAGGCGCTGTTGGCCGCAGCTGAGCGCCAAGCCGTTGGGCCGCGCGAGCGCTGCATGGCGCGGGAGGCACCGATGCACGTCTCCTATGTAAAGGGGCCCCAAGGCTACCTGACAGGGATCCTCATCGAGGACCCCGACGGGGAGCCTGATCCGTTCTTCGTTCGTGCCGCTGTAGTAGGCGCCACAAGAGCAGGGTTCACGCAGGGGGCGATTCTGCCCGCCTACATGGTCATGCAACGCAACGCCCATCGTCTCACTCAAGAAGGAGATCGCGTCTCGATCACCTTTCTCACTGAGGACCAGGCCAATCGGCTTCCCTCGTTAGCATTGAGTTCGATCCTCTCCAGGCTCGACAGTCATCCGTCAACCTGGACGACCTACCGATTGCGCAACTTGCTTTGTGACCTCTGGTTCCCCGAAACCTGGGAGAAGCGGGACACGGGGGATCAAGTCCTGATATGGCCTCCGTTCGCAAAGGAGATTCCGGATCAGAAGGGACAACATTGCCTTTCCCCCGGTTTCGTGTTCTTCGCGGGTGGATTTGACGAGACACACTCAGCTGAGACGTTTGTGAAACGGTGGCATGAGGGCCGCCACGACAGCGGCGCATATTTCGCGCTGGTCGCAGCAGAGAGACTTGTCATTCGTGGTCACCCGGCCTGCCTTGCCACGATCTCGTTCGATCGCGCGGGCGTGCGATTCGGTGCATTCCAACTCATGCAGGCGTCGTTGCAGAGGTTCTGGTACATCGACGTGAGCGGTACGGAGGAGGATCTCTCGCGTCACCAGGATGAGCTGCTCGAGGTCCTCGCAAACCTAGCGACGTACGACAACGAGGCAGCGTTTGACCAAGCCGAGCTGGCACAGGTCTCTACGCCGCGGGCGAACCTAGAGGTTGAACTCTATCAGCGCATCCGCACCATCTTTCATGGTGAGGAGCGTGTCATTCGCGCCTGGATCACCAAAGCGTCGCAGCACCTGCCCGAGCGCACGATCATCGAACAGTACGAGTGGATCATCGATGCGTTTCTCAAAGACAACAGGTAGCCAGGAACCGCGCGGCCCAACAAGCCGCTGAAGCTGACGGCCGCGGGCTTCGGCCACGCGAGCGGCCGTGCTCGACACGCCGCGTGGTAGGATCACGCGCGGCCGCAGCTTAGCGGCCATCCGTTAGGCCGCGCGAAGAAGAGGTTGTGCATGAGCCTCGCCATTCCTGCTGAGGAACTTCATGCGCTCCAGTCGGCGCTCAAGCGCCCATGTCTGTCCGTCGCGCTGCTCCCCATGCGCGACTGCGGAGAAGAGTTCAGCGGAGAGAAAGCGGCGGGCTTTGTCGAGGTTACGTGGGGCTTGAGCCTCGATTTCGCAGGTTGCGAGCGGGTCGTCCTCTCATGGGAGCAAGACTCCCTCGGAAATCCCAACCGCATTGCTCTCAAGCCAGCGACCTTCCTCCAGGGTGTTGCCTCCTGTCTTACCCAGCCGGTGGGCGACATCGACCCTTGGAGGCAATACGTAGGCTCGACTTTCGAGCGGTTTGCTGTCCTCTCGTACGAATCAAACTATGAGGTGCCCTGGGTTCCGTGGACGGTTATGCGCTTTCGGGAGTTTCCCGTAGGCGGCTCGACTCTTGTCCTGTCCCACGCTCCTTCTCTCGTCCCGGGGGTGCGGGG
>CAJPFO010000094.1 GCA_905339255.1 Myxococcaceae bacterium
CACCGAGGTAGAGCGCGAGGGCCACGAGCATCACGTTGCCGGCGAGAAACCACGCCACGAGCATCCGGACCTGCGCCGTGCGCGCCGCGCGGAGTGCAGGACGCTCGAGCGAGTCGGGATCGTACGCGATCGCGGTGTAACCGAGCGCCTCGACTGCGGCGGCGAGGACTTCCCGATCGGTCTTCGCGGGGTCGAAACGGACACGGGCCCGATGCGACGCGAAGTTGACCGTCGCTTCGAGAACCCCGGGGGCCTCCTGGAGTGTCCGCTCCACGCGATGGCCGCAGCCTGCGCAGCGGAGCCCGTCGAGGAAAAGGCCCGTCTCCGCGGCTTCGCTCATCGCGCCGCTCCGACCGGGACGCGCTTCTCGACCAGGCCGCCATCCCGCTCGGCCGAGACCGTGATCGTCCAGCGACCGGGTTTCGGCAACGGAACCAGGCCGACGAAGCCTCCTCCCGAACGCTCGAGATCGAACTCCGTGTCGAACCCCGCCTCGGCCGGACGCTCGCGTCGCATCCGGATCCGCTCCGGATCGAGCTCGCGCCCCGACGCGTCGCGAAGCGCGACCTCGACGTGAACCCCGCCGGCGGCCTCCCGCGTGCGGACCTCGAGCGCCCAGCCTCGATCCTCCGCGAGCTGCCGAGCACGGAGCGACTCGGCCAACGCGGGCTCGGACGCCCAGGAATCGTCGACGAGGGTCGGATCGGGATGGCGCGACGCGATCACGGCGAAGGCGAGCGACGCCGTCACCATCGCTGCCAGAAGAGCGCCGAGGATCCACGGCCACGGCTCGTGGGTCCGGGCGTCAAGGGACATGGCGCCCTCCGCCGGGGTGCGCCAGGAAGTTCACCTCGCGCGCCACGCGCTGCTCGGGATCCGCCTCCTGCGCGAGTACGAAGCGAAGCCGTGTCGGCGCCGCCGCGCTGCCGACGCCCGCGTCGGCGAGGACGAAGACGCGCGCCTCGACGCTGCTCGCCGCAGGAACCGCGAGCGGGTTCATGCCTGCGACGAGCTCGAAGCCCCGGGGCCCCTCGAGCGAGAGTCGGTAGCGATGCTCCTCCCGGTCGCGATTCTCGATGTGGAGGGTGAAGCCGTTTCCGACGCGGCCATCCGCCGCCTCCATCGAGAGATTCGTCGCGTTGTGCGCCACCTGCAGGTCGAGCGGCTGCCGCGCACCGAGAAGCACTGCGAACGCGATCCCCACGCCCGCGAGCAGCACGCCGTACACGACGACCCGCGGGCGGACGATCCGCACACGGCGGATCCGCTCGAGGCCGACCCAGGATCGGTAATCGATCAGCCCCCGGCGCCTTCCGAGCTTCTCCATCACGGCGTCGCAGGCGTCGATGCACTGCGTGCACGCGATGCACTCGAGCTGGAGTCCCTCGCGAATGTCGATCCGGCTCGGACACACCGCCACGCAGAGCCCGCAATCGACGCAATCCCCGGACGACGAAGCGCCCGCACGCCGCCTTCCGCGAGGCTCGCCACGCAGTGCGTCGTATCCGATCACGAGCGTGTCGCGATCGAAGAGCACGCCCTGGAAGCGCGCATAGGGGCAGAGGACCTTGCAGAAACCCTGGCGGACGTAGACGAGGTCGACGAAGGCCGCGAGCGTCGCGGTGGCCAGGAAGCCCGCGACCGTCGGCGAGAGATCCCGCGCCCGAAGGCCGGCCAGCAGCTCCTCGGCGGGGACGAAGTAGGCAACGAGGTGGAAGCCGAGCACGAGCGCCATCGCGGCCCAGACGAGATGGAGCAGCACGCGCCGCCACGGCGCCACCCGTGCCGGCCTTCCGCCTCGAGTCCAGCCCTCGATCCGTCGAGCGACCGCCGCGAAGACGTCGGTGAGAACGGTCTGGGGACAGGCCCAGCCGCACCACAGGCGACCGAGGAGCGCCGTGGCGAAGAACAATGTGAGCGCGAGCCCGGCGAGGAGGAGCCAGAGGAAGTAGAGCTCCTGCGGAAAGATCACGAGCCCGAAGACGTGGAACTTGCGGTTCGGCACGTCGAGGAGGACGGCCGGCTCCCCCCCGATCCGGAGCCACGGGACGACGAGCAGGATCGCAATGAGGATCGCGTCCGCCGCGTAGCGGAGCGTACGCAAGCGCCCCTCGACGGGCCTGGCATCGAGCATCTCGATCCGCGTAGCCGCCGGCCGCCCCGGGCGTCGGAGCGCCTCCCGGAGCGCCGAGGCCCGGCACGTCGCTCTTCGGGAGCGTGTGCAGATACGCGAGCACCTTCCAGATCTTCTCGCTGCCGAGCTGAGGGCCCCACGCAGGCATCCCCCCCGGCCGTCCGGCGGACACCGTCTCGAAGAGGTCGCGGTCCGTATCGCCGTACTTCCAGTACGGGTCGACGAGGCTCGGCCCGACGAGGCCCGAGCCGTCGGGCTTGTGGCACGCGGCGCACGTCGTGAGATAGACCTCCTTGCCCGCGGCGATCGCCGCTCCATCGCCGTCGTAGGGGTTCTTCGCCGGAAGCGACTCCTGCGCTTTCGCTGCAACGGCCTCGGCCGCGACGACCTCGGCTTCGTACTGCCCCGCGGCGCTCCAGCCCGAAAGCGTGTAGTACGCCGCGTAGATCACCGCGACTACGATCGACGCGACGAAGGCCGCGTTGAACCACGGCGGAATCGGATGGTCCTCTTCGAGGATCCCGTCGTTGTCCCCCCCCGCTTCGGTGGGGAGCTCCGCGATCTCGCGGCGCTGCAGCTCGTCCGGGCTCACGCTTCCTCCTCCTCGAGCATCCGCCGCGCGGGCTCCTCGAGCGCATCGCGTCGCTTCGGGTTCGCCAGCCATACGGCGATGCCGACCAAGACGAGCGCCAACACCGCGAGCCGACCGATCTTGTAGAGGGCCACCCAGTCCATCAGCGGGCGTCCGCCGTCCGGCCTTCGGTCGCGCCGCGGCTGCGCCAATCGATTCCCGTCCCGAGCTTCTGAAGGTAGGCGATCACCGCGAGTCCCTCGCTGCGCCCCCCGATCTCGGAGATCTCCATGCCACCGGCACGAAGCCCATCGGCGAGCTTCGCGAGCTGCGCCTGCGCCGAGGCCACGGCCCCTTCGATCTCGGCGTCGTCGTACGGCGTGCCGAGCCGCCGCATCACCTCGAGCTTCTTTCGGGTATGCGAGAGGTCGAGGGGCGCCTCGAGCAGGAAGTCGAAGCGCGGCATGTTCGACCTCGGTTCGATCTCTCTCGGGTCGCGGAGATGGATCCAATGCCACGAGTCGGGATACTTGCCGCCGACCCTCGCCAGATCCGGACCCGTCCGCCGCGAGCCGAACTGGAACGGACGGTCGTACACCGATTCCCCCGCGAGCGAGTAGGGCCCGTAGCGGTCGACCTCCGTCTTGAAGGGCCGGATCTGCTGGCTGTGGCAGGTGTAGCAACCCTCTCGGACGTAGATGTCGCGCCCCTCGAGCTCGAGCGCCGTGTATGGCTTCAC
Source organism: Myxococcaceae bacterium (assembly GCA_905339255.1). Lineage (GTDB taxonomy): Bacteria > Myxococcota_A > UBA9160 > UBA9160 > UBA9160 > MYXO. The sequence goes on from CAJPFO010000094.1 coordinate 3,445, forward strand.
GCCGGGCAGCGGCGTGATCGTTCCCTGCAGGAAATACGGCGGGATCAGCAGCACGAGGCCGCCGATCGCGACCGCGACGAAGGCGAGCACGGCGAACGTGAGCTGGCGCGCCTCGAGCCTGCGATGCCATTCGTGGGCCACGGTCTAGCGCCCTCCAGCGGCGGGAGCCGGAGCGAGCGGCGCGGCCTCCCGTGGAATCGCCGCACTTCCCCGCCGGATCGTGAGCGCGACGTTCACGATCATCATCAAGACCCCCGAAAGGAATACGGCCCCGCCCGCCACGCGCAGCACGTCGTAGATCCGGATCGCTGCGACCGACTCGATGAAGCTGTAGGCGAGGCTCCCGTCCGGGTTGACCGCTCGCCACATGAGCCCCTGCGTGACGCCGCTGATCCACATCGGCGTCACGTAGAGGACGATGCCGAGCGTCGCGGTCCAGAAGTGCGCATCGACCAGTCGCCGGCTCCACATCTCCGTGTGCCAGAGGCGGGGAACCAGGTAGTAGAGCGTCGCGAAGCTCGTGAGCGCGACCCAACCGAGCGCGCCCGAATGAACGTGACCGATCGTCCAGTTGGTGAAATGAGAGAGCGAGTTCACCGTCTTGATCGCCATCATCGGCCCCTCGAAGGTGCTCATCCCGTAGAACGTGAGGCCGACGACGAACATCTTGAGCAGCGGATCGGTTCTCACCCGATCCCACGCCCCGCGCAAGGTGAGGAATCCGTTCAGCATGCCGCCCCACGACGGGAGGAGCAGCATGATCGAGAAGGCCGTTCCGAGCGACTGCGTCCAATCCGGAAGCGGCGAGTAGATCAGGTGATGCGGCCCCGCCCACATGTAGACGAAGATGAGCGACCAGAAGTGCAGGATCGAGAGGCGGTGCGAGTAGATCGGCCTGCCGACCTGTTTCGGAAGGAAGTAGTACATGAGGCCGAGAATCGGGACCGTCAGTACGAAGCCCACGGCGTTGTGGCCGTACCACCACTGGATGTTCGCGTCGTGGACCCCGGAGTAGATCGAGTACGACTTGAATGCGCTCACGGGGAATTCGAGGTTGTTGAAGACGTAGAGCATCGCGACCGTGAGGATCGTCGACATCCAGAACCAGAGCGCGACGTACATCGATCGGACGCGTCGGACGGCGATCGTTCCGAAGAAGTTGACCCCGTAGATCACCCACATCACGACGACGGCGAGGTCGAGCGGCCACTCGAGCTCCGCGTACTCCTTCGCTGCCGTGTGTCCGGCGGCGAGGCTCGCGGCCGCTGCGGCGATGATCGCGTTCCACAGCCAGAGGTGGATCTTCGAGAGCGCATCCGAATACATGCGCACCCGACAAAGACGCTGTACCGCGTAGTACGACCCGGCGAAGATCACACCGAGCGTAAAGCCGAAGATCACGGCGTTGGTGTGGATCGGCCGGATGCGGCCGAAGTGGATCGGACCGAGGTTCGCTTCGGGCCACGCGAGCTGGATCGCGGCCATGAGGCCGACGGCCATCCCGACCGCACCCCAGATCAGCGCCCAGATCGTGAAACCGCGCACGACGCCCATGTCGTACTCGACGCGCGCGGCCCTCTCCGCCTCCGCCACGGCCACCTCCTCCGGACCCTGCGGGGTCCGAGGGCGGCAGGATGCACGATCGGTGCCGCGGCCGGGAGTCCCCCGTGCCGCGCCGCAGCAGGGGGGCGGGGCATCCGGCCCCGGAGGCGGCCCGGATGCGACCCCTCGCCGCCCTCAGCCGACGGCCTGTGCCGTTCCGATCTCGGCCGAAATCGGCACAGATCGGCCGGGGACGCCTCGATCCCGAAGCCGCTTCTTGATCTCCTCGAGCTCGCGACGCGCTGCATCGGAGCGTGCCTCGTCGCGGTAGCTTCGAAGTGTCCGCTCGACTCCGTCGGGGTCGACCTCGCGGTCGAGGCGGGTCTCGGCGACGAGCCTCGCGACGTGCTCGCGGACCGAGTCGAGCGCCCGCATCTCTCCCTCGATGGAGAGCCCTTCGAAGGCCTCCTGGATCCGCTTGCGCGCCCGCGCGCTCGCGAGCGTGGCGAGCGCCCGGACCTTCTCGCGCTCGAGGGTGCGGATCTCGTCGCGGAAGCGAAGCAGGTTCTCCTTTGCAGAGGCGGTCTCGGCCTGGACGCCCTCGAGTTCGCGCTCCGAACGCTCGAGGTCGGCTGCCAGGTTCTGCCGGTGCCCGATCAGCACGAGCGCCGCCTCGTCGTCTGCGCGGCCCACCGCCCGTGCGACGTCGGCCGCAAGCCGCGCGAGTTCGGCACGCCGGTCGCGGATCTCGCCCTCGAGGCGGTTGCGCATGTAGAGGATCCCCGCCACCGCCTGCTTGAGTTCGCCGTACTGCCGGCGTCGCTCCTCGATCGCCTGCGCATAGACCGCCTCGGGATGATCGCGCTCGCGTTCACGAACCCAAAGCGAGAACACCCCCGCGACGAGGCTCTTGAGGCGGCCGAACAGGCCGCGGCTGCGATGGGTCGTCATGCTTGGTCCCCTTTTCTTTCCACTCCCCAGTCCTCCGCCCGGAGGCCGAGCTCGCGGATCTTCTGTTGGAGGCTCTGCCGCACCATCCCGATCGCCTCCGCCGCGCGCGAGATGTTCCCGCCGTGGGCGCGCAGCGCGCGGAGCAGGAACTCGCGCTCGAACGCCTCGTTCGCGCGACGGCGCGCCTCGGCGAAGCTCGCCGTCGCGTGCCCTTCTCGCGTCGCTCGCGGCGAGGGCGCTCCCACGAGAAGCTGCAGATCCGCCTCGTCGATCGTCTCGCCGGGCGCCAGCACGGCGGCCTGCTCGAGCGCGTTGCGGAGCTCGCGCACGTTTCCCGGCCAAGTGTGTCGCGCGAGTCGTGTGAGGGCGGCCTGCGAGAGTCGCCGTCGCGGGCGGTCGAGCCGGGCGGCGAGCTGCTCGAGAAGGCGTTCGGCGAGCAGCGGAATGTCCTCGGGCCTCTCCCGCAGCGCAGGAAGCGAGATCTCGACCACGCGCAGCCGGTAGTAGAGATCCTCGCGGAAGCGGCCCTGCCGGACACAGGCCTCGAGGTCGCGGTGCGTCGCAGCGACGACCCGCACGTCGACTTCGAGTGGCTTCGTGCCCCCGACGCGCTCGAAGGACCGCTCCTGCAGCACGCGAAGCACCTTCGCCTGCGTCTCGAGAGCCATGTCGCCGATCTCGTCGAGGAAGATCGTTCCGCCGGCAGCGGCCTCGAAGCGACCCACCCGGCGTGCGTCCGCTCCGGTGAAGGCTCCCTTCTCGTGCCCGAAGAGCTCGCTCTCGACGAGCTCGCGCGAGATGGCCGCGCAATTGACGGCGACGAAGGGACGCTCGCGCCGCGGGCTCCGATGATGGAGCGCTTGCGCAACGAGCTCCTTTCCGGTTCCGCTCTCGCCGCGCACGAGAACGGTGAGGTCGGTCTCGGCGACCTTCTCGATCGTCTCGAAGACCCGGCGCATCGCCTCTCCCGAACCGATCAGGCGCTCGAAGCCGATGTCGCGACCGATGCGCTCGAGCAGCAGCCGGTGCTCGCGCGCGAGTCGCGTCCGCTCGAGGGCTCGCGCCACGACGAGCCGGAGCTCGTCGTTGTCGAAGGGCTTCGGAACGTAGTCCTCGGCGCCTGCCTTCATCGCAGCAACCGCGAGCTTCTCGGACCCGTGCGCCGTAATCATCACGACCGGCGCCTCGGGACGGATCTCGCGGGAGGCTTCGAGGACGTCGAGCCCGCTCGGACCGCGGCCGAGCGCGAGGTCCGTGAGCACCAGATCGAAGGCCTCGGCACGGAGTCTCTCGATCGCCTCGGCGCCGTCGCATGCGACCTCGACCTCGTGCCCTTCGCGGCGGAAAAGGCCCGAGAGCGCGAGCTGGATCGCTCCCTCGTCCTCGACGACGAGCAGCCTCGCCATCTAGGCGCTCCGCTCCGTCACGGGCTTCTCCTGGCAGCGTCGCGGGAGCACGAGGACGAACTCGGTCCCGACCCCTGCGCTCGAATGCAGCTCGATCGTCCCGCCGTGCGCCTCGACGAGCTTCTTCGTGATCGGGAGCCCGAGGCCGGTGCCTGCGGCCTTGGAGGTCTGGAAGGGCCGGAACGCGTTCTCGAGAAGCGACGCCGGCATCCCCGGACCGTTGTCGCGGATGCGCAGCCAGACCTCGTTGCCCGCGAGGTTCTCCCCGGCCGAGATCGCGAGCGTCGGACCCCGCGTCGAGGCCCCTTCCATCGCATCGAGCGCGTTTCCCACGAGGTTCAGGATCACGCGGCGGAGCTTCTCCGGATCCGCACGCAGCGAGAGGGCCCGCGAGACGTCGAGATCGAGACGTACGCCGAGTCTCGCGATCCGCTCTCGAAGCGTCTCGATCGCTGCGTCGAGGACGTCCGCGAGGTCGGTCTCGACGGGGCGGACTTCTTCTTCGCGTGCGTAGCGGAGCAGATGCGCGATCGAGCGCTCGACGCGATCGAGCTCCTCGAGCGCCACCCGCGCATACTCGACCTGCATCGGCGACCCGGGATCCTCTCCGAGCTGCTGGACCAGGCTCTTGGCGGCCGTGATCGGGTTGCGGATCTCGTGCGCGATCGAGGCCGAAAGCTCCTCGAGCTGGCGTACGTGCTCTCCCTCGAGCGTCCGGCGTTCCTGGCGCACGGAGCCCTGGAGGCGGGTCTGCACCTCGGCGTCGATCCAGCGCTTTCGAAGCGTCGGAGCGACGACCGCGAAGGCGTGGCAGGCGACGCCGATGCCCCATGCGAACGCGACCACGAAGGCGGCGCGGAACCCCGCCACGAAGAGCAGGAAGAGGACCGTGAATGCGTACGGGACGAAGTGGAAGAGAAAGCCGATGCGTCGGTTGGCGACCGCCCTCGCCTCGCGGTACGCCTCCTCCTCGGGGCTGCGCTCGCTTTTCTTGCGCTCGCGGCGGCGCTCTCCCCAGGATTGGAAGCCCCGCTCGCGGTGCGAGCGCCGCCCCCCCTCGCGGGATCGCCGCTCGAGCTCTCGCGCCACGAGCTCGTCCGTGCCGGGCGGGCGGCCCGGAGCGGCGTCGTTGCCCGAGCGCTCGTGCCTTCCCATCGTCGGGACCTCCCGGGCGAAGCGCCCATCGAGGGCATTATGCGGAACGCGCAAGGTTTCTCTCCTCCGGCACCCGGCCGCGTGACCGCCCGAGGAGAGAGCAAATGCCGTGCCACGCCCGCAAGCCTCCTCGTGGCTCGGGAAACCGCTGGAAGACCCCGGGACCGCAGCCCGGGCGCTGCGGTGCAGCGTCGCCGCTGCAGGGACCCTCCCGGGTCGTCCCCTCCGATCGCGCCTTCGCGCTACCGATGCGGGACCGGGTAGGGCCGCTGCGGCCCGGGAGGAGGAACGTGGGCGAGGCTTCGCGCCGACCCGCCGCCCCAGGCGACGAGACGCGGGCCCCCGACCGCTCGCGGCGAGGCTTCGCCCGCGAGGCGGCGCTCTATGGCGCCGGCGTCGTGATCGCTCGCGCGGTCTCCTTCGCCATGCTCCCGATCTACACGCGCTTCCTCTCCCCGGGCGACTACGGCGCGCTCCAGATCCTGCAGATGGTGACCGACGTGACGGCGATCCTTCTCTCCGGGGGCCTCGCGAGCGGCGTTCTCCGCTTCACGCTGAAGGCCCGCACCCCGGAGGACCGCCACGCCGTGGTGTCGACCGCCTTCGTGCTGCTCACGGGCCTCCACGCGATCGGGGCCGTCGGCCTCGTGCTCGCAGCACCGATTCTCGCGCGCAGCGTGCTCTCGCAAGCCGGCGCAGACGGCGCACTCTGGATTCGAGTCGTCGCGGGGAGCTTCGTACTCGAGGCCGTTCTCGCCGTGCCGATGCTCTGGCTCCAGGCGACGCGTCGGGCAGGTCTGCATACGACCGCCTCGCTCGGACGCCTCGTCCTTCAGCTCGCGTTGAACGTGACCCTCGTCGTCTTCTTCGGCTTCGGAGTCCTCGGCGTGCTGATCGGAACGCTCGTCGCGAACGGGGTCGTCGGTGGGGCGCTCACCGTGCTGGTGTGGCGCGAAACCGGGCTCCGGCCACGACGCGATGCCGCACGAGATCTGCGCCGCTACGGCCTTCCGTACCAGGTCGGAATGCTCGGGAGCTTCTTTCTCACCTTCGGCGACCGCTTCTTCCTCGAGCACTATCGGGGCCTCGCCGCCGTCGGCATCTACGGTCTCGCGTATCAGTTCGCCTTCCTGCTCCACGGCCTTGGGCCGCTCCCGTACTTCCGCGCCTGGAGCCCCCGGCGGCTCGCGCTCTCGACCGAACCCCGGGAGATCCGCGACGCGAGCTACAACCAGAGCCTGGTCGAGCTCTCGCTCGTTCTCGTCTCGCTCGCCGTGGCGATCGCGCTCTTCGTCCGCCCCGTGCTCACGATCCTCTCGGCGCCCGAGTTCCGGCCCGCCGCCGAACTCGTCCCGATCCTCCTCGTCGCGACGATCTTCCAGGTCTATACCGACACCGTGGCGCTCGGAATCGAGGTTTCGGAGAAGACCCGCTACGCGAGCCTCGCGATCTGGATCTCGGTCGGCGTGATCCTCGTCCTCTACGCGCTCCTGATTCCCCCGCTCGGCGGCCTCGGCGCCGCGCTCGCCACGGTCGCGAGCATGGCGGTTCGCTTCGCCTGCACGCTCGCCTTCAGCCAGCGACTGTGGCCGGTGGCCTGGAACTTCCGGCCGAGCGCGCGACTGCTCGGGATCGCCACCGCAGCGGTGGCGCTCGACGCTGCGATCGCCGCCGAAGGCTTCGCCGCACGGCTCGCCATCGCCTCGGTCCTGCTCGCCGCATACCTCGGGGCGGCCTGGGCCCTCGTTCTCGATCCGGCGCTTCGCACGCGCCTCCTGGCGCTCGCGTCCTCGCCAGGGAGCGTTTTCGGGGCGCCTCCTCGCCCCTGAGCCCGAGGCCGGTCGCCGGGGGGTTCTCGCTAGACGCTCCGCGGGACGAGCCGCAGCACCGTGGGTTCGCGAAACCGGAGCAGGCTCATGATGCGCTGGAGAAGGCCATACTTCTCCTTGAAGGCCGCTTCGACCCGCTCGGTGAGTCTCGCGTCCGAGACGCGCTCTGCCCGCATCAGATAGCGCTGGCCTCTTGCGACGACCTCGACCTGCGGGTTGCGTTCGATGTTCTCGAGCCAACGAGAGGCGCTGGTGCGGACGTAGCCGGCTCCGTCGACGACCGCGACCCAGACCTTCGTATCGCGAAGATCGCCGTCCTCGTCGTGGGTCAGGATCCGGATCACGTCGCTCTCGGCGAAGGGCTCCCAATCGAAGGCGGCGGCGCTCGCCGCCGTCATGAGCACCGAGAGCGCCACCCCGAGAGCGGCGCGCGCACCCCGTCCCGTCATGCTGCCCCCCCCCATGCGAGAGCGCCCCGGGGCGGATCGCCCCGGGGCGCTGCCTGCTCGTTCCGGCGCCTTCTCGGGCCTCGCCCGTCCGGCGGTCCGGCGATCGTCGGACTCGCGGGACAGGACTCGGCGTGCTCTCGGCGCTCCTTGCGCCGGCTTGCCGCGGGGCGGACCCGGCGGCGCTTCTCGTGGCGGGCGGCAGGCGCGCCCACCTCGATTCCTTGTACCACACCGCGAGTGCGCTGGCGGAAAAACCTGGTCGCGAGGGGTTCGGCGGGAGGCCTCCGCTACGCTCGGCCCTTCCGGGGGGCTTCGATGCCGGACGGATTCGCACCGCGACTCGCCCTCGCAGCGCTCCGCGCGCTGCCGCGAAACCTGATCTCGAGAGGGGCCGGGCGGATCGCATCGACCCGCTTGCCGCGCTCGCTGCGCGCCCGCGCGTGTCGGGTCTTCGGTCGTGCCGTCGGCGTCGACTTCGGCGAGGTCCGCGATCCGCTCGACTCGTTCGAATCGCTCCAGGCGTTCTTCACGCGTGCGCTTCGTCCGGGCCTGCGTCCTCTCGACCCCTCGCCCGATGCCCTGCTCTCGCCCTGCGACGGCGCGTTCGGCGCATCCGGCGTCGTACGCGACGGAACGCTCCTCCAGGTGAAGGGTCGTCCCTACCGCCTCGCTGCGCTGCTCGGGAGCGCGGACGAGGCGAGGAGCTTCGAGGGAGGGAGCTACGCGACGCTCTACCTCTCTCCCCGCGACTACCATCGCTTCCATGCGCCGTGCGATGCGCGCGTGACCAGGCTGCGTGCGATCCCAGGAACTCTCTGGCCCGTGAACCGGCTCGGCGTCGAGCACGTCGACGGTCTGTTTGCCGAGAACGAGCGGATCTGCGCCTTCTTCGAGATCGAGCCCCCTTTCGGCGGCCGCCTCGCCATCGCGGCGGTCGGCGCGACGATGGTCGGCAAGGTCCGGGTGAGCTTCGATCCGCTCACCACCAACCTGGCCGGAGCGCGGCGGGCGGAGCGGGACTTCGGCCGCGAGGGCCCGCGGATCGCTCGTGGCGAGGAGTGGGGACGATTCGAGTTCGGCTCGACCCTCGTCCTCGTGCTCGCCCGGGAGGCGGGCCGCCTCGAGCCGCTCGCGGAAGGGACACCGGTCCGGCTCGGCCGACGCATCGGGGCGATCGGGCCGGGGGCATTTCTTGCCGAGGGAAGGCCTGAAGCTACCGTCAACGCCTGACGTGAACGTCAGTCGCCTGTCCAACCGTGAGACCGCCGCTGCGCGAAGCCGCGCCGCCACCCGCTCACGCCTGCTCGAGAGCGCTCGCGTGCTCTTCGCCGAGAAGGGGCTGCGCGGGGTCACCACGCACGACATCGCGCGCCGGGCCGGCGTTGCGGCTGGGACCTTCTATCTCCACTTCACGGACAAGCGGGCGCTCTTCCGCGAGATCATGGAGCAGAGCCTCGAATCGCTCCGCATCACGATGGAACGTGCCTCGGCCACCGCGCCCGACCTGGCGGCCGCCGTGCGGGCAAACGTCACCGCCCTCGTCGACTTCGCCGAAGCGCACCGCGACCTGGTCCGCATCCTGTTCAGCGTCGATTCCGATGCGGCGGCCGTGAGCGCCGCCGTCCTCGACGAACTCGCCACGGGCCTCGCCGCCGTGCGCCGCCAGCGCCAGCAGGCCGGCCAGGCTTCTCCGGATCTCGACGCCAGCGTCCTCTCGCAGGCGCTGGTGGGCATGTGGGCACGGGTCGTCGCCTGGTGGGCCGACGACCCGACACGCGCCCCCCGCGACGCCGTGATCGAGACGCTCACCCGCATCCAGCTCGAAGGAACCCAACCCGGGCCCCGCACCGGTATGGAGGATTTGCCGTCATGACCGAGAAGCACATCACGCACGATCCGATCTACAACACCGTCCACCGGGACGATTTCTACTCGCTCATCGATGTCGACCGCTACGGCGACCGTTGCAGCGCGTTCGACGGGATCATCTCGGCGACCGAGGATCATTTCTGGGATCCGATCGATGCGGCGTACATCGACTTCCGCGCCGCGAAGCCGTTCGACCTCGCCGAGGATACGATCATGCCTCGGCATTTCACGGTCGAGCTCTCCTGCGCGGTCGCCGATCGGCTCGACGAGGGGCAGAAGATCCGGCTCGCGAACCAGAGCACGCGCTTCATGATCTCGAGTCTCCTCCACGGCGAGCAGGGAGCGATGTCGCTCTCGGCGAGCCTGTGCCAGATCCTCCGCGACCCCGGTGCGCAGGAGTACGCCGCGAACCAGACGCGCGAAGAGGCGCGCCACGTGACGGGATTCACCCGCTACGTCGAGACCCGTTTCGGAAAGCCGCTCAAGGCCGGTCCGACGCTCGCCGGGCTCATGAACGAGCTCGTCGGCTCGCCTTACGTCTACAAGAAGCTCGTCGGCATGCAGATGCTGATCGAGGGGCTCGCGATGGGCGCCTTCTCGACGATCCATGCCCACACCCGTGACCCGCTGCTCCGACGCCTCGTCCAGCTCGTGATGAGCGACGAGGCTTTCCATCACAAGTTCGGAAAGATCTGGGCCGACCGGACCATGCCGTCGCTCACCGAGGAGGAGCACGAGCGCGTCGAGGCGTGGGCCGCGCAGACCTTCCAGAAGCTCCTGTTCAACCTCGTGAACGCCGAGCAGAAGCAGGAGATCTACCACGAATTCGGGCTCGACTGGCAGTGGGTGCGGGGATCGATCCTCGAGGCGTTCACGGATGCCGACCGCCGACAGTCGATGACCGAGAGCACGAACATCTTCCGCGTGCTCATCAAGACGCTGCTCAAGGCCGGAATCATCACCGACCGAACCAAGCACGTCTACGCGCAGTGGGTCGACATGGAGGAGCTCGCACTCGAGCACGATGAGGTGGTCGGATCCGACCTCGCCGAGGCGACCACCCTCGAGCTGCGCGAGATCAACAAGACGCGACCCAAGATGGTGCGCCCGCTCCGCTCGAGCTCCTGATCGCCCGATGTCGGGTCTCCATCCGCCGCGCGCCTCGGCGCGCGGCGGATGGACCTTCACCGACCTCGTCCATCCGGAACGAGTTGCGGAAGGATCGATCCAATCGAGCCCCGCAGGATCGCGCTCGCGAGCGAATCCATCTCGGTCGGCTCCCCGTTCACGATCACGATTCTCGCCCCGGCCCCGTGCGCGATCGGAACCACGCCGGCAATCGGATACACCGAGAGAGTCGAGCCCACGGCGAGCAGCAGATCGCAGTGTTCCGCCGCGCGCTGCGCGCGGACGAGGTCGGCCTCGACGAGGCTCTGCCCGAAGGAGATCGTCGCCGACTTGAGGATCCCTCCGCAGCTCGTGCACGGCGGATCCTCCTCGCCGGCACGAACCCGATCGAGAGCACGCTCCATCGGCGCACGTTCGCCGCACGCGAGGCAGACGACCTCACGAATGGTTCCGTGGATCTCGACGACGCGTTCCGGAGACGATCCCGCGAGCTGGTGGAGGCCGTCTACGTTCTGCGTGATCACGAGGTCGAGGTGTCCGCGCCTCTCGAGCTCCGCGAGCGCGAGGTGTCCCGCATTCGGTCGAAGCGCTCGATCGAAGGTTGCGAGCCTCGTGCGCCAGGCGCGCCTTCGGACTTCGGGATCCGCAACGTAGTGGCGGATCGTCGCCATCTTCTCGGCCTGCGGATCCTTCGTCCAGAGGCCCTGCGGCCCTCGGAAGTCGGGGATTCCACTCTCGGTCGAGATCCCGGCCCCGGTGAGGGCGACGGCGCTTCGCGAGGCCGCAATCCAATCGCGAACCTCCTCGAGCGCGGCTTCGGATCTCACGCGCCGACTCGAGGTCGCCGCGAGAGTCGGATCATCGCTCGAACCCGCCGTCACTCACGGTTTGCCTTCGCCGAAGATCTCCTCGGACCGCGGTAGCGCGCCGCCCTTCAGGTACTGCCGCGGGAGATGCTTGTCGATGAATTCCTCGTCCTCTGCCGTGAGACAGCGAGGATGGAATCCCTTCAAATAGGAGTTCGAGCACATCTTCTGCCGGATCGCAGCGAGCGGCGCCTCGCGAACGTTCCCGAACGAGATGTGCATGTAGGGGCAAGGGATCACGTCTCCGAAGGGCGTCACGTAGAGTTTCTCGATCGCCGCCCCGCAACCTTGCTTCCAGTAGTTCGTCTCGAAATCGCGCCGCACGTGCGCCTTCGTCGAGACCAGCCGGTTCAACTCGGCCAGGTCCTCGGGCGTGAGCAGGCAGTCCCGGTTGTCGGCCCACTCCCCGACGGGAGCCGCCATGCTCAGGTTCACGAGGATGTCTTCCTGCTCGGCCCAATCGATCAGCCGGCGGAATCCCTCCGTGTGCAGATTCTGGTGCGAGACCGTCGGGACCGCCGCCACCTTGAGCCCCGCCTCGCGCGCGATCCGGAAGGCCTCTCGCGTCTTCTCGAACGCGCCTTCCCGACCGCGGAACCGATCGTGCTCTTCGGCGTCGCCGCTGTCGACCGACATCTGGACGATGTCGACTCCGACATGGCGAAGCTCACGCGCCTTCTTCGGGGTGAGGAGGGTCCCGTTCGTGCAGACGATGATCAGCATCTCCTCGGGGCGCGCGAGCCGGATCAGGTCGTAGAGCCGGGAGTACGCGAGCGGCTCGCCTCCCGTGAAGCCGAGCGCGATCGCCCCGAGATCTTTCGCCTGCGAGATCACCGACGCCCATTCTTCGTTCGAGAGCTCCTTGGCAGCGCGGTGATGGAAGTTCTCGGCGAAGCAGTGCTCGCAGCGCAGGTTGCAGGCGAGGCCGACGTTCACGTCGACGTAGCGGAGCGGATGGCGGCGACCCGAGAAGAGGTCGAGGTACGCGCGCGCAATCCGCCACTGGAGCCGCGGCTTGCGCGGGTTGAACGAGTAGCGGAAGTTGTAGCGGAAGCGGCTGATCTTCATCGCGCCGAGGTTATCCCCCCCCACGAGATCGCTGTCAAGCAGCCCCCTCGCCGCTGCGAGTTCCCCGCCAAGGGATGCGCCCGCGGCTGCCTCTCGGCTGCCGCGGCACTGCCGCCTCTTGCGTGCGCGAAGCGGCACGGCGTCGCGCGCCGCGCGAAGGGATTCACCGAGCGGAGCGCGTTGACAATCCCGGGGGGCGCCGCTTTGCTCCGCATCTCGGAGGAGTTCCTGGTGCCCATCTACGAATACGTCTGCCGCCGCTGCTCACACGGCTTCGAGGACCTCGTCTCCTCGAGCTCGAGCGCCGCACCGCCCTGCCCGAGCTGCCGCTCGAAGCAGGTCGAGAAGCGGCTCTCCGTCTTCGCGGTGGGGAGGAGCGCGGCTCCGCCGCCGGCCCCTTGCGGCGCGCCCGTCCCCGGTGGCTGTGGCTCGTGCGGCGACCCTCGCGGTCCGGGGGCCTGCTCGCTCGATTAGCGCCTGCGCCGGGAGCCCAGCGGCCTTGGCGGCGGGAAGTGGTGACCCGGGCGCGATTCGAACGCGCGACCCCCAGCTTCGGAGGCTGGTGCTCTATCCAGGCTGAGCTACCGGGCCGATCAGGAGCGCGAACGGGATGGTGGGACGTGCAGGGATCGAACCTGCGACCTCCGCGGTGTGAACACGGCGCTCTCCCAGCTGAGCTAACGTCCCGCTCTCCCGCGAGAGGAGTGGTGTAGAGAAGCCGGCGCGGCCTCGCAAGCCGCATCGCCCCGCGGCGCCCACACCTCGCCGACGGATCGCCCTCGCGCCCGCCCCTACGCCCGGCCTGCCGCGCGATCGAGCGCTGCCGCGACGAAGGCCTCGAAGAGCGGATGCGGGCGGAACGGCGTCGAATGGAACTCGGGATGGAACTGGCAGGCCACGAACCAGGGGTGGTCCGCGAGTTCGACGACCTCGACGAGACGGCCGTCGGGCGAGGTCCCGGAGAGCACGAGGCCGGCGTGCGAAAGCCGATCCCGGTAGTCGGGGTTGAACTCGTAGCGGTGGCGATGCCGCTCACTGATCTCGCTTCGCCCGTACGCCGCGTAGGCCTTCGTCCCGGGGCGCAGCACGCAAGGGTAGGCGCCGAGCCGCATCGTCGCGCCCTTCTCACGAACGGCGCGCTGTTCGGGAAGGAGATCGATCACGGCATGGTCGGTCTTCTCGTCGACCTCGAACGAGTTGGCGCCGTCGAGCCCTGCGACGTGGCGGGCGAACTCGATCACCGCCATCTGCATCCCGTAACAGATCCCGAAGTAGGGGATTCCCTGCTCCCGAGCGAGGCGGACCGCAGCGATCTTGCCTTCCACACCGCGCGCACCGAAGCCGTGCGGCACCAGGATCCCCGACGCGCCCGCGAGCGTCCGTGAATCGGAGAGCTTCTCCGAGTCGACGTACTCGATCCGCACCTTCGCGTGGTGCGCGATCCCGGCATGGTGGAGCGCTTCGTTCAGGCTCTTGTAGGACTCCGTCAGGTCGACGTACTTGCCGACCATCGTGATCACGATCTCGCGCCTCGGATGCGTGACCCGCTCGACCACTTCTTCCCAGGGCCGCAGGTTCGGGCGCCCCGACCAGATGTTGAGGACGCTCGTCACCTTGTCGTCGAGTCCCTCCTGATGAAGGATCAACGGCACTTCGTAGATGCTCTCGACGTCCTTCGCCGTGATCACCGCATCCTCGTCGACGTTGCAGAAGAGCGCGATCTTCGACTTGACCGCTTTCGGCAGGAAGCGGTCCGTTCGGCACAGGATCACGTCGGGGGCGATACCGACCGTGCGGAGTTCCTTCACCGAATGCTGGACGGGCTTCGTCTTGAGCTCACCCGCCGTCGCCATGTAGGGGACGAGCGCGATGTGGACGTAGCAGACGTTCTCGCGGCCGACGTCGGCGCGGAACTGCCGGATCGCCTCGAGGAAAGGAAGGGACTCGATGTCGCCGACCGTGCCGCCGATCTCGACGATCAAGATGTCGACGTCGGCCGCCGCGTCGCGGATTCGCGACTTGATCTCGTCGGTCACGTGCGGGATCACCTGGACCGTGGCTCCGAGGTAGTCGCCCCGGCGCTCCTTGGCGATCACGGCGTCGTAGATCCGACCCGCCGTCACGTTGTTCGTCTTCGACATCGTCGCGCTCGTGAAGCGCTCGTAGTGACCGAGGTCGAGGTCCGTCTCGGCACCGTCCTCGGTCACGTAGACCTCGCCGTGCTGGAAGGGGTTCATGGTTCCCGGGTCGACGTTCAGATAGGGATCGAGCTTGAGGAAGGTGACCTTGAGGCCCCTTGCTTCGAGCAGCGCCCCGAGGCTCGCCGAAGCGAGCCCCTTGCCGAGCGACGAGAGCACTCCTCCCGTGACGAAGATGAACTTCGAAGGCCGCTGCCGCATGGTTCCCCCCTTCCCTAGCGGACGTTCACTCCGGCGCGCGCGAGCGCGTCGCGGATGCGGACGTGGTGGATCGGCACGAACGGCTCCGGGAGCGAGTCGTGCGCGAAGAAACCGACCTCGAGCGTCTCTTCCGGGGTGCCGATCGCACCCGGAGCCCCAACGGCGTGCGCCTCGAAACAGAGGTTCACGTAGTGGACCCTGCGCCCGTCCTCGTACTCGACGACCATGAACGACGGATCCGAGTAGATGCCGACGAGCCGACCGAGCGAGATCTCGAAGCCGGTCTCTTCGCGCACCTCCCGGCGTGTCGCGTCGACGACGGACTCCCCGGGCTCGATCCCGCCTCCGGGAAGGCACCAGTGGCCATTGTCGCTGCGGCGAAGCAGCAGGAGCTCGCGCGAGCCCACGGCACGCCAGACGACCGCCGACACCGACGCCCGCAACTCCTCGGGGTCCGAGGCGAGGTACTTCGTCATGGCATCACCGCACGCAGGGCGCGCGGCGTCCCGGGCTTCGCGAACGCCGGGTTGGGCGTCATGGTCCTCGTGGGGCCGGTT
>CAJPFO010000095.1 GCA_905339255.1 Myxococcaceae bacterium
GGCTCGAGTGGAGCGTACTCGGCGACTCTCGGCCCGAGCGACGCGATGCCGATCGAGGCGCTCGCGCAAGCGCCGATCGGGAACGACGGTTCGTCGAGCGCGTCGCTTTCCGCGTCCCCGAAGCAGATCCTCGAGGATCTCGAAGAGGGCGACTTCTACTACCAGCAAGCGCTTCTCGAGGAGGCCGAAGCCGTCTACCGCCGCGTCCTCGAGGTCGCTCCGACGAACCCGCAGGCGCTGCTCCGGCTCGGAGAGATTGCGGCGGCTCGGGGGCACGATCCGTCGGCCTCGCGGCTCGACGTCCCCGTCGAACCGCTCGCGATCGAGCCCGAAGAGGTCGGGATTTCCTCGACGGCGTCCGAGGCGGAGCTCGGAGACGATCTCGCCGAGTGGAGCGCCGAGAGCTTCGGCGAGGACGTCGAGGCGCCCGGGATCGGGCTCGCTGGCGAGATCGATGCCCCGCACGCAGAGAGCGCCGCCCCGACGAGCGAGATCGACGCCCGGCCGGAGGAGGAGGAGCCGATCGATCTCGGCTCGCCCGGGGTCGAGATCGACGGAGGTCTCGAGGCCGATTCGACGGTCGCGAGCCCCGCGCCAGCGAATGCGTTCGAGTCCGTGGTCGAGCCTGCGGGCGAGACCTCGCATTTCGACCTCGCCGCAGAGCTGTCCGACGCACTCACGGAGGAGAGCACGATCGAAGCGCCCCCGCCTTCGATCGCTCCCGAGAGCGAGCCGAGCCTCGACGCGATTTTCAGCGAGTTCAAGCGAGGTGTGCAGCGCACCCTCACCGCTGCAGATCACGAGGCGCACTACGACCTCGGGATCGCCTACCGGGAGATGGGCCTCTACGAGGATGCGATGGCCGAGTTCGAGACCGCGCTCGAATCTCCTGCGCGCCGTCTCGACTGCCTCCACCTGCTCGGCCTCTGTGCACGTGACCTGAAGCGCCCGCAGGATGCGGTGGCCTTCCTGCAGCAGGCGCTTTGCGACGCGACCCTCGGCGACGAGCGGGGCATCGCGATGCGCCTCGAGCTCGCGATCGCCTTCGAGGAAGCGGGAGCGATCGCGGACGCGCTCGCGACACTCGACGAGGTGGCGCGGATCGCTCCCGGGCAACCGGGAGTCGCCGAGAGGATCGACGCGCTTCGTGCGCTGCAGAATCTCTCTGCCGACGAGACTCCCCCCGCCGAGACGCCCGCGGGCGGGGAGATCTTCGAGAGCTTCGACGATCTGATCGCGGATGCCGAGGCGGCGCTCGTTGCGGGAGGTCCGCAAGCGCCCGCGGCGGCTGCGCGGCGAGACGCCGATCCGAGCGAGCCGCCTCCGGCGACGCCCGTCGCTCCGCCGCCGCGCAAGCGCAGGATCTCCTTCGGATAGGAGCCACTCGTGGAGCACCTCGAACACTTCGGATTCGCGCGAGATCCCTTCGCGAAGGATCGACTCGCCCCCTTCCATTTCGAAAGCACCGCCGCCTCGGACGCCGAGCGGCGGCTGCTGCGAGGCTGCCTGCAGCACCGCAGTCTCTGCGTGCTCTCCGGCGGCGTTGGCCACGGAAAGAGCACCGTGCTCCGACGCGTCCTCGAGCAACTCGATGACGAGCGCTTCGACGCGCATCTGCTCGTCCTCGCGAACGCCGCGACCGATGCGTCGTGGCTGATGGCTCGCGTCGCCTCGCTGCTCGGGGTCGAGGAGCCGGCAGCGGATTGGTCGCGCGTGTGCGGCGAGATCTTCGACCGCCTCGCGGCGCTCCACGAAGAAGGGCGGCACGCCGTCCTGCTCGTCGACGACGCGCAGCTCCTCGCGCGGCCGGGACCGCTTTCGGCGCTTCGGACGCTTCTCGATCTCGACCACGAGGGGAGGCACCTCTTGAGCGTGGTCCTCGCCGGAACGGCCGACCTCGAGCGGGGAATCGCGCTCGACGCGGGCCTCGCGCAGCGCGTCGACCTCTCGATGGGACTCGCTCCCCTCGATGCGGAATCCGTCGCCGCCTTCATCGCGCATCGCATCCGCGTGGCGGGAGGAGATCCCGCGCTCTTCGAGCCGGCCGCGCTCGGCGAAGTCGCGAAGCGCAGCCGCGGGGTTCCGCGCCTCGTGCTCGGCCTCGCCGACAACGCGCTCCACGAGGCATGGCTCCTCGGCACCGCACGGGTCGGGCTCGACGCCGTCGCGCGCGCCGTGCACGACCTCGGTCTCGCCCTCGGTGCGGCCCCGGCGCCGGGCGTCCCGGGCCCGGACCAGACCTTCTTCGCTGCGGGGGACGAAAGCCTCTTCGGCGCCGTGCGACACGGGCGGACCGAGCCGGAGATCGCACCGCTTTTCGACGGCAGCGAGCTCGACGCCACGGCGATCCTCCCCGAGGACGGACCACCCAAGGACGAAGACGAACTCGAGACGCTGCTCGAGGACGAGGTCCGCTGAGCCGCTCCGTGCGGCCCGGATTCCGACGAGCGCTCGGCACGGCCCCTTGTCACCCGCCCGCTCGGGCATCTATCCTGCCGCCGCAAGCGGGAATAGCTCAGTTGGTAGAGCATCAGCTTCCCAAGCTGAGGGTCGCGGGTTCGAATCCCGTTTCCCGCTCCATAGTTAGCCGTTTGCTGGATGCCTCCGGCAAGCGCATGGTCGGCATCCGGCACGGGTTTCGGGCTCCCGAGGAGCGCTCGGGGGGCCCGCCGCAGGCGCGCGCATCGGCCAGCGATCGCCCCGCAGCCGGCGCGGGCGAGTGCTCTCGATACTCACCCTCGAAGCAGAGCCTCGGCGCGACGCGGCGGCGAGCTAGCTTCGAGGCCGGGTCATGAGCTTTCGGAGGTGCGCCGATGTCGCCCCAAGGGCGAGACGAGAAGACGCGATGGCGCGCAGGGCGGCGGGGAGTGGTTCCCTCGGCGCGCGGCGCGGCCGCGTGGCGACGCCGGATCCGGGGGATCCTCGCGGCGGTGCTGGTCTCGTTTCCGAGTGCGTTTCTCGGCGTGGCGGCGTCGGCCGCACCGCCGATCCCGCCCGAGGTCACGGTCTACAAGACACCGACCTGCGGCTGCTGTGTCAAATGGGTCGAGCATCTCGAGAGGGAAGGGTTTCTCGTCCGCAGCATCGACGTGGTCGACCTCGCGCCCTACAAGGCGAAGGCCGGGATCCCCGAGCGGCTCGGCGCCTGTCATACGGCCTTCGTCGGTGGCTACGTCGTCGAGGGGCACGTTCCGGGCGACGCCGTGAAGCGGCTCCTCGCCGAGAAGCCCGCGATCGTGGGACTCGTCGTCCCGGGAATGCCGATCGGATCGCCCGGGATGGAAGTCGGCTCGCGAAAGGATCCCTACGCGATCCTGGCGCTCGGTCGCAATGGTGAGACGAGCGTCTACGAGCGGCGGTAGCGGGCGGCTTCGCGGGCGCTAGAAGCGAATGCGCTCGCTGATCATCGAGCCGGCCGCTTCCGCGGGGACCGGCTTCGCGAAGAGGTAGCCCTGGCCGTATTCGCAGCGGAGCGCGCGGAGTCGCTCGCGTTGCTCGGCGGTCTCGATGCCTTCGGCGATCACGGTGAGGCCGAGGTCGTGCGCGAGCGTCACGATTCCGTGGCAGATCTGGAGCTCGCGGCTCCCGGCGCTCATCGCCCAGACGAAGGCGCGGTCGATCTTGAGCGCGGAGAGCGGAAGCCGGTGCAGGTAGGAAAGCGACGAATAACCGGTTCCGAAGTCGTCGATCGCGAGGCCGATACCGAGGCCGCGGAGCTGGCCGAGCCGCTCGATCGCGGTCTCCGTATCGGACATGATCGCGGACTCCGTGATCTCGAGCTCGAGCTGCGAGGGGTCGAGGCCCGTTTCGTCGAGGATGCGGACGACCTTGCCGACGAAATCGGCCTCGCCGAGCTGGCAACCCGAGAGGTTCACGCTCACGGTCAGCCGTTCGCCCGCCGGATGCAGACGGTTCCACTCGGTCATCTGGAGGCAGGCTTCGCGCAGGATCCAGCGGCCGATCGGAAGGATCAGGCCGGTTTCTTCGGCGATCGGGATGAACTCGTTCGGCGGCACGAGACCACGCTCGGGATGCTGCCAGCGCAAGAGCGCCTCGAATCCCGCGAGCCTTCCGTCGGCGAGCGAGACCAGAGGCTGGTAGTGCGCTCGGAGCTCGCTGCGCTCGACGGCACGGCGGAGCGAGCTTTCGGTCCGCAGCCGCGACACCGCGCGCTCGTGCATCGCGGCGTCGAAGATCTGGTAGCGAGCGCCTCCGGCGGCCTTTGCGGCGTACATCGCGGTATCCGCGTCGCGGATCATCTCCTCCGAGCGCTCGTAGTGGGTGCCGTGGTAGGCGATTCCGATCGACGCGGTCGTGTACACCTCCTGGCCCCCGAGCGTGAGCGGTGTGCGAATGGCCCGCGCGATTCGCGACACGACGCGGATCGCGTCCGAGGGATCCTTCAGGTCGTCGATCAGGACGGCGAACTCGTCGCCGCCCACGCGAGCCGCCGAGTCGCCCGCACGGAGGCATTCCTCGATCCGACGCGCGATGGTGAGGATCAACCGATCTCCCGCCACGTGCCCGAGGCTGTCGTTGATGAGCTTGAGCCGATCGAGGTCGAGGATGGCCACGGCGAACCGGTAATCGTCGCGTCTGCGAGCGCGCCAGAAGGAGCGTCCCACGCGGTCCGTGAAGAGGGCGCGGTTCGGAAGGCCGGTGAGAGGATCGTGGAAGGCATCGTGAAGGAGCCTCTCCTCGGCCACCTTGCGCTTCGTGATGTCGGATTGCGATCCCGCCATCCGCAGCGGCCTCTCGGTCGGGTCGAAGACCGCGAGTCCGCGCGAGAGCACGCTTCGCCACGATCCGTCGCGGTGGCGGATCCTGAACTCACTCTCGAAATGCGTGCTCCGGCCGCCGAGATGCTCTTCGAGCTCGCGTCGAACGCGCTCGTCGTCGTCGGGATGGAGCCGCGTGAGCCACTCGTCGATGCGATCGCCGATCTCTTCGTCGCGAAAGCCGAGCATCGACTTCCAGCGCGGCGAATAGTGGACGCGTCCCGTTTCGAGATTCCAGTCCCAGAGGCCGTCGCTCGCGGCTCGGAGCGCGAGCGCGTAGCGCTCCTCGCTCTCGCGAAGCGCTTCTTCGGCGTTGCGGCGAGCGGTCACGTCCTCGACCGTGCCCTCGTAGTAGAGAAGCCGTCCGGCGTCGTCACGAACCGCGCGCGCGTTCTCCGACACCCAGATGACGCTTCCGTCGCGGCGCCGAAGTTGCGTCTCGAATGCGTGGACGGTGCCGTCGGCCTCGATCCGTTGCTCGAACTCGCTCCGGCGCGACGGATCGAGATAGAGCTCCTCGGCGATGTCGGTGACCTTGGCGACGAGCTCGGCGGGCGAGTCGTAGCCGAGCATCCGGGCGAGGGCGGGGTTTGCGAGCAGGATCCGCCCGTCGGGGGTCGTCTGGAACACCCCCTCGACGGCGTTCTCGAAGAGGCTCTGGTAGCGATGCTCGGCCTCACGGAGTGCCTGTTCCGTGCGCCGCGCGGACGCAGAGCGGAACTGTCGGCTCGTTCGGCGCGGAATGGAGATCGGTTTGGTCAAATGGGGGCTCCGAGGCGCAAGTTGTCGATCGGCGTGACACGCCCCCTGCATGAGGGCGGATCCCCTCGATGGCAGACGGCAGGGTTCGGCGCGGCGCGGAAACCCCCGTCGAGCGAGATGGATGCCCCGAGGGGACCTCGTGGGTCGCGAGGCGCGGTTCGAAGGAGCGCCACCGCGCGTATGGAGCCCCACGATCCCGTCACCGTCCTGTAAACTGCCCCGATGGTGCTGCGGGATCCGAGGCTCTTCGCCGCGCTTGCCCTCTCTGGGCTCGTCGCGTGCGTCCCCGGTGCCCCGAGCCCCGATCTCGATGGCAATGGACGCGTGGGGCCCGAGGACGTCGAGATCATCCTGGCGTGCAGCGGGCTCGCCCCCGGAACGGCGGGCTGCGCCCGCGCCGATACCGACGGCGACGGCGTGATCGACGCGAACGACCTCTTCTCGCTCGCCGAGGATTACGGGCGGCTCGTCTGCAACGGGTCGGCGAAGCTCTGCGAGCGGCGCTACGACCAGGTCGTTCATCCGACCTCGCACAACGCCTTCTCGAGCTGGGCGCGCTTCTCGCTCTACTTCAACCAATGGGACGAGATTCCGGCGCAGCTCGAGCACGGAATCCGAGGGCTCATGCTCGATGCGTGGCCCTTCGACGGCAACGGCAACGCAACGATCGACCCCGGCGAGAGCTACCTCTGCCATGCCGATTGCGGCTGGGCGAGGCGCCCGCTCGACGAGGGGCTCGCCGAGCTTCGCGGGTTTCTCGAAGCACGGCCGGGCGAGGTGCTCACGATCATCTTCGAGAGCTACCTGCCTCCGTCCGAGATCGCCGCGGCGTTCGAGAGGAGCGGGCTTTCGCCCTACGCGCTCGAACATGCTCCGGGGACGCCGTGGCCGACGCTCGGCGAGATGATCGGGAGCGGGCGAAGGCTCGTCGTGCTGAGCGACTCGGCCGGGGCCGGATCTCCCGCCTGGTACGTCCCGGTCTGGTCCGTCGCCTCGGAGACTCCTTTCACGGCTGCGACCCGCGACGATCTCGGCTGCGCGCCGCTGCGAGGAGACCCGGCGAACGAGCTCTTCGTCCTCAATCATTTCCTCACCCGGAACACCTCGGTTCCGGCCGAGGCGGCGCTCACGAACGAGACCTCGTTCCTCGTCGACCGGGCGCGTCGCTGCTGGCGGGAGCGCAACCGGCTTCCGAACTTCCCGACGGTCGACTTCGCCACCACCGGAGGGGCCGTCGAGGCGTCCCGCGTGCTCAACGACGACTTCGCACGCTACGGCGGGGCGCCGCCGCCCCCCTGATCCGCGCCTCGGGCATGCGGCTGGTCTAGGAGACCGACCCGAGACGGGTCGGGCGGTCTCCCGGCCGGCGGGACTCTCACGGCGATCTGCCGGGCGGCCGAAGAGGCCGCGGGGAGGTTCGCCGATGTCCGCCTCGCGTCCGTCGATCGACCGCACTCGGGCGCTCGCCGTCCTGCGACGTCATGGGATCACCGGAGCCGATGTCTACCTGATCGACCTGATTCCGCTGATCGAGATCATCTGGGCGGACGGCAAGGCGCAGGACTCGGAGCTCTTCCTCTTCGAGGCGTTCTTGCGAAGGCACGTCGACGGCCTGAACCGTTCGGTCGGCCATCGGATGCTCACCCTCGAGGACGCGCGTGCGTTCGTCCGGCGCTTCCTCCACGAGAGGCCCTCGCACGAGCTCCTTCGCGAGCTCCGCTCGCTCGTTGCCGCGGTCCGTCTCGCGAGCTCCGACGACGGGCACAACGCCGCGCTCCGGGGCTCGCTTCTGGCGGCGTGCGTCGACATCGCTGCGAGCGCCGTGGCGGCCTACCCGTACGCGCATGGCGAGCGCTTCGATCGCGAAGAGAAGCACTCGTTTTTCGAGATTCTCGAGAGCCTCGGCGGCGAGCGTCCGCCGGGTGCGTCGTAGAGGCTCCCGCGCTCTTCTCCGCGTCGGCGTGGGGGCTTTGGTACGGCTCGAGACCGGGCGCGGCGGGGCAGGGGCGGATCAGCCTCCGCCGAGCCGTCGTGTGGCGTGCTCGGCGGCGGACTTGTAGTCGGCCTTTCCGTTCGGCGCGCGGAACATCTTCTCGACCGCGACGATCCTCTTCGGCGTCTTGTAGCCCGCGAGCTTCTCGCGGACGTGGTTGCGCATCGTCTCCTCGTCGAAGGCGCTCCCGGGCCGGAGCTCGACGACCGCGGTCACGGCCTGTCCCCAACGCTCGTCCGGGAGGCCCACCACGAGGGCGTCCTCGACGTCGGGATGCGTCTTCAGGATCTCCTCGACCTCCTCGGGGTAGACCTTCTCGCCGGCGGTATTGATGCAGGCGCTCCCTCGACCGAGCAGCGTGAGCGTCCCGTCGGCCTCGACGGTGCACCAGTCTCCCGGCATCGCGTAGCGAACGCCTCCGATGCTCGGGAAGGTGACCGCAGTCTTCTTCGGATCCTTGTGGTAACCGAGCGGGATCGGCCCCGAGCGGGCGATGAAGCCGCGTTCGCCGCTTCCCGGAACGACCTCGCGATGATCCTCGGTGAAGACCTTGCAATGCTCTCCGATGGTGAAGCGCGCGGTGCGTGTCTCGCCGGCCGCAGTCGTCACGGATTGCCCGAATCCCACGGCCTCCGACGAGCCGAAGCTGTCGACGAGCATGAGGCCGGGGTGGTGTCGGAGGAGGCCCTGCTTGACCTCGCGGCTCCACATGACTCCCGAGGAAACGATGATCCGGAGCGAGGAGAGGTCGAAGCGGCCCGGATTCGCATCGAGCGCCTGCAGCATCGGCCGCGCGAACGCGTCGCCGACGATCACCACCGATCCCACGCGTCGTCGCTCGATCGCTTCGAAGAGCTCGATCGGATCGAACGCGGGGGCCGTGAGCGTCACGATCCCGCCGCCACTCGAGAGCGTCGCGATCGCGGTGAAGAGTCCCGTCCCGTGCATGAGCGGGCACGCTGGGATCTGCGCGGGGGAGGGGCCGAAGCGCGCGATGTTCGCGATGTGCTGCTCCGGCGTCGCGGGCGGCTCGCCACCGTTCGCCGGAGCGTTGCGCCCGAACCCGAGGGCGCCCCAGAGGTCCTCGGCTCGCCACATGACGCCCTTCGGCA
>CAJPFO010000096.1 GCA_905339255.1 Myxococcaceae bacterium
CGCCTCTTCCGCAGCTACGCGCGGCGCCTCGCCACGAGCCCGAGGCCGAGCGCGCCCGACGTGAGAAGCACGAGCGTTCCGGGCTCCGGAACGATCGTGATCCCGTCGATGTCGAGCTCGATCGCGCGATCGAGCGTGGTGAGCGCCTCCGGTGCATTGGTTCCGAACTGGATGTTGCCGACGTTCGCCTTCGCAGCGTCGCAGGTCGTGCCTTCCTCGACGCACGGGTCTCCCGGCCCGACGTCGAACTGCACGAACGTCCAGGTGTTCGGAGCGATCGGCGTCGATCCCTGGTACGCCACGGCGGGGAAGCCCACGAGCGTGATGCGGAGGAGCAAGGTGAGATCGACGGGAGCGTCGTGCCGGAACCACGCGCCGACGCGCGTCACGCCTCCCGTGTTCCAGTCTCCGGCGAAGGCGCCGCCGCTCGCAGCGGCCGACGCATTGCCCCGGAACGTGATCGGACCCGAACCGAAGGGCCCCACGAAACCCAGGTAGTTGAAGCTTCCCGTCGCGTAGGAGCTTCCGTCGGGCCCGCCACTCGCGGCCCAGCCGAGCGGGTTCGAGCCCGCATCGCGCCAGTTGGAGTTGCCGGTCTCGAACTCCTCCGTGAAGGGGACGTCGAGAGCAGCCGCCTGGGAACTTCCGAGAGCGGTCGCGGTCAGGAGCAGGGCGAAGAACGAATGTCGCATTGGAGTCTCCATGTGAGCGAGCGCATCCCCTTCCCCGGGATTGCTGGCTTGCCACGGAGGCTTGCTCGCGCCTGCGCCGCGGGCCGCGCGCTCGAGAAGCTTCGGCCCACGACGGAGAGTGGACGTTTCAGTCGCGAAGTGGCTCGAGTCTTCCGAATCGGGTGTCGAGGCTCCTCTCGTGGTGGAAGTGGACGACCACGCCGTCGTCGGCGAGGCCGTGGAAGAGCGCGTTGTGCCAGAACACGTTGTCGTAGACGGGACCCTCGGAGAGGACCTCGGCGCGGCAGGCGAGCTGCTGGGTTCGCATCGCCGCCCCCGGGGCCTTCCCGCCGATCTCGAAGACGTGGAAAACGAGCGCACACTCCGGGCTCGCCCGCAGCGCCTTCACGAGCGCGGTGTCCTTCTGTACGAGCGTCGTGATGCTCGCGGGATCGAAGTCCTCGACGGCCGCGTAGTAGCGCCGCAGGTACGCGATCCCGCGGTCGTAGAGGATCTGCGAGCCTTCCGGGCTCGCCGACTCGTAAAGCGAGCGGAACTCCTTCGTCTTGGTGTCGAGCAGATCGGGACGCGGCAGCAGGCCGCAGACGACCGAGTGCGCGCTCACTCCCGGGTCGACGCCGGGCTGTCGGGCCAGCACGAGCGGCGCGACGCCGACGTGCGGGACCCCCTTTCGCTCCTGCACCGTCCAGGCACGGAGCTTCACCTGCCACTCGAGAAACTCGGCCGGCATCGGCCGCGAATCGAACTTCCCTTTCGCCACGGTCCCTCCTACAGATGTCGAAGCGGGTCGGCGGGGCCGAGCACCCGGACCCTCAGGAAACCGTCCTCCTTCGAGACGCGGGCATCGACGGCCCAGACGTCACGAAGCGTCTCCTCGGAAATGCAGACCTCGGGAGCGCCGCTCGTGTAGACGCGGCCTCGATGCAGCACGACGACCCGATGCGCGAGCGCCGCCGCCTGCTCGAGATCGTGCAGCACGACGCAGAGCGTGAGCCCGTGCTCGCGGTTCAGGCGAGCCAGCAACGAGAGGACCTCCCACTGGTGCCGCAGGTCGAGCGCTGCGGTCGGCTCGTCGAGAAGGAGGATGGGAGACTCCTGTGCGAGCGCCATCGCGAGCCAAACGCGACGACGCTCGCCCCCCGAAAGGGTCTCGACGGGCCTTCGTCTCAGCTCGAGCACGTCGACCGAACGAAGCGCTCGATCGATCGCGTGCCGGTCGTCGGCTGCGAGGGCCCCGAGCAGGGTCCGGTGCGCATGGCGCCCCTGTGCGACGAGCTCCTCGACGCAGACTCCTGTCGCAACCTCGGGCTGCTGCGGCGACCAGGCCACCGACCTCGCGAACTGCCGACGGGAGAGCGCCGAAGCGTCGTCGTCGCCGAGCCGAAGTACGCCCTCGCGAGGCTCGAGCGAACGCGCGAGCGTCGAGAGAAGCGTCGACTTCCCGGACCCGTTCGGCCCGACGAGCGCCAGGACCTCTCCGGAGCGGAGCGACATCGAGACGTCGCGGACGACGTCGCGGTCGGCGCCTCGGGGCCGAAGCCGAAGCCTCGCTGCCGAAAGGGTCGTCGTCACGCTCGCGCCTTCCAGACGAGATAGAGGAAATACGGCGCTCCCACGCACGCGAGCGGCACGCCGACCGGAAGCTCGATCGGCGCGACGGCCGTGCGTGCAGCGGTGTCGGCGAGCACGACGAAGGCGCCTCCGCCGAGCGCCGCGAGCGGGACGAGCAAGCGGTGCGCCGGCCCGACCACCAGACGCACGGCGTTCGGAACGACCAGGCCGACGAAGCCCACCAGGCCCGCGACCGAGACGGCTCCGGCAGCGAGGAGCGCCCCGATGCACGCGACGCCGATTCGAGCCTTTCGTACGTCGAGCCCCACGCCGCTCGCGCTCGATTCGTCGAGGAGCATGACGTCGAGCGCGCGGATCGAGGCGAGCGCGAGCACGATCCCCACGAGCGCCGGAACCGCGACGAGACCCGCCTCACGCCAGCCGACGCCGTTCAGGCTGCCGAGCGTGAAGCCGACGAACGAGGGAGCGCGCTCGGCGAAGAGGAAGGTGAGCACCGAGACCCCGGCGAAGAAGAGCGATTGGAGAGCGACTCCGCAGAGTACGAGTCGCAGCGGATGGTCGCGCCCGGGGGCTCCCGAGCTCGCGACGAGGAGCACGCCCATGGCTCCGATGCCTCCCACGAAACCGAGCAGCGGGAGGATCTCGGGCCAGCCCGGAGCGAAGAGCAGGCCGCACATCACGGCGAGCGCGGCTCCCGCGCTCACTCCGAGAAGGCCCGGATCGGCGAGCGGGTTTCGCACCGCCGTCTGGAGCAGCGCTCCCGCCACGGCGAGCGCGGCGCCGACGAACGCCGCCACGCCGAGGCGCGGGAGGCGGACCGAGAAGACGACGGCATGGAGCGGATGCGACGAATCCACGAGCGCCGCCGGAAGCTCGGCGATCGGAACGTTCGCGGCTCCACGCGTGAGGCCGAACGCGAGCGAGACGGCGAGCGCGAGTCCGAGCGCGACCGCCCACACGCCCGCGCGATCTGCGAGCGCGAGACGCGTCGCCGCGCCGCGCAGCGCGTCGATCAACTGCCGGCCCCCGCCGGCGGCGTCGCGACGCTCGGTGTGGCTCCGCCCGCCGCGACGATCTCTCGAGCCACGTCGGCGATCCCGAGACCCGGGTTCGCGAGGAAGCGCTCGGGCGGGAGCACCACCACCGGAGGAAGCGCCCCGGTGCCGGCGTCGCGCCAGATCCCGCGCTCCTGCATGCGACGCTCGAAGGCGGTCTTGACCGCGGCGACGTCGCCGTGCGCCACGAGCAGGACCCGATCGGGCTCGAGCCCGGCGAGGACCTCGTCGGAAAGCGGCGCGAAGCCGGGGGCGCGCGAGTCGCCGCTCGCGTCCGCGCCGAGGTTCACGTAGCCGAGCCGTTCGAGAAGATCGCCCTGCCAGGTGCGGCGTGTCATCACGAAGAACGACGAGGGCGTCCCCATGAGTGCGAGCACACGCTCGGGGCGCTCGGAGCGCGACGCTACGAGCGAGCTGCGCGCACGCTCGACCTCGGCGCCCACGGTGTCGAGAGTTCCGGTACGCTTCGCGACTTCGAGGATTCCTGCGAAGGCGCCGTCGACGCTCGTCGTGTCGACGCGCATCACCTCGAAGCCCTGCGCTTCGAGCTTGGGAACGAGCGCGGCGTGCATCACGGCGTCGACCACGACGATCTCTGCACGGCTCGCGGCGAGCACTTCGGTGTTCGGCGTGTGCGGCGTCCCGAGGTCGGCGACACCATCCGCAACCGGAGCCGACGGGCTACGACGAACGCTCGCGACGATCTCGACCCGCCCCGCAGCCGCCGCGAGCGCATCGGTCACGAAGGGACAGAACGTGGCCACGCGAGGCGCGGCGGCCTTCGACGGCTCGGCCGGCGCGGGCGCTGCGCCGAGTGCGCAAGCGAGAACTGCGAGCAGGAGCAGGACGGGCTTCATGTCGGATCTCCGTCGGCAGCGAGGGAGCGGCCCTCGGCGAGGTCGGCGTGGAGCTCGGCGAACCGTCGCTCGAGCTCGGGATCGAACTCCTCTCCCTTCTCGCGATGGAGGTAGATGAGGAGGAAGGGTTCGGCGTCGGGGGTCTCGCGAAGCTCGAAGAACAGCACGCGGCGTCCCGAGCGCTCGTGAACGCGATCGCAGCTTCGCAGGTATCCGAAGCGATCGAGCGCGAGATGCCAGTGGTAGGCGTCGGTGATCGCGTTCATGTGGCCGTGGCCGAAGCCGAAGGGGCCGAAGCCGACGAGCGCCTCGAAGGTGCTCGGGCCGGAACGCGAGATCACGCGCAGGCGACCGAGGGTGCGGAGCGCGGCGAAGAAGCGCCGATGCGTAAAGCCCGGTTCGGGGCCTCGGGTCGCGGCAGGGTCGTCGGGCGTCGATGCGATGGCCATCCAGCGCTCTTCCCCGGGCGCAACGAGTGGCTCCGGGGCTTTCTCGGATCCCCGACGCGCTGGACGCGGCGGGCTCGTGGGAGCGGACTCTCGAAGAGGCCGCAGCTGGCTGGCGATTCGCCTGGCTCGCCTGGCTGGCTGGACGATGGGCACGATAAACGTCTTGAAATCGACTGTCAATTCCACTAGTCTCGGCCGCGATCAACGTCATCGTCCGATCCATCCCGCGAGCCGACGCCAGCGAAGGAATGACGGGCGCCACGCCACCCGCGATGCGGGAAGGAGGCGGGGTGGTCAGGTTCCAGCGTGCCTCGGATCTCCGACCCGCTC
Source organism: Myxococcaceae bacterium (assembly GCA_905339255.1). GTDB lineage: Bacteria > Myxococcota_A > UBA9160 > UBA9160 > UBA9160 > MYXO. The sequence goes on from CAJPFO010000096.1 coordinate 4,956, forward strand.
CGTTCGCTCCCCTGCATGGGACGAATGGGCCGTGAAGGGGGGAACGGAAGCCATTGGCTGCGCGAACGAAGGATGGGGAGGAGGGCTCGATGGAGTCTCGACAGGTTCCGGTTTCACGGACGGATGGACCTGGCACCGAAGAGAGCGGCGTCGAGAGCGTGCGGCAGGTCGATGCGCAGGCGCTCCTCGGCGCGCGTGGGATCCTGCGGATCGAGCATCGGGGCGAGGTCTACACGCTCCGGATCACGCGCAACGATCGGTTGATCCTCACGAAGTGATCCGGG
>CAJPFO010000097.1 GCA_905339255.1 Myxococcaceae bacterium
TTCTCGCATCGAAGGGCTCACCCGGGGCGCCGCCCCGGACGACGCTTCGGGTCCCTTTCGCGACCCGTCGAGCCGGCGAGGTCGCGAAGCAGCCTTCGTGCCGCCGGCACGTCGGCCAGGCGGACGCCCGCGCGGCTCGGAGACGCTCCGACGTGGATCGCGATTGCGCCCTCCGGCAGCGCCGCAAAGGTGTCCTCGTCGGTGCGGTCGTCTCCGAGCGCGACGAAGAGCGCTCCGGCCGCATCCGACCGGAGCGAATCGATCACGCGACCCTTGTGGACCCCGTGCGGGCGAACCTCGATCACGCGGTCGCCGACCAGTACCTCGACCGGAAGGTTCGAGAGCAGCGAGTTCAGATGGAGCTGGAGGTCCTTCGCCTGGATCGCGCCGAACTCGGCATCCGCGGCCCGCCAATGCCAGGCGAGCGACGCCGACTTCTTCTCGACGAGCGACCCCTGCGTTCTCGCCGAGAAGCCTTCGAGCATGGCGAGCACGCGATCGTACCACGAGGCCGTGTTCGGAAGATCCGAGCACCAAGATCCACCGGCGAGGCGCGACCAGAGCCCGTGTTCGGCATGGAGCCCGACCGGTAGCTCGCCGAGCCAATCCTCCATCACCTCGCGGCTTCGGCCCGAGAGCACGTGCACCTCGAACCCGGGAGTCGCCGCCAGCCGATGCAGGAGATCGAGGATCTCGTGATCGGGCGCCGCGAGTTCGGGAGTGCGGCGAAGAGGAACGAGCGTGCCGTCGTAGTCGAGGATCAGCAGCACCCGATCGGAATCCTCGATGCGACGGATCACGCCGGCGATCTTCTCCGGGGGGCTCGGTCGGGTTTCGATCTCGCGCGACGCTTCGACGCTCGCGAGCGTCGAGAGGAAATCCGCCGTCCAGCGGTGGACGTCGTACGAGAGGACGCGCCGCCGCAGCGCCTGCATGCGTCGCCGTCGCTCGGTGGGCTCCATGGTGAGCGCTCGATGGTACGCCTCGGCGGTCGCCTCGACGTCGAAGGGATTGATGTGCACGGCTTCTGCGAGCTCGGCGGCCGCACCGGCGAACTCGGAGAGCACGAGCACTCCGTCGCCGTCGGTTCGTGCGGCGACGAATTCCTTCGCGACCAGGTTCATGCCATCGCGAATCGGAGTGACGAGCATCACGTCCGCGGCTCGGTAGAGTGCCACCACCGCTTCGTGCGAGAGCGCTCGGTACAACCAGTGCACGGGCACCCAACGCGGGGTCGCGAAGGCTCCGTGGATCCGTCCGATCAGCTCGTCGGCCTGGCTCCGGTACGCCTGGTAGGCGCTCACGTCCTCTCGCGACGGAACGGCGACCTGGACGAACCGCACGCTCTCGCGGTGCTCGGGATGCCGTTCGAGCATCCGTTCGAACGCGAGCAGACGCCTCGGGATGCCCTTCGTGTAGTCGAGCCGATCGATTCCGAGCAGGATCCGAACGCTTCCATCGCCGCGGATGTCGGAGACCTCGCTCTCGACGGCCAAATCGGCGGCGGTCGCGCCGATCTCCTGCGCATCGACCCCCATCGGAAAGACACCGAGGCGGATCTCGCGGCCTTCGTAGGAGACGCGGTCGATGTCGGTCCTGCCTCCGAGCAGGTGGAGCGCCGTCGACGCGAAGTGACGAAGGTACGCGGTCGTATGGAAACCGATCAGGTCGGCTCCGAGCACGCCTCGCAGCAGCGCCTCCCGATGCGGAAGCGTGCGGAATACCTCCGAGGACGGAAACGGAATGTGGAGGAAGAAGCCGATCCGCGCGCCGGGGCAGCGATCCCGGATCTTCTGCGGCAGCAGCAGGAGCTGATAGTCGTGCACCCAGACCGTGTCTCCCTCTTGCCACCAGCGCGCCACGACCTCGGCGAAGCGCTCGTTCGCTTCTTCGTACGCGTCGAAGTCCGCGACGTCGAAGGGCAGGGCGTACGGGAGGTAATGGAACAGGGGCCAGAGGACGCCGTTCGAGAAGGACTCGTAGAACCGCTTGACGAGGTCCGGAGCGAGGTGAACCGGCCCGAGTCGCCGCTCGGAGAGTTCGTGCTCGATCTCTCGCCGCACGCCCTCGTCGGCGCGTGAGAGGTCGCCGGGCCAGCCGATCCACACGCGCCCGAGGCGCTCGTGCGTCGCGCGGAGCCCCGTGGCGAGGCCGCCGGTGCTGGGTTCGATCCGTGCGGCGCACTCCGTCGAGGACACGACTCGCACGGGGAGCCGATTCGAGACGAGGAGGACCTGCGTCACCCGAACTCGGTACCCGATGGCCACGGCTCGCGCAACCCGACGGGAACCGGGCGCCGTTTCACGACACGAAAGACACCTGCGCGTGTATTCTCGATCGGCGAGCATCTGGCCGCAATCGGAGGGTTTTTCGCACGAGCCGTGTGCGACCCGCGGTCCGGCCCGGCCCAGCGGGAGAGAGTGGAGGGGCAATCGATGGATCACACGGTTCTCTTCCAGGCGGCTCTTGCACTCGCCGCCGGAATGGCCGTGCAGGTCGTCGCAGCGCGCATCGCGGTTCCCGCGATCCTCTTGCTGCTGCTCGCCGGGATTGCGCTCGGACCCGACGGGATGGGCTTCGTGGTGCCGAAGTCGTTCGGACGCGCACGCGAGGATCTCGTGAGCCTCGCCGTGATCGTGATCCTGTTCGAAGGAGCGCTCGGGCTCTCGCTCCGGCGCCTCCGGTCCGAGCAGCGAAGTCTCCTTCTGCTCCTCACGCTCGGAGGCGCAATCTCGTTTCTCGCCGGGACGCTCGCGGCGCATCTTCTGCTCGGGCTCGACCTCGAGATCGCATCGCTCTACGGCGCGCTCATGATCGTGACGGGTCCGACCGTGGTGACGCCGCTCCTCGCGAGGATCCGCGTCGATCGACGCGTGAAGGAGCTGCTGATCGGCGAGGGGGTGCTGATCGACCCGCTCGGGGCCATCGTGGCGCTGGTCGCGGCGGAATGGGTCGTGGGCCGCCACGCGCTCACCGAGGCGGGGCCCCTCGTGCTCCTGCGCCTCGGGCTCGGTGCGGCGGTCGGCGCCGGAGCGGGCGCGATCATGGCGCTCCTGCTCCGGCGTCGGATGATCGGCGAGGATCTGATCGCGCCGGCGGTGCTCGCCTCCGCGATCGTGACCGCAACCGGAGCGAACGCGCTCTCGCGCGAAGCGGGATTGATGGCCGCGGTGATGCAGGGGATCGTGTTGGCGAATGCAGGGGTCCCTGCGATCGGGCGCCTTCGCGACTTCAAGGAACGCGTGACGGTGCTCTTGCTTTCGTTCCTGTTCGTGCTCCTGGCGGCCGATCTCCCGCTCGCCGGTTTGAAGGAACTCGGATGGCCCGCGCTCGGGGTCGTGGCGGCCGTCGTCTACGTGGCGCGTCCGATCTCGGTCGCCCTGTGCACGTCGCGAAGCGGACTCTCGATCCGGGAGCGTGCCTTCGTGGCGTGGATCTGCCCGCGCGGGATCGTGGCCGCCGGCGTGGCCGGCCTGTTCCGCCTGCTGCTCGACGAGGCCGGAGTTCCGGGAGGCGAGGCGTTGCAGGCGCTCGTCTTTCTCACGGTGGGAGCGACGGTGGCCGTCCAGGGGCTCTCGGCGGGGTTCGTGGCACGCGCCCTCGGTCTAGACTTTCCGAGGCTCCGCGAGACGCTCGTGGTCGGCGCCGACGAACTCGGTCGCTTCGTGGCGAAGCTTCTTCGCGAGGCGGGACGCGACGCCCGGCTCATCGACCGGAGCCCTCTATTCGCTGCAGCCGCACGCAGCGAGGGGCTCTTGATCCACGAGGGAGATGCCCTTTCGACGAACGATCTCGAACTCGCCGGAGCCGGCTACGCCGACACGCTGCTCGCGATCACGAAGAACTCCGAGCTGAACGCGCTCGTCGCGCAGCGCGTGCGCGAGAGCTTCCACGTCGAGCGGATTCTCGCGTTCGTCGAGGGCTCGGGGGTGCTCGATGAGCGAACGGCCCGGCCGTTCCCGGGCGATTTTCCCGGGCCTGCGGCGGCCGGAGACGCGCTTCGCGCCGGGCGCCTGCGGCTGCGCGAGTGGGAGGTCGGCGACGCCCTCGCGGGCGCTCGTCTCGGGGACGTGAGTTTCGGCGCCGGGAGCTTCGCGGTCCTGGTCCAGCGCGGCGATGCGACGGTCCTGGCGAGCGATGACGCCGCTCTCGCGCGGGGGGACCGGCTGGTCTGCCTCGCGCCTTCGCAGGCGGAAGCCACGTTTGCACCGACGCTGCGAGCGAAGGGGACCGCTCCCGCTGGGAAGGCCGCCGCGGCGGCGGACCTCGCAACTCCGCACCCGGCGGCGTTAGATTCCCGAAGTGGCGACGAAACGCGTGAGGAAGCCGGGCCGGGAAGTCGCAAAGCGTGACGCCGCGTCGCTCGTGGCCCCGCTCGACCCGTCGACGATCCGGCGGGTCGAGAAGCTCCTGCAGCCCGTGAAGGGCTGGCTCTCTCCGGTGGCGCTCGGGCTCGATCATGTTCCGCGCGAGGGCCCCGTGCTCCTCGCGGGAAACCATACGATCTACGGCGTGCTCGATGTCCCGATGCTCGCGCTCGCGGTCTACGAGGCGACCGGACGCGTCGCGCGAGGCGTGGGCGACCACGCCCACTTCGCGATCCCGATCTGGAGGGATCTGCTCCAGAGCCTCGGCGCCTTCGACGGCAATCGCGAGAACTGTGCCGCGATGCTGCGGGCGGGTGAGATGCTGCTCATCTTTCCCGGCGGCGGCCGCGAGGTGATGAAGCGCAAGGGAGAGTTCTACAAGCTCCTCTGGAAGGAGCGGATCGGTTTCGTCCGGCTCGCGATCGAGACCGGGGCTTCGATCGTGCCCTTCGCTTCCGTCGGCGTCGAGCACATGTTCGAGGTCGTGGGGGATGCCGACGACCTCTTGCGATCGCCGGTGGGAGATCTGCTGCGGGCGACCGGGATCACGCGGCGATCCTGGTTCCGGAAGGGCGAGCTCATCCCGCCGATCACGCGGGGCCGAGGTCCCGCGTCCGTTCCGCGGCTCGAGCGGCAGTACTTTCTCTTCGGTGAGCCGATTCCGACCGGCTCACTCGCGGGGCGGCAGGACGATGCCGAGACCTGCCTCGCGGTTCGCCGCTCGGTCCAGCAGCGGGTGGAAAGCCAGATCGCGATGCTCCTCGAGGTTCGTTCGAAGGATCCCGATCGCTACCCCGTACAACGCCTGCTGCGAAAGCTCGCCTCGCGCCTCGGCTGATCGCCGCGCGAGTCTCGAGCGCCTCGCCGCGTCCCGCCTCGGGTGGCGAAGCGAGCGGGGGCTTTTCCGACGCGGCCGATCGCGCGATTCTCCGGGAGCGCCCGGAGGCTTCCCCATTGACGATGCGTCGCGATGCCGCCCAGTGCATGCTCTGCGAGGCGCTGTGCGGGCTCGTGGTCGAGCACGACGGCTCGACCCCCTCGAAGATCCGAGGCGATCCCCTCGATCCCGCGAGCCGTGGCCACGTTTGTCCGAAGGGTGTGGCGCTCGCGGATCTGCAGCGAGATCCCGATCGCCTCCGAAAGCCCATGCGCCGGGTCGGAGGCCGCTGGGAGGAGATCGGCCTCGATGCGGCGTTCGATCTCGCGGCGACGCGGCTCGCCGAGATCCAGCGCCACCACGGCCGGGACGCGGTCGCGCTCTACTTCGGGAACCCGCTCGCACACAGCTACTCGGCGATCCTCTTCTACCAACAGCTCGCCGAGGCCCTCGCCACCCGCAACCGCTTCTCGGCCGCGTCGGTCGACACGCTGCCTCGCTTCCTCGTCTCGTACGAGCTCTACGGAAACCAGGTCCAGACGCCGATCCCGGACCTCGATCGCACCGACTACTTCCTCGTGCTCGGCGCGAACCCGGTCGTCTCGAACGGAAGCGTGATGACGGCCCCGGGCGTCGAGGAGCGGCTTCGAGCGCTTCGACGCCGCGGCGGCCGCCTCGTAGTCCTCGATCCACGTCGAAGCGAGACGGCGGAGATCGCCGATCGGCACCACTTCCTGCGGCCCGGAAGCGACGCGCTCTTTCTCGCTGCGGTCTTGAACGTGCTCCTGCGCGAGGGACTCGCGCGGCCGGGACGTCTTCTCGATCTCGTCGAAGGTTACGAGTCCCTCCCCGGTCTGTTCCGCGGTTACACACCCGAGCGGGTCGCCGCAGCCACCGGGATCGCGGCGGACGTGACGGTGCAGATCGCACGAGAGCTCGCCACGGCGCCGACCTCGATCTGTTACGGCCGGATGGGAACGAGTGTCCAGGAGTTCGGAACGCTCGCCACCTGGCTCACGGACCTCGTGAACCTCGCGACCGGGAATCTCGATCGCCCGGGCGGATTCATGTTCGCGACGCCCGCGGTCGACCTGCCGGGGACGGCGCGCCTGCTCGGGCTCGCCGGGAGCTTCGATCGCTTCCGGAGCCGCGTCTCGGGCCGCCCCGAGTTCGCAGGTGATCTTCCGGCGGCCGTGCTCGCCGAGGAGATCGAGACTCCCGGACACGGGCAGGTTCGCGCGCTCGTGGTGAGCGCGGGCAATCCGGTGCTCTCGCTTCCGAACGGCGGACGGCTCGATCGCGCACTCGCGGGCCTCGATTTCATGGTCTCGATCGACACGTACCGAAACGAAACCTCGCGCCACGCGGATCTGATCCTGCCACCGAGCTTCGGTCTCGAGCACGATCAATACCCGATGCTCTATCTCGGTTTCGCGGTACGGAACGTCGCGCACTACAGCCCGGCGATCCTCGAGCGGCCGCAGGGACTCCTCGACGATTGGGAGATCTTCTTGCGTCTCGCCGAGCGCATCGGTCGGGCGAAGGGCGGCGTCGAGGCCTGGAAGGGAAGGCTCCGTGGGCTCGTCGGTCGTGCGATCGGGCCGCGACGAGCGCTCGACCTCCTGCTTCGTACGGGGCCGCATCGGCTCTCGCTCGCGAAGCTCGAGAAAGCACCGCACGGCGTCGACCTCGGCCCCCTCGAGCCGCGGCTCGCGGCGCTCATGGGGCGCCGAAAGGTGCGCGTGGCGCCGCCCCGCTTCGTCGCCGACCTCGCGCGTCTCGAAAGGCGCCTCGAAGCGCCGGCCGAGGATCTCGTGCTGGTCGGACGCCGCACGCTCCGTTCGAACAACTCCTGGGGACACAATGTCGAGCGACTCGTCTCGGGGCTCGACCGCTGCATCCTCGAGATGAACCCCGCGGACGCCGCACTCCGTGGGCTCGTGAACGGGAGACGCGTGACGGTGAAATCGAGGGTCGGCGAGATCATCGTGCCGATCGCGCTCACCGATGCGCTCATGCCCGGAGTGGTCTCGCTGCCCCACGGGTTCGGACACGGAAGGCCCGGAACGGCGCTCCGGGTCGCGAACGCGCATCCGGGTGCGAGCATGAACGACGTGACGGACGATTCCAGGGTCGACGAACTCTCGGCAAATGCGTGCTTCTCGGGAGTTCCCGTCGAGGTGACCGCGATCGAGGACGACGAGCCTCTCGCGCGTTGAGCCCCGCACCGCGCGATGCGTTCCGCGGCCGGCGTCAGCGTCGCTGCGCTTCTTCCCGGACCCGGACGCCGTCCTCGATCCGATCACTCGGATGCAGGATCACGCGCTCGCCGGGCTCGATCCCGCTCCGGACCTCCGCGGCGTCGGCGCCGCGCTCGCCGATCCCGACCGTTCTCGCCCGGGCGATTCCGTTCTCGACGACGAAGACGGCGAATTCATCGCCGCGTCGGAAGAGCGCCGTCGGAGGGACGCGAACGACGTCGTCGGCCTCGAAGACCACGACCCTCGCCTCGACCCGGTAGCCGTCCCCGAGGCCTTGCGGGGCGGCGTCGAGGTCGCCGATCACGTTCACACGTTGCTCCTCGACTCCGAGCGTCGAGACCTTGGTGAACCCGGAGGGTTCGACCCGACGCACGTGCGCCGCGAGCGCTCGGTCTCCGCCCCAGCGCTCGAGCCAGATGCGGGCTCCGGGGCGGATGCGGACGGCATCGGCCGAGAGCACGTCGACCACGATTTCGAGCGCGCCGGGATCGCCGATCTCGACGAGAGGCTCGCCTGCGAGGACGATCCGCTCGCTCTTCTCGGGGATGCGGAGCACGCGTCCGGAGACCGGGGAACGCACCTCGATGCAGGCCTCGCCGCCGCACGCACCGCCAACGACCGCGACCGGGGCATCTCCCGACTCGGCGGCGAGGAGCACCGAGCGCGCAGCGTCGAGTTCGAAGGCGGCCGCTCGCGCTGCGTGCCGCGCGGCGGCGAGCTCCTGCGTGCGCGTACTCTCCTCGAGTCGCGAACGCTCGAGTTGCTCGTCCGACGCGGCGCCGCGCGCGTGGAGCTGCGACATCCGCGCGGCGTCGCGTCGAGCCTGCGCGAGCGCGGCGTCGGCTCGAAGCACCGCGGCGTCGGCCGCTTCTTGGTGGGCCTGCGCAGCTTCGACCCGCGCTTCGGCGCCGGCGCGCGCGCGGCGGTCGAGCGGCGTCGGGCGCAGGAAGGCGACGGTCTGGCGCTCGTCGACCGGGTCTCCCGGGTCGAGGGCGATCCGGAGGACTCGCCCCGCGGTCGGAGCGACGACCACGTAGCGGTCGCGAACCCGGGTCTCTCCCTCCTCGTCGACCGTCACCACGACGCGCCCGCGTGAGACCGGCGCGGTCTCGACCGCGATGGGCGATGGCCGGAGCCCGAAGAAGATCGCGCCTGCGACGGCGAGCGAGACGAGCAGCCACATGATCCGGCGTCGGCTCATGGGATCAGTCGCGACTCTCGAGCGAGGCCACGAGATCGAGCCGGCGCAGACGCTCGCGGACCAGGGCTCCCGAGACGACGGCGGCCGACGCGGTGACGAGCGCGGCGAAGCCGTAGGTTCGCGGCGTCACGACGAGCGGAAGCCGGAAGAGCTCCCATGCATACGCCTCGGCCATGAGCGTCGCGAGGCGCTTCCCGATCCAGAATCCCGCCGGTAGTGCGAGGAGCAGCAGCAGCGCCTGTTCGCCGAGGAGCATCTCCGTCACCTCCCGTCGCGTGAAGCCGAGGACGCGCAGACTCGCGAGCTCGCGGGTGCGCTCGGAGAGTGCGATCCGTGCGGAGTTGTAGACCATGGCCGCTGCGATCACACACGCGAAGACGACCAGGATGAAGTTCATGACACCGAGGTTGCGGGCGAGGGTGTCCTCGAAGCTGCGGAGCGCCGCGAGGCGGTTGCCGACCCCCGCGACGGCGGGCATCCGCTTGAGTCTCCGGTAGAGCTCCGAGGCCTCGCGCGAGTCGACTCGCAGCCACGCGCCCGTGACGCTTCCCTGCTCCTCGAGGAGTCGCGCGAGCGCACGCGAATCGAGGTAGACGCTCATGCCGAGGAGCTCGTCGGCGAGCGACGCGACCCGGACCCGGAGCCGTTGCCGGCGTCCTTCGAGGACCTCGATCTCGACGACGTCGCCCGGGCCGACCCCGAGCAGGCGGGCGAGATGCTGCGTCAGCACGGCCCCGTCGGGCGGAGTCGCCACCGGACGGCCGTCTCGATCGACGACCCGCCGAAGCGACGGCTTCGGGGGAAGTCCGGTGACCGCGATCCGCCGGGACCTGTGGCCGGCACGGATTCTCGCCGGAACGCTCCGCGAGGTCTCGACCGCGAGGACGCCGGGAAGCGCGGCGAGCTCGAAGCCGACGGCCGTGCCGAGCGGTTCGTGGAAGGCCACCGACACGTCCTCGCGCTGTGCCGCGCGGAACTGGACCTCGGCGAGCGTCCCGATCGCGTCGCTGAAGAAGCGGGCGAGAACGAGGATCGCGACCGCGAGTGCGAGACCGACGACCGAGAGCGACGCGCGCACGGGGCGGCGCGAGATCTGTCGCACCACCATCCTCGCCGGAGTCGCGAGGCGCGCGAGGAGCCCGGAGCGCTCGAGCAGCCCGGCGCGGAAGCGGGCGGGAGGCTCCGGTCGCATTGCTTCGGCGGGCGGGAGCGCGAGCACGCGTCGTACGGCCGAGAGCGCTCCGAGCGCCGCGGCGAGCGCGCTCACGCCGACGGCGATCGCGATCACCGGGCCGCCGGGCTCGTAGGGAAAGCTCGGGAACCGGTAGAAGTCCCGGTAGACCGAGTTCATGAGCGCGCCGAGCCAGAGGCCGACCGCGACGCCGAGCACGGCCCCCAAGGCCACCGCCGCGAGGGCGAGCGCCAGATAGTGCGCGGCGACGCTCGAGTCGCGGTAGCCGAATGCCTTCAGGACGGCGATCTGCTCGCGTTGCAGCGAGACGAGGCGCGAGAGGACGATGTGGAGCAGGAACGCGGCGACGCCGAGAAAGATCGCCGGGAGCACCGTCCCCGTGATCCGGTTCTGTCGGATCTCGTCTTCGACGAAGCGCGCCGAGAGCTGTTCGTCGCGGCCGTACGCGCCGAGTCCTCCGTGCCGGTCGAGGAGTCGATCGAGTCGCTCGATCACGTCGCCGGGGGCGGCGCCCTCTGCGAGCTGGATCGAGACGTCGTTGAAGGCGCCGTCGAGGTCGAACGCCGGCCCGAGCGCGGCGCGGCTCATCCAGATCACTCCGAAGCGGCGCGGATCCGGGAACAGATCCTGGGGGCGGATCTCGTAGACGTACTCGGGCGAGAGACCGAGGCCGACGATGCGGAGATCCTGCCAACGTCCATTGAGCACCGCTCCGATCGTGTCGCCGACCTCGAGGCGGTTCGCGCGGGCGAAGGCCTCGCTCACGATCGCCTCGTCCCGGCGGGTCGGATCGAGGCTCCGTCCGCTCCGGAGATGGATGGCGTTCAGGGTCGGCTCGTGGCCGTCGGGTAGCGAGACGAGACGTGCAGCCGCCGGCTCGTCGAGCCCCGGGACGTCGAGTGTCACGTCGGCGACGATTCGTGTCTCGACGGCGGCGACACCGGGAATCGTGGTGATCCTGGCACGCAGCGCATCGGGAGCGCGCTCGAGATGGGCGAAGACGTCGGCGAAACGATGCCGTGCGTAATAATCGTCGCGCGCCCCGACCAGCGACTCGTACGCGGTTCGCGTCGCGACGACGGTCGCCACCCCGCAGGCGACGACGAGTGCGATCGCCGCCACCTGCCCGCGAAGCCTCGCGAAGTCACGGACGAGCTTGCGATCGAGGGTTCGCATCACCATTCGAGCGACGATGCCGGTACGCGCACGGAGTTCCGGACCTCTTCGACGATCGCTCCACTCCGCATCCTCACCACGCGATCCGCCATTGCGGCAATCGCGGCGTTGTGCGTGATGATCGCCGTCGTCGTTCCGAGGTCCTGGTTCGCTCGCGCGAGCACTTCGAGGACGCGCTTTCCGGTTTCGCAGTCGAGGGCCCCCGTCGGCTCGTCGCACAGGAGGACGTCGGGGCGTTTCGCCACCGCGCGTGCGATGGCGACGCGCTGCTGTTCCCCGCCCGACATCTGCGAGGGGAAATGGTCGAGCCGATCGCCGAGGCCGACGCGGTCGAGCGCCTCTTCGGGCGGCATCGGCCGCGAGGCGATCTCGGTCACGAGCGCGACGTTCTCGCGGGCCGTCAAGCTCGGGATCAGGTTGTAGAACTGGAAGACGAAGCCCACGTGCTCGCGCCGGAAACGCGTGAGGGCGGGGTCGTCTGCCGACGAGAGATCGTGATCGAGGAAGCGGACGTTGCCTTCGCTCGGGAGGTCGAGGCCGCCGAGGATGTTGAGAAGCGTCGACTTCCCGCTCCCGGACGGCCCGAGCAGCACGAGCAGCTCGCCGGCATGGAGGTCGAGGTCGACCCGAGAGAGCGCCGTCACGAGGACGTCGCCGACGCGGTAGACCTTCGAGATGCCCCGGGCTCGGAAGACGGGGCTCTGCATCGCCGCTCCTCGGTCCGCCGTCCGGACGGTCGCACCCCCGGCCCAAGAATGGCGTTCGCAGGGCGGGGGGGAAAGCCGCTTCCACGCGCGCGGAAGCAGATTTCCACCGGGGCGACCGGTGGTTCGGAAATCCCTTTCATACCAGCGGGGTTCGGTGCGCGCTCCGAACGGTACGCCAGTTGCACACGGCCCATGTCGAGACCGGTTCACTCGCCTCGAAGGGGGGGAGCGGTCGGTCGCTCCGCCGGGATCGTGATCTCGAGGTCGTGCGGCGTGCTCCGGGCACGCTGCCGTGACGGCAATCCGCCTCGATCCGCGATCCCGGCGGGCGATCCTAGCCGCGCCACGCGCCGGCCGGTCCGGCATCCTATCCTGCGGTCGACGACGGGAGGAAGCCATGCCGCCGCTTCGGAGCGGAGTGCGAATGCCGGCGCCGCGCGAAGCCCTGCCGGGGCGGGCCGAGCGGATCCCGGTTCCCGAAAAGCACTTCGTTCTCGGCACGCGCCTCGCGCCCCCTTTCGAGCCGGGCCTCGTGCTGGCGCTCTTCGGTCTCGGTTGTTTCTGGGGGGCCGAGCGGAAGTTCTGGCAGGCGGAGGGGGTCTACTCGACGGCGGTGGGATACGCGGGGGGGCTCACGCCGAATCCCAACTATGACGAGGTCTGTAGCGGGCTCACGGGGCACGCCGAGGTCGTTCGCGTGGTCTTCGATCCTCGACGCACCTCGTACGACGCGCTGCTCCGGATCTTCTGGGAGAGTCACGATCCGACTCAGGGCATGCGGCAGGGAAACGACGTCGGAACGCAGTACCGCTCGGCGATCTACGCCACCTCGGCCGGACAGCTCGAGGCCGCGCTCGCGTCGCGTGAAGCGTACCAGGAGCGCCTCCGCGAAGCGGGCTTCGGCTCGATCACGACCGAGATCGCTGAAGCGCCCGAGTTTCATTACGCCGAGGAGTATCATCAGCAGTATCTCGCGAAGAACCCGCACGGCTATTGCGGCATCGGCGGGACCGGCGTGAGCTGCCCGGGCCGGCTCTAGACTGCCGGGAGCCCCGCGCAGACGCCGCGAGCCGGCCGCGCAGCGGAGGCCCGGATGAGGATTCGACGCCGGATCCCCCCCGCAAGGTTTCTCGGCGCGTGCGCCGCGACGCTGCCGAGGGTGCTCCGGGACCGCTGGCGCCGAGGCCCCCGGCGGCCCGGTTGGGACCTCGGCTTCGAATGGCTCGTGGCGGCGCTGCGCCGGGACGTGGAGGGGATCTGGCGGCATTCCCCACGCGAGATCCGCCGCCATTTCGAGAGGCTCGCGCGCCCGTCGGCCTGGCTTCGCGGTGTCCGGATCGAACCGGCGCGCGCGAAGGATGTCGCCGTCGCGTGGTTCGAGCCCCCCGATCCGATGCCGGGCCGCGTGCTGCTCCATTTCCACGGCGGCGCCTTCCAATACGGCAGCATCGAGACGAACGCGGCCCACGTCGCTGCGCTCGCGACGCTCTCGAACGTGACGGCGCTCGCCGTCGACTACCGCCTCGCGCCCGAGCACCCCTGGCCGGCGGCCCTCGAGGACGCGAGGACCGTTTGGCGCTGGCTCGTCGATCATCACGTCGAGAGTCGGCACATCGTCGTGTGTGGAGAATCGGCGGGAGGGAACCTCGCGCTCGCGACGCTCCAGGCGCTTCGCGATTCGGGTGCTCCGCTCCCGGCCGGCGCCGCGCTCGTCTCGCCCTGGCTCGATCTCGCGGCGAGCGCAGCTTCGTACGAGCGCAACGCCGACTCGGATTGGGGGAGCCGCGAGATGTTGCTCGCGCAGGCGCGCGCGTATGCGGGAAGTCTTCCGCTCGACGATCCGCGGGTCTCGCCGGGACGCGGCGACCCCCGCCGTCTGCCTCCTCTGCTCGTTCAATGCGGGAGTGCCGAGCTTCTCTTCGACGAGTGCGTCGAGTTCGCCACGAGGGCTCGGGAAGCAGGAGTGGACGTGGTTCTCGAAGTCCTCCCCGAGATGCCGCATGCGGCGCCGCTTTTCGGGGATCTCGTTCGCGAGGGGGCGCGGGGAAGATTCGACATCGCACGTTTCGTGCGCGCGCGGCTTTCGGATGAGTGAGACGTCCGGGCCCGACGGTCCGGCCGAAGTGCCGCCGGGAATCGATCCCGAGCGCGTCGCTGCGTTCTTCTCGCGGCACGTTCCGGGAGCGAACGCGCCCGTTTCGTTCCGGCTCCTCGCCGGGGGGAGATCGAACCTCACCTACCGGGTCGACATCGCCTCTTCGCCGCCGCGCTCGTTCGTGTTGCGGCGACCTCCGCTCGGACACGTTCTGCCGACGGCGCACGACATGGTGCGCGAGCATCGTGTGCTCGCCGCGCTCGCTGCGACGAAAGTCCCGGTTGCGCGGCCGGTCGCGCTCTGCGAGGACACCGCGGTTCTCGGCGCTCCGTTCTACGTGATGGAGTACCGGCCCGGCGTCGTGATCGAGCGCGAGATCCCGGTGGGGTACGCCGAATCGAGCGACGCGAGGCGCCGTCTTTCGCTCGCCCTCGTCGATACGCTCGTGGCCCTCCACGCGGTCGACTCGGAACGTGTCGGTCTCGCCGATTTCGGCAGGCCGGCGGGATACCTCGAGCGACAGGTTCGCCGCTGGTCGACGCAATGGGAGCGCTCGAAGACGCGAGAGCTTCCGGAGGTCAACCACCTCGCGAAGCTCCTCCTCGAACGGCTTCCCCGGTCGCCTGCGCCGACCCTCGTCCACGGCGACTATCGGCTCGGGAATCTCGCGCTCGACCCCGCCGATCCGGGCCGTGTGATCGCGGTCTTCGATTGGGAGATGGCGACGCTCGGAGACCCGCTCGCCGATCTCGGTTACACGCTCATCTACTGGGGAGAGGCGGCCGACGCCCCGCACCTGCGCCCTCCCGGATCCCATCAGGCGGTGACCGCACGGCCGGGGTTCCTGGATCGCAGTGAAATCGTGGCCGAATACGCGAAGCGGAGCGGTCGGGACGTATCGGAGATCGACTTCTACCAGGTGCTCGCGCTCTTCAAGCTCGCCGTCATCACGGAGGGGATCCATGCGCGCTTCTTGATGGGGAAGACGGTCGGAGAGGGTTTCGACGCGATCGGCCGACAGGTGGCGGTTCTATGCGAGCGCGCAATCGCGCTCACGGCGTCGTGGTGATCGTCCGCGAGGCGCGCGCTGCGGACGTCGCCTTCCTCGCCGGAGTGATCCTCGCCGCAGGCCGCTCGCACGTCTCGACGAGCTTCTGGGATCTTTTCCTCGGCCGGCCCGGCGACGGACCCGTGAAGGCGCTGCTCGAGCGACTCGTGCGTTCACCGCACCGTTCCTGGTGGCATCGTGATCAGTTCCTCGTCGTCGAGGAGGACGGTGAGCCCGCTGCCGCGCTCTCGGGCTTCTTTCCACACGATCCCGGGGTGCGCTCTCCGGAGAGCGCGCTCGTCCAAGCGGTTCGGGAAATCGGCTTCGACGACGCCGACACGCGAAGGGCCTTCGCGCGGGCCGCCCCCTTCTTCACCTGCACGATGGAGCCCGAGCGGGATGCATGGCTCGTCGAGAACGTCGCGACGCGGCCGCAGTCGCGAAGGCGCGGTCACGTGGCGAAGCTCTTGCCGAGGATCCTCGAGCAGGGGCGCCGGCGCGGCTTTCGTCGAGCGCAGCTCACGCTCTTCCTCGGCAACGTCGCGGCCGAGCGCGCCTACGAACGCGAGGGCTTCCGGGTGGTCGCCGAGCGTCGTCATCCGGACTTCGAGGCGGCGGTGGGCTGCCCCGGGCTCGCCCGGATGGAGTGCCCGCTCTGAGCGGACGCGATGCGAAGAGCGCCCCAGAAGGCGCACCGCTTTGCGCGAGGGGCGACCCACCGGGTCGCCCCTACCGTCTTTGCGCGGGATCGGCGCGTGGTCGCGTCCCGTCCGATCGCGGGCGATCGGATCTTCACGTTCCTGTGTAGGGGCGACCCGGTGGGTCGCCCCCGATGCCGCGAGGACGGGGGTCGCTCGCCTAGCCGCCGAAGGGCGAGAGCTCGTCGTCGAGGGCGAGAGCCGCCGTGGCGCGAGGCTCTTCGTTCGTGTCGCGGATCAGATCGACGCCGCGCGCCGCGAAGCGCCGTGCCGCAGCGGCCGACCGTGCATCGCCATCCGAGTCGATCGCCCACTGCGCTTGCGCCACGAGGAGCGCGAGCGCGAGCGATCGGCCGAGGGTGAGCGCGAAGCGGCGAAGCTCGGCCTCGTGCAGCACGGGGCCCATCTTGACGGCACCGTCCCAGAACTCCCGCGCGTGGAGGGCGGCCTCGCGAGCGGCCCGCGCCGGGGCCGCGAGGCTCGCGTGGCGCGCGAGCCCGGCGTGCGCGGAGATCTCTGCGAGGTAGGGCTCGAGCGCATCGGTGCGCCGGATCGCTCGTGCGGCCTCGAGGGCGAGGACGTTCGTCGTCCCCTCCCAGATCGGCAGCACCTGCGCATCCCGGAGCAGCTCGGCAATCCCGGTGTCCTCGAGGTAGCCGGCGCCTCCGAAGGCTTCGAGCGCTTCGGAGACGCCCGCGACCGCCGCCTTTCCGGTGGTGAGCTTCGCGACCGGTTGGAGAAGCCGCAGTACCGCGCGACCGGAGTCGTCGAGGCCGTCGGTCTCCTCGCGTCCGAGCAGCGCCACCGAGTGGAAGGCGAGCTGGAGGGCCGCCTCGTGCTCGGCTGCGAGGTCGGCGAGCGTGTCGAGATGGAGCGGCTTCTCGGCGAGTGCGGCGCCGAACGCCACGCGCCGATGCGAATAATCCCGAGCCAAGGCGAGCCCGCGGCGAAGATGCGCCGCCGAGACGATGGCGTTCCAGGTTCGCGTCAGGTTGAGCATCGTCGAGATGTTGCGGACCCCGTTCGAGAGGCCTCCGAGCGGAACGGCGGGGGTGCCGTCTAGCACGAGCTCGGCCGTCGGAAGGATCCGCGTGCCGAGCTTCTCCTTCAGCCGTTGGATCGTGATCCCCTGCAGGCGGCCTCGAGCGTCTCTCACCTCGACGAAGAAGAGCGCGAGCCCCTTGCCGCCGGGGCCGTTTCCGTCGGGCCGCGCGAGCGTGAGCGCCACCTCGCTCGTCACCGACGACGTGAACCACTTGGTCCCGTAGAGACGGAAGCGGCCGTCGACCTCGCGCGCGACGGCCTCGGAGAGCCCGACATCGGAGCCTCCGATCTGCTCGGTCATCCATTGACCCGAGGTCCACGCGTGGTCGGGATCTCTCGAGAGGAGCCGGGGCAGGATCTTCTCGCGGAGTTCGGGAGGCGCGAGCACCTCGAGGGTTCTCGCGCAGCCGTCCGTCATCGCGAGCGGGCAGGTGTAGACCTGGCTCGAGCGGTCGAAGAGGTACGCGAGCGCGAACTGATGCAGCCGCGAGTACGGGCCGTGGCGCCGCTCGTAGCCGGTGGCGACGAGGCCCTCGCGGGCCGCCACGCGAGCGTACTCGCGCCAGGACTCGCCGACGCGGATCTCGTCGATGCGGTTGCCCCAGGCGTCGAAGGGAACGTGGACGGGCTCGTCGAGGCGATGGCGGATCGAGAGCTCGTGGAGGGGGCCCGCGGCGAGTTCTCCCATCCCGTCGAGGCTCGGCTCGATCTCGCGCAGCACGCCGGCCTCGACACTCCGACGCATGAGTCCGCGCAGGGGGCGGTCCTCGCGCCACGAATTGCCGATGCGGGGAGGATCTTGGATCACGCGGAGAGGGTGGAATCAGCGGGCGCTCGGCGCAACCCCGAGGCTGCGCCCCTACCCTCCGGAGGTCGGGTCCTCGGCGTCCTCGCCCGGCGGCGTCGCATCGTCGAGCCGGTCGAGATAGCCGTCCGGTAGGGCGACCTTCTGCGTGCCGGACGCCTTGCCGCGCGGCACCCGCATCGCTCTTGCCGGGAAGGGCAGGTCGGGATCGAACGCCGCGATGCAGCGGTGGAGATCCGCGAGCGTCTCGATCTGCGTGAGCGCTCGGCGAAGCTCGGCGCTTCCCGAGAAGCCCTTCGTGTACCAGGCCGCATGCCTGCGAAAGCCGCGCAGCGCGTAGCGCTCGTCCGACCAGCGCACGAGGAGCGCTGCGTGTTCGGCCATGATGCGGCCGATTTCCCCGAGCCGGGGAGGCTCGGCGGGGTCGCGACCCTCGAAGACGTCGGAAAGGTCGCGGAAGAGCCACGGGCGTCCGAGGCAGCCCCGGCCTACGACGACCCCATCGCAGCGCGTGGCGCGCATCATGCGGAGCGCATCGTGCGCCTCGAAGACGTCGCCGTTGCCGAGGACGGGGATCCGCGTCACGTGCTGCTTGAGCTCGGCGATCGCTTCCCAGCGTGCAGCGCCGTCATAGAGCTGCGCGGCGGTTCGTGCGTGGAGTGCGACGGCCGCGCAGCCTTCCTCCTGCGCGATGCGACCGGTTTCGAGATGCGTCCCGATCCGGTCGTCGATGCCGATGCGGAACTTGATCGTGATCGGCACCGTCGCCGCCTTTCCGACGGCGGCGCGAACCAGGCTCGCGAGGAGCTTCGGCTTGGCGGGGATCGCGGCGCCTCCACCGCGTCGGGTCACCTTCGGAACGGGACAGCCGAAGTTCATGTCGATGTGGTCGACCCGACCTTCGCCGACGAGCCTCGCGACGGCTTCGCCGACGTGATGCGGATCGACGCCGTAGAGCTGGAGGCTTCGCGGCTTCTCGTCGGAGGCGAAGGCCGCGAGCCGGAGCGTCTTCGCGTTGCCCTCGACGAGAGCGCGCGCCGTGATCATCTCGCTCACGTAGAGCCCGGCTCCGAAGCGACGGCACAGCGTGCGGAAGGGCGCGTTCGTGACCCCGGCCATCGGCGCCAGCACGACCGGGGGCCAGATGCGGAGAGGGCCGAGCGCGATCGGCGAGAACTCCCCCTGCGCGGCGTTCGGGACGTCCGCGTTCACCGCGCTGCGCGGGTAGCCGCTCAAGGCTCCGCTCCGGGATCGTCGCTCCGGCCGCCGGGGAGAACACGCAGCTCGGGGGGCTCGCCGGGGTCGCGGCCGCGTCGGAGCGAGATCCCGAGCCAGCGCGTGACCACGAAGCCCGTGAGCAGCACGAGCCCGATCGGCCCGGCGAAGAGGAAGCAGAACTGGATGATGGCGCGCATGGCGGCCTCCCCCGGAAGGCTAAGAGACGATCGTGCGAGGTGCACCGATGGTCCGGACGCGAACGCCAGCGGGAGATCGACCGTTCCATCGATCTCCTAGATCGCCTCGTCGAGGAGCCGCGCGAGCGCGTCGGGCGCTTCGACCGCGGCGTCGAAACAGCGCGCGAGCAAGAGGCCGCGTGCGAGTTGCGCCATGGCGAGGTCCGTCAGCACCTCGTCGTGTGCGAGCGCTGCGGGGACGAAGGCCGCGAGCGCCGGATGTCCGGAGGCCGGATCGGGCGCCCAGCCGCCGAGCGCAGGGAGCGAATCGGCGTGGAACGCGTGCCGGCGCGTCTGCGCATTGAGCCGATCGAGGAGCGCAGCGGCGCCCTCGCGCTCGAGCGCGTGGCGGAGCGCGAGGACCGGGAGCACGAGCAGGCACAGGACGCCGCTTCCGATTCCCGGGTGCTCGATCGGTGCGAGGATCTGCAGTACGGCCGTCTCTCCGGCGAAGGGAAGTTCGGCGTCGCGCCCACGAGCGTCCGCGCGCGCTTCGAGACCGACGTCGCCAAGCGTTGCGGCGACGTCGGAGAAGATCCGCGGATCGAGCGGCGGCGCCGGGTATCGGGCGAGGATGTGGCTCGCGAGCTCCCCGATCTCCGGCTGGGCGAGCCTGCGTGGCCCGCACCCGGGATGCGCGCTCGTCGTCGGCACGGCGCCGACGGCGGCGAGCGCAGCGGCGGCGGGCCCCGCTTCGGCGGCCTGCATCGCGCAGATGGCCGGCAGCATGCGGAGCGTGAAGGCGCGGTTCTTCTCGGTGGCGAGCAGTGACGCCGCCAGGACCAGCCGGCCCTCGCCGGCGTCGACCAGGGCCGAAAAGCTCGCTCGTTGATTGAGCGCGTCGCGGCGCTGTCGCGCGGCTGGCGCCTCCAAGAGCCCGTGCGCGACGTCGGTTTCGATGAGGATCCTCGAGACCTTGGTTCCTTCGATGCGCTCGCAAGAGGTCGTGCCGATCCGCTGCGCGTGCGGGCCGACCCACCATTCGAGCCCGGCGCCGTGGCGGACGGACCACTCGGGGGCGACGAGGCCGGCCATGAGCAGGGCGCCGAGTGCCTCGCCGCCCGGCCCCTCGGGCCAGCGGCCGGCGATCCCGCTTCCGAGCTCGTCGAAAAAGCCCAAGTTCCCTCCCGGCTGCGCGCGTACGGTACCACCGGCGCCACGCCGGGCCGTCCGACGCCACTTCCCGAGCATGGACGGCTTCATCCTCGCCCTCGGGCTGGTGGCGGCGGCGCTCGCTTGCGCCGAGACGGCGGCGCTCGCACGAAGCCTCCGCTCGCGGCGAGTGCTGGCCGCGGCGGACGCTCGAACCGGGCGCCCGCTCGGGGTCCGGGAGGAGCGCAGGAGGAACTCGCGCCGGAGCGCGGATCGCTCCCGTGGACCGTCACCCGGGGGAACGGCGGGTTTTGTCGACTCGCGAATCAGGTAGACTCGCCGCCTCTCATCCTTCCTTGGAGGAACCCCTGTGAGTGAGATCCGGTTCGACGGCCGCGTGGCCATCATCACGGGCGCCGGCGGCGGCCTCGGCAAGACCTATGCACTCATGCTCGCCAAGCGCGGCGCGAAGGTCGTCGTGAACGACCTCGGCGGGAAGCCCGACGGAACGGGCGCCAGCACCAGCATGGCCGACACGACCGTGAAGGAGATCCAGGAGGCCGGCGGCGAGGCCGTCGCCAACTACGACTCCGTCTCGACCTCCGAAGGCGGCAAGAAGATCACGCAGTGCGCGCTCGATCATTTCGGCCGCGTCGACATCGTGATCAACAACGCGGGTGTCCTTCGCGACAAGACCTTCGCGAAGCTCACGCCCGAGGAACTCGAGATCGTCCTCGACGTCCACCTGAAGGGCGCCTTCTTCGTCACGCAGCCGGCCTTCGCGGCGATGAAGGAGAACGGCTACGGGCGAATCGTGCTCACGGCTTCGGCCGCGGGGATCTTCGGCAACTTCGGCCAGACCAACTACGGCGCGGCCAAGATGGGCCTGGTCGGTCTCGCGAACGTGCTCGCCCTCGAGGGTGCGAAGAACAACATCAAGTGCAACGTGATCGCGCCGATCGCGAAGACCCGGATGACCGAGCAGCTCCTCGGCCCCCTCGCCGACGCCGTGATGCCCGAGCACGTGACGCCGCTCGTGACCTATCTGGTCTCCGAGGGCTGCACGCTCTCGCGAGAGTGCTTTTCGGTCGGCGGTGGGCGCTTCGCGAGGATCTTCGTAGGCCTCACTCCCGGCTGGTTCGCCGGCAAGGGCAAGGTGGCTTCGGCCGAGGACGTCCGCGACCACATCGACCAGATCCGCAACCCCGAGGGCTACATCATCCCGGACAGCATCGTCCAGGACATGCAGGCGCTCGGCGCGGCGCTGAAGGGCTAGGGGGGAGCCATGGCCATCGATCCGGGCAAGGCCCTCGGAGCCGCGATCGCCGGAAGCGAAGCGAGCTGGACCCGAGACCAGGTGATCCTCTACCACCTCGGCATCGGCGCGGGGAACCCGCCGACCGATGCGCGCGAGCTCTCGTATACGTACGAGAAGGATCTGCGAGTGATCCCGAGCTTCGGCGTGATCCCGGTCTTCTCGTCGCTCGCCGGGATCGCGAGCGTCCCGGGGCTCGCGGGCGAGTTCAACCCGCTGCTACTGCTCCACGGCGAGCAGGACGTCGAGATCCACAAGGCGATCCCCGTCGAGGCGAAGGTCAAGAACCAGGGCAAGGTCGCGTCGATCGCCGACAAGGGGAAGGCGGCGGTGGTGGTGCTCGAGATGGAGACCCGCGAGAGCGCGTCGAACGAGCTGCTGTTCACCAACCGCTTCACGCTCTTCTTGCGAGGCGCCGGCGGCTTCGGCGGCGATCGCGGACAGGACGCGAAGATCGAGCCGCCCTCGCGGGCTCCGGACCACGAAGTCGAGTCGCAGACGCTTCCGCAGCAGGCGCTCATCTACCGACTCTCGGGCGACAAGAACCCGATCCACGTCGATCCCGCCGCCGCGAAGCTCGCGGGGCAGGAAAGGCCGTTCATGCACGGGCTCTGCTCGTTCGGGATCGTCTGCAAGGCCGCGGTCGATCATGCGCTCGGCGGGGATACGGCGAAGGTCGCGCGCTACCAGGCGCGCTTCGCGGGGATCGCCTTCCCGGGCGAGACGATCG
>CAJPFO010000098.1 GCA_905339255.1 Myxococcaceae bacterium
TTCTTGCGGCTCCTCGAGAGGATCCGCAACGCGGCTCCGGCGAGCCTCCGCTCGGGGCCGGGTGCCCTCGCCGAGGCGCTCGCGCGCCGGGCGACGACACGCCTCGGTGTCGAGGTGACGCGCGTATCGCGGACACTCGAAGGGGGGTTCGAGGTCGAAGCGCGTGCACGGGTGGGCGAGAGAGCCGGACAGGCGCTGCGCTTTGCCGCCGACGCGATCGTGATCGCGCTCCCGCCGGACGCGGCGGTCGCGGTGGCCGGGGAGATCCTGCATCGCGCGGAGCGAGACGTCCTCGCCGGCGCCGGCCATCGGCCGTCGGTCTCGGTGCTCTACCACACGCGGGATCCGGTCGTGGCTCCTGCACGCCGGATCGTCGTCCTGGACGACCGCCCGCTCGCGGCGTTCCAGCACGCCTGTGCGCCGCCCGTCGCCGGGAACCTCGTGGTGGCCGTCGGCTCCGCGTCGTACGCCCTCGCGTGCGCGAACGATCCCGACGACGTGGTGGCCCGCCGGCTCGGCGCCGAGGTCGAGCGGCTCGCCCCGCGGTTGCTGCGTGAGGTGCGAGATGCCCGCGTGCTCCGGCATCCGCGGGCGCATCCCCGCTTCGACGTCGGCCGCTACCGCGAGATCGCGAAGCTTCGCCGTGTCGAAGCGTCGGAGCTCGCCGCCCGCAGGCGGCTCGCCTTCGCGGGCGACCATCTGATCGGGCCGAGCCTCGAGGATGCGATGGCGTCGGGGCTTCGCGCCGCAGACGCGATCGCCGCCTCGTAGCCCGCTCACCAGCGGTGCGCGAACTCCTCCGCCCAGCCAACGAGTCCGTCGACGGAGACGGGGCGGTCCTCGACGCGGACCGTCCCTCGCCAGCGACCGAAGGCGCAGACTCCGCCGGTCGCGATCCAGCCGAGATCGAGCTTCGGCGTGTGCGCCGCGAAGGGCTCGAGAACGAGATCGATCGCCCCCGAATGCGGCGCCCGGACCCTCCAGGGCTTCTTCCATTGCGCGGCGTCGTACTCCCAGACGAGATCTTCCATGATCTTGTGGAGGCGGCCGTTCCAGAGGATCCCGTTCTCGTTCGATCCGGTTCCCGTCGTCCACTTCGCGCCGAAGTTCACGCCGAGCAGACCGCCGTCGACGCGTCCGGTCGCGACGCCCCAGTTCCAGAACGAGCGATGGGGCCAGATCCCGCGGCCCCAGTCCTGCACCGCGTAGCAGTTTCGCGGGTCGAGCGGGTAGCGGCGCTCGCCCACGAGGACTTCGCCCTCGCAGGGGAGCGCGGCGTGCTTCGAGTTGCATTGGAAATGGCGCGGCGTCCAGGGCACGACGACGTTCAGGCTTTCGTGCCCGGCGCGACGCAGCACGCGGAAGTCGGCGACGACGAGGGGGCCCTTCGAGGCGTGGCCTCGGAACCGGACGGCCAGGTCGAGGCCGTCGATCCGGTTCTCGTACTCGAGGCCTCCACCCCGGAAGGCGACGCTCGCCTCGACGACCTCGGGCAGGTCGAAGCGTCCCGGAAGTCCGTACGACGCACCCGTCCAATGCGAGCCATCGCGAAAATCCGTGAGCGTGAACGAGCAGAACGAAGTGAAATCGATGTCGGCGAGGACGACCGAGAACACGAAGTCCGGCCCGATCCAGTTCCAGAAGTTCCACTTCTTCTTTCGCGGCCAGCGACCGACGAGGTTCGCGCGAACGAGCGGGAGGCGCGAGAAGCCGACCGCTGCCGGATTCAGATTCCCCTCGGAGTCGCAGAGGTCGACGGGGGCCGTGATCTCGCGTTCGTCGTAGGTGGCGCCCGCGAGCGGTCGATCCGCACGGTCGAGAATCGGAAGGTGGTCGGGGAGCGTCGGCATCCTTCTCGGATGCCGACGCTAACCCGTTCCGTCGCGGTTCGCCGCCGTCGAGACCGCGGCGCCGGGTCGTTCCCGACCGCGTCAGCTTCCCGAGGGCGGCATGAGCGCCATCGGGTCGTAGTAGAAGCGCTCGCGGGCGATCTTTCCGTTGCGGATCTCGTGCACCGCGACTTCGGGCATGGCGACCACGCGGCCGTCGCGAAGCGTGACCCGTGCATCCCATTCGATGCAGATGGTGTTGCGGCCGAGGAAGACGTTTCGAGCCTTCCACTTCGTTCCCGTCTGCATCTGCTCCCACTGCTTCGCCTTGGCCTCGATTCCTGCGTGGCCGTGATGCGCCTCTCCGGCCGCCTCCTGCGACACGCAGTCCGGAGTGTAGAGATCGGCGATCACGAACTTCGAAGGATCGACGGTGGCGGCGACGAGCCGCCGGGCGACGGCTTCGAGCGGGCTCATCACGGGCTTCGTCGCCGGCTTTCGTCGCGAGGGCCGACTCGCGGTCTTCTTCGCCGGAGCCTTGCGTACGGGCTTGCTCTTCGAGGTCTTGCGGGGGGACTTCTTGCGGGCAGCCATGGCCGACTCCTCCTGGGGTTGCGCCTCTCATCCTATCAAGGAGAGAGCCGGACGAGCGTCACGCCGTCGCCGCCGTCGGTCGCCTCGGCGGCCGCGAAGCCCGCGACGTAGGGAGACCCCGACAGGTGCCTCCGCACGGCGTCGCGCAGCGCTCCGCTGCCGAGTCCGTGGACGAGGACGAGCGCGGTCTCTCCGCTCGCCGCCGCCCGGTCGAGACACGATTCGACCCTCGAGAGCGCCTCGTCGACACGAAGTCCACGCAGGTCGATCCGCGGCCCGATGGCATGAAGCGGCGCAGCCGGGGCTGCGGGCGAGGGGACGAGCGCGTTCGCGCCCGGAGTCCGCGCAGTGGCGGGACGCGGCCGAGCGGATGCGGTCGCAAGCGCATCCGCGGGAAGATGCAGGCGCGCCGCGCCCATCTGCACGAGCGCGCGGCCCCTTCGATCGGGGAGTGCGACGAGCGTCCCTTCGCCGCCCGTTCGCAGCCGGACGGGATCCCCGGGGCGGACCGATCGCCAGTCGATCGGATCGGACGCCTCTTCGGGCGCGGGCGGGAGCGCCCCCTGCGCTTCGGGCTTCCGCGTCGCATCCGCGAGGGCCACGAGTCGCTCACGGGCGTGCGCCGCTTCTCGCGCACCGCCACCTCGCTGGAGATCACGGATCACGGCGGCCACTTGCGCGTGGGCGTCCTTGAACGCGCGATCGAGGTCACGTCGCATGTCCCGGTAGAGCGCGTCGCGCCGCGCCTGGAGATCCTCGAGCTTCTCGCGGTATTCGGAGCGCGCGGCTTCGCTTTCGGCGCGCAGCCGCCGCGCCTCGCGTTGCTCGGTCTCGAGCGAGATGCGGCTCGCCGCGAGCTCGGTGAGAAGCCGATCGAGGCGGCGGTCTTCGCGATCGAGAAGCGCGTTCGCTCGTTCGAGAACGGATGCCTCGAGCCCCATCCGGGCTGCCACCGCGAGCGCCGACGACACGCCCGCGACTCCCGGACGCAAGCGGTAGGTCGGCGCCAGCGTTTCGGGATCGAACTCGAAGCTCGCGTTCTCGAAGCGTGGATCGACGCCGGCCATCTCCTTCAGCAGGTTGAAGTGCGTGGTGGCGACGACCCGCGCGCCGGAATCGGCGAGCCGCTCGAGGAGCGCCTGCGCGAGCGAGGCGCCTTCGCTCGGGTCGGTTCCCTGGCCGATCTCGTCGAGCGCCACGAGCGAACGAGGCCCCGCCGCGCCGACGATCCGCGCCAGGTTCGCGACGTGCGCAGAGAAGGTCGAGAGGCTCTCGCGGAGGTCCTGTTCGTCGCCGATGTCACCGAGGAGCTCGTCGACGAGATCGACGCGCGCGCCGGGAGCGCACGTCACGTGGAGCCCCGCGCGGACGAAGAGCGCCGCGAGCGCGATGGCCTTCATGAGTACCGTCTTTCCGCCGGCGTTCGGGCCGGAGAGGACGAGCACGCGAACGCCTTCGCCGAGGACGACGTCGTTCGCCACCGCGCGGTCGGGATCGAGCAGCGGATGGCGGAGCTGCGGCAGGCGGAAGACGCCGTCGTGTCCGACCTCGGGCTCCACCGCTCGCATCTCGATCGAGAGCGCGGCGCGCGCGAAGGCCAGATCGATCTGCGCGAGGATCTCGAGATTCGACTCGATCGAATCGCGCGCCTCGGCCGCACGCGCGGAGAGCTCGCGAAGGACGCGAAGCGTCTCGCGCTGCACCTCGAGCTCGGCGCGCTTCAAGCGATTGCTCGGCTCGACCACCGCCTCGGGCTCGACGAAGACCGTCGTTCCGGAATGTGAGGCATCGTGGACGATGCCTCGCACGTGACCTCGAGCATCGGATCGCACGGGGATCACGAAGCGGTCGTTTCGCACGGTCACGAAGCGGTCGGAGAGGTGCGGCGAGATCGATGGATCCTGGAGACACGCCGCGACCCGGCGCTGGAGCTCGGCCGAGAGCGCCCGGCACTCGGCGCGCGCCTGCGCGAGAATCGTCGATGCCGAATCCCGCACCTGGCCTTCCGAGTCGAAGGTCGAAGTGATCTCGCCCTCGAGGTCATGGAGCTCGGTGATCGAGCGGGCGAGCGCCGAGAGGCGGTCGCCGTCGTTCGCGAAGCGCGAGAGAAAGCGTCTCGTGGCATGGGCGGTCGCGAGCGCCGACGCCACGTCGAGAAGCTCCGGCGCGCCAGCGAGCCCACCCTTGCCGAGCCTTCGTAGGGTCGGGTCGAGATCGGGAAGCCCTCCGAGGGGAGCCGCACCCGGACCCTCGAGGAGGCGCTTCGCCTCGCTCGTCTCGACGAGCCGATCGAGCGATCCGGACGCGTCGGGGAGGAGACCTCCGGGGCTCTCGGCAGGCCACTGGCAGCGTGCGCGGCCTCGCGGGGTCCGGGCGTGGTCGCGGAGACGCTCGACCACCTGCGGCCACTCGAGGCGTTCGAGGATCCGTCCCGAGCCCGGAAGCGTCATCGCCTACAGCGCACGCATCCCCGTGATGTGCTCGCCGAGGATCAGCGTGTGGATGTCGTGCGTCCCCTCGTAGGTCCGTACGGTTTCGAGGTTCACCATGTGTCGCATCGACGCGTAGTCGTCGACGATGCCGTTGGCTCCGAGCAGATCGCGAGCCTCGCGCGCGATCCGGAGCGCCACGTCGACGTTGTTCATCTTGGCCATCGAGACCATCGCGTGGTGGAGCTTGCCTTCGTCCTTCAGGCGGCCGAGCCGGAGCGCGAGGAGCTGACCCTTCGTGATCTCGGTGAGCATCGCGACGAGCTTCTGCTGGACGATCTGCTTGCCCGCGAGCGGGCCCCCCTGGACGATCCGATCCTTCGCGTAGCGGAGCGCCTCGTCGTAACACGCCATCGCAGCACCGAGCGCTCCCCAGGCGATCCCGTAGCGCGCCTGCGTGAGGCAGGAGAGGGGGCCCTTCATCCCCGAGACGCCGGGCAAGAGGCTCTCGTCCTCGGAGACCTCGACGTCGGAAAGAAAGAGCTCGCTCGTGACCGACGCGCGCAGCGAGAGCTTTCCCTTGATGTCGCGTGCCTCGAAGCCGCGCGTCCCCCGCTCGACGAGGAAGCCTCGGAGGGTCTCGCCGGCACGCGCCCAGACGATCGCCACGTCGGCGACGCTCCCGTTCGTGATCCAGCGCTTGGTGCCGTTCAGCACCCACTTCGAGCCCTTCTTCTCGGCGCGCGTGCGGAGCCCCGAGGCATGGCTTCCGAAATCGGGCTCGGTGAGCCCGAAGCAGCCGATCGCGGTTCCGGCTGCGAGGCGCGGGAGCCAGCGCTCCTTTTGCGCTTGCGATCCGTAGCCGTGGATCGGATACATGACGAGGCCGCCCTGCACCGACGCGAACGATCGGAGCCCCGAGTCGCCGCGCTCGAGCTCCTGCATCACGAGGCCGTAGGCGACGTTGTTCATCCCGGCGCAGCCGTAGCCCTGGAGGTTCGCACCGAAGAGGCCGAGCTCGGCCATCCGCGGGACGAGCTGCATCGGGAACGAGCCGTCCTTGCGGACGTGCTCTTGCACGAGAGGAAGGAAGTCCTTCGAGACGAAGTCGCGGACGGCGTCTCTCGAGAGGCGCTCCTCGTCGGCGAGCAGATCGTCGAGACGAAGGAAGTCGGGGGAGTCGAACTCGAGCAAGGGGGCCTCCGCACGCTGGCGGAGGGACGATAGCCCGGAGCGTGCGCCGACGGAGCACCGCCCGGCCCCCCCCGAGGCGCGGGCGGCGCTCCGTGGCAACCGGGTTCGCCCTACTCGCTCTCGGGCTGCGCCTTCTCGAGCTCGCGGAGCTTTCGGCCCATCTGTGCGAGCTTGCGGTCGAGCCGCTCAACGTCGCCGCGCGACGCGATCTGCAGGGCTCCGAGCACGGTTTCGACTCCGGCCTCGAGGCGCTGCGAGGCGTCGCCGTAGAGGCTCGAAGCCTGCTTGACGAAGGGGAGCTTCTCGGCACGCGCGACGAGACGCGAAACTTCGCGTTGCGTTCGCTGTTCGAGGCGGCGGCGGCGGCTGTGGAGCTCCTTCTCGACGCTCTTGCGGCGGCCGTCGAGCTCCTTTTGCAGCTTCTGGATCCGGCGGTTGGCCACCTTCACGACGGAGCGCACGTTTTCGACGGCGCTCTCGACGAGGTTCTGCTGGGCCATGGGTTCTCCTGTTGCGGTGGACGGGAGAACGGATCATAACACAGCGCGTCATTCCTGCCAGCGCCGGCGGCAGCCCGGCATCCAGGACGCCAACGGCAGGGTCAGAAAGGGTTTTCCTTCCCGCAGAATCGCGTTCTGCTCGGGGTGCGTCGCGTCATCGCGCGATCCGGCAGCCCTGCTCCTGCCGCAGAACCTGCGAGGGGCGTCCTAGAGCCGCAGCAGGCCGCAGCCCCAGGAGAAGCCCGAGCCGAACGCCGCCATGGCGACGAGAGACCCCGGTTTCGCGAGTCCCGACTCGCGCGCCTCGGCGAGCAGCAGCGGGATCGATGCCGCCGAGCAGTTGCCGTAGCGCTCGATGTTGTTCAAGCATTTCTCGGCCGGGATTCCGAGCGCGTTCGCGACGTACTCGTTGATCCGCAGGTTCGCCTGGTGGAAGAGGAATAGATCGACGTCCTCGAGCTTCTTGCTCGCCGCCGAGAGCGTTTCGTGGAGCACCTCGGGCATCCGGGTGACGGCGTTCTTGAACACGAACTTCCCGTCCATCTTCGGGTAGATCCTGCCGTCGGCGATCATCTCCGCCGTCACCCGCGTCGGCTTGAGTGCGCAGCCCGGCGCCTCGATCCAGAGCTTGCGGGCGTGCTTGCCTTCGGCGTGCAGCCGCACCTCGATCACGCCGGGGTCTTCGGCCCCTCCCTCGCTCGCCTCGAGGATCACGCCGGCCGCTCCGTCGCCGAAGAGCACGGCCACGTCGCGTCCGCGCGTGGTGAGCTCGATTCCCATCGAGTGGATCTCGACGCCCATCACGAGAACGCGGTCGAACTGTCCGGAGCGGACGAACGAGTTGGCGGTCGCGAGCGAGTACAAGAAACCCGTGCACTGCGCGCGCAGGTCGAAGCAAGGGATCTCCGGCGCATCGAGCAGTTCGTGCAAGAAGAAGCTCGTTCCCGGGAACTCGTGCTGCGGCGAGAGCGTCGCGAGCACGATGCAGTCGATGTCCGAGATCGCGAGACCCGCGTCGGCGAGTGCCCGCAGGGCGGCCACCTTCGCCATGTCGGCCGGGGTCTCCCAGTCCGCGGCAAAGCGGCGCTCCTTGATCCCGGAACGCTTCTGGATCCACTCGTCGGTCGTCTCCATGAGCTTTTCGAGGTCGTGGTTCGTGACCACGCGCTCCGGGACGTACATCCCCGTTCCGACGACCTTTGCCCGCCTCATGCGCTCGTCCCCCCTGCAGCCGTGAGGGCGAAGAGTTCGCCCGCCCCTGCCGATCGATGATGACCCTCCTCGAAGAGGAGGGTGGCGGCACGCTCGAGGAGCTCGCGGAGCCCCGAGCCGTGGAGGGCGGAGATCGCCACCGCCCCGTGCCGCTCGGCCAGCGCGGCACCGTCGCCCGGCGCGAGCCGGTCGATCTGGTTGAAGACGAGGAGCTCGGGCGTGTCTTCGAGCCCGATCTCTCCGAGCACGCGTCGCACGGCGGCGATCCTGCGTTCGATGTCGGGGGCCGACGCGTCGACCACGTGCAAGAACACGTCCGCCCCGTCGAGCTCCTCGAGCGTGGCGCGGAACGCCGCGACCAGATCCACCGGGAGATCGCGGATGAAGCCCACCGTATCGGTCACGATCACGTCGCGCTCGCGCGGGAAGCGGAGCCTCCGCGAGGTCGGATCGAGGGTCGCGAACATGCGATCCTCGACTCGGACGTCGCTCGCCGTGAGCGCGCGGAGCAGCGTGCTCTTGCCCGCGTTCGTGTAACCCACGATCGAGAGCACGGGAAGCCCGCGGCGATCGCGTCGCCGGCGTCTTTCTTCGCGCTCGCGGCGCAGATGGGTGAGCTCTCGCTCGAGCCTTGCGATGCGGTCGCGGACGCGCCGGCGATCGACCTCGAGCTTCGTCTCGCCGGGCCCCCGGCCGCCGATTCCGGCGCCGAGTCTCGA
Organism: Myxococcaceae bacterium; assembly: GCA_905339255.1. Taxonomy (GTDB): domain Bacteria; phylum Myxococcota_A; class UBA9160; order UBA9160; family UBA9160; genus MYXO. The sequence goes on from CAJPFO010000098.1 coordinate 8,478, forward strand.
GAGCCCGAGATCCTGCTGCGAGAGTCGCGGCAGGCGGTAGCGGAGCTGCGCGAGCTCGACCTGGAGCTTGCCGTCCCGGGTGCTCGCTCGCTGCGCGAAGATGTCGAGGATGAGCTGCGTGCGGTCGATGACGCGAAGCTCCATCCGCTCGCCGAGGTTGCGAGCCTGCGTGGGCGTCAGGTTCTGATCGAAGATCACCAGGTCGACGCCCCGTTGGAAGGCGCGGATCACGAGATCCTGGAGCTTGCCCTCGCCGAGCGCGTACTTGGGGTCCATTCGCGGCCGATGCTGGGTCACGACGTCGGCGACCACGACGCCGGCCGAGCGTGCGAGCTCCTTGAGCTCGGCGATCGCGGCCTCGTGGTCCTCGGCGCGCCGGCCTGCCGTGACCGAAACCAGGATCGCCCGCTCGCCGTCGCCGACCGTGCGGGCGCGCGTGGTGCGGGCGAGCTCCTCCTCGAGGTCGCGGATGAAGCGCTGGAAGTCGAGGTCGACGAGCGAGGGCGGGCGCGGCGGGAGCTGCTGGACGGTGGCCCCCTCGTCGTTCGCGGCGCGAAGCGTGGCGGTGAAGGCGCGGTCCGGGAGGCCGCTCGCGTCCATGCCGACCGAGACCATCGCGTCGAGGCGGAGCAGCGCGAGGTCGGTGAGATCGTCGCGCGTGAGGCCCTCGTTGCCGAGATGGGTGTGGATGCAGCGAAGCCCTCGCAGGCGCCCGGGCCCGGCACGCATGCGTCCCCAATCGGGGAGCTCGATCGAATGCGGACCCCCGACCATCGCGTGCGTCACCGCCCCGCGCCGGTCGACGAGCACGCCCACCTGTCTCCCGGTGGCGTGCGAGAGCAGGGTGAGCTCGCGGGCGAGATCGTGCGTCACGAGGCGGTCGGCGGGAAGCTGGCGACGGAGCAGGCGCTCGAGCTGGCGAACCTGGGTGGCCCGGAGGCCCTGGGTGTTTCCGAAGACCCGGATCGCTTTTCCCTCGACGGCGGGGTGCCGATGCCCCGAATCTAGGGTCGAGGCCCCGGCCCTGGCAAGGACGCCCGCCCGGCGCCTCGAAACCCTCCCGGAATCGTCGCGCTACGGCCTCGCTGGACGTCCGACACGAAGCGGGAAGACTTGCGGGCATGAAACCGGTCCGGCTCGTGACGCTTCTGGCTTCGCTCGCCCTCGGCTCGGCCGTCGCTGCCGAGCCTTTCCCCGGCCCGGCCCCGCGTGACGCAGACGGCCGCTTCTTGAACCGGGCCGGCCCGATCCCGCAGGCCGGCCCCTCCGTGACGTTCCCATTTTTCTTGCGGCGCTTCGGGACGAGCGTGACGGGGCGGGAAGGGGAGCCCGCGTGGCTCGGCAACGACGGCGCCTTCCTGCGCGAGAACGCCCGACACAGCGTTCCGACCGTCACCTGGATCGGACATGCGACGCTGCTCGTGCAGATGGATCACGTGACCTTCTTGACGGATCCGATCTGGTCGGACTCGCCGAGCCCGATCCCGTTTCTCGGTCCCGAGCGCTTCGTGGCCCCCGGCATGAGGATCGAGGATCTCCCGCCGATCGATTTCGTGCTGATCTCCCACGACCACTACGACCACCTCGACATCCCGACGCTCACGGAGCTCGCCGAGCGCCATCCCGAGGCGCGCTTCCTGGTGCCCCTGGGAAACGCGGAACTGCTGCGCTCCGAGGGGATCGAGCGCGTCGAAGAACTCGATTGGGGAGCGAGCACCTCGGTCGGGGGCGTCGAGGCGGTGAGCGTGCCCGTCCAGCACTGGGGACGCAGAGGGCTTTTCGATTCGCGCGAACGCCTTTGGTCGGGCTGGGTCGTTCGCGGCGCCGAGCGACGCTTCTACTTCGGAGGCGATTCCGGCTACTCGCGCGACTACCGCGACGTCGGCGCCGCGCTCGGACCCTTCGACCTCGCGGCGCTGCCGATCGGCGCCTACGAGCCGGAGGCCATGATGCGTCCGTGGCACCTCGATCCGGAGCAGGCCGTCCAGGCCGGTCGCGAGCTCGGTGCGCGGCGGATCGTGCCGATCCACTACGGGACCTTCGACCTCTCCGACGAGCCGCTCGACGAGCCGCCGCGCCGCTTCAGGGCGGCGGCCGAGGCGGCGGGCTTCGCCGCCGAAGACGCGCCCGTGTTGCGCGTCGGGGAGACGCTCCGCTTCTGATCCCCTCGGGGGAATCTTCTGGATTCCTCCTCCCCGTTCGGAATCGACCGGAGCTAGACTGCCGGGCTCCCGGTTCAACGACCGGACCGGAAGCACCGAAAAGGGACCACGCGTCCGCAGGGAGGGGCAGCGGGGATGGCTTCCGGAGCGAAGGGGCTCGCCGTGCTGGTGCTGGCGGCCGGCAAGGGCACGCGGATGAAGTCGGGCCGGGCGAAGGTCCTCCACGAGATCGCCGGTCGGCCGCTCCTCGGCTATCCGCTCGCCGTGGCCGAGGCGCTCGCGCCCGAGCGACTCGTGGTGGTGATCGGCCGCGACGCCGACCTCGTGCGCGAGCGGTTCGACGGGCGTGCGCAATTCGTCCTCCAGGCCGAGCAGCGCGGGACGGGGCACGCGGTTCTCGCCGCGCGCGAAGCGCTCGCCGGCTTCGAGGGCGACGTCGTGATCCTCTACGGCGACACGCCGCTCCTGCGCGAGGCGACGCTCCGGCGGATGATCGACCGCAAGCGAGAGGCGCGCGCCGATCTCGTCATGCTCTCGGCGCTGGTTCCGCTTCCCGGCCGCGTCGTCCGCGACCCCACGGGCCGGGTCGAACGGATCGTCGAGGCCGTCGATGCGACACCCGAGGAACTCGCAATTCCCGAGGGAAACACCGGTGTGTACCTCGTCGGCACGGAGCTCCTCTGGAAGGCGCTCTCCCGAGTCGGCGATGCGAACGCGCAGGGCGAGATCTACTTGACCGACGTCGTGGCGATCGCGGTTCGCGAGGGCCGGCGGGTCGAAGCGCTCTGCCTCGACGATCCCGACGAGTCGCTCGGCATCAACGACCGCGCCGAGCTCGCGAAGGCCGCCGCGGTGGTCCGCCGGAGGAAGGCGGCCGAGCTCATGGCGACGGGGGTCACCTTCGTCGACCCGGAGCGCACCTACGTCGATGTGGACGTCGAGATCGGCAACGACTCGGTGATCGAGCCCGGCGTCGTGATCACGGGCGCGTCGCGGCTCGGCGCCCGGGTGCACGTGAAGGCCCACTCGGTGATCGAGGACGGCACCCTCGACGACGGGGTCGTCGTGGGACCCATGGCGCACCTGCGTCCCGGTTCGCATCTCGGTGCGAACGTTCGCATCGGGAACTTCGTCGAGGTGAAGAACAGTCGGCTCGGGCCGGGCGTGAAGGCGGACCACCTCTCGTACATCGGCGACGCCGACGTCGGCGAGGGGGCGGCCTTCGGTTGCGGCGCGATCACGGTCAACTACGACTGGGACGCGAAGCATCGGACCGTCGTCGGGGCCGGCGCGAACGTCGGCTGCAACGCGAACCTGGTGGCGCCCGTCTCGGTGGGGCGCGACGCGGCGGTCGCCGCCGGATCGACCGTGACGCAGGACGTCCCCGACGGAGCGCTCGCGGTGGCTCGCGAGCGGCAGCGCAACATCGAGGGCTGGCGCTCGAAGCGTCCGAAGAAGCGAAAGCACGATTGATCTCGCGCCGCGCGAGCGGCGCGACGGGAGAGCGGCCATGTGTGGAATCGTCGGCTACGTCGGACGGGAGGCGCGCGCGTCGGAGGTCCTGCTCGACGGGCTCCGCCGCCTCGAATACCGGGGCTACGACTCGGCCGGGGTCGCGGTGCTCGAAGGCGGAGCCTTCTCGGTACGGCGCGCCGAGGGAAAGCTCTCGAACCTCGAGGCCGTCCTCCGTCGCGAGCCCGTCGAGGGTCGGGTCGGCCTCGGACACACGCGCTGGGCGACGCACGGGAAGCCCTCCGAACGAAACGCGCATCCGCATCGCTCGGGGCCGGTGGTCGTCGTGCACAACGGCATCATGGAGAACTACCGCGAGATCCGCGCGGATCTCGAGGCGCAGGGGCGGACCGTCGCTTCCGATACCGACACCGAGCTGATCGCGCACCTCGTCCACACGAACCTCGACCGCGGAATGGATCTCGTCGCCGCGGTTCGCGAGGCCTGCAGCCGGGTCACCGGGTCCTACGCGTTCGGCGTCGTGTCCGAGACCGATCCCGACCACATCGTCGTGGCGAAGCAGGGGGGAAGCCCGCTCATCCTCGGCCTCGGAGACCATCAGACCTTCCTCGCCAGCGACATCCCCGCGATCCTTCCCTACACGCGCCAGATGCTCTTTCTCGACGACGGGGAGTTCGCCGTGCTCTCCGAGGAGGGCGCCCAGGTCCTCGACCGCTCCGGTCGTCCGCTCGACCGGGAACCGAGGCCGATCCAGTGGGATCCGATCTCGGCGGAGAAGGGCGGCTACGACCGCTTCATGCAGAAGGAGATCTTCGAACAGCCTCGCGCGATCATGGACACGATCGGCACCCGGATCGACGAGGCAGGGGGCGACCTCGATCTCGACGGCATCGATCTCTCGCCGGCGCGCGTGAAGGACGTGCAGCGGATCTATCTCGTCGCATGCGGCACGGCGTGGCACGCGTGCCTCGTCGGCAAGTACATGCTCGAGCAGCTCGCGGGAATCCCGGCCGAAGTCGATCTCGCGAGCGAGTTCCGGTATCGGGGGCCGATCCTCGACCCGGGTTGCCTGGTGGTCCCGGTCTCCCAGTCGGGAGAGACGGCCGACACGCTCGCCGCGCTTCGCGAGGGAAAGCAGAAGGGTTCGCGGGTGCTCGCGGTCTGCAACGTTCGAGACTCGACGATCGCTCGTGCGAGCGACGACGTTCTCTACACGCACGCGGGCCCCGAGATCGGGGTGGCGTCGACGAAGGCCTTCACGACGCAGCTCGTCGGCCTCTACATGCTCGCCGTCCGACTCGGAATCGCACGCGGGCGGATCGGCCCTGGCGAGGCGAGAGAGCGGCTCGCCGAGCTCACGCGGCTTCCGAGGCTCGTCGAGCAGACGCTCCAACTCGACGCGGCGATCCGGGAGATCGCGCACCGCTACATGCACGCCCGGGACACCCTCTTCCTCGGCCGGGGAATCATGTTCCCGATCGCGCTCGAAGGGGCGCTCAAGCTCAAGGAGATCTCGTACATCCACGCCGAGGGCTATGCCGCCGGCGAGATGAAGCATGGGCCGATCGCGCTGATCGACGAGAACATGCCGGTGGTGGTGATTGCGACGCGGAGCGCCGTCTACGACAAGGTCGTCTCGAACCTCGAGCAGGTTCGCGCACGCGACGGCAAGGTGATCGCGATCGCGAGCGAGGGCGACGAGGAGATCCGGTCGAAGTGCGACGAGGTCGTCTACGTTCCGGATCTCGGTCCCTACCTGACGGCAGTCCTGGCGACGATCCCGCTCCAGCTCTTCGCGTACCACGTCGCGACGCTCAAGGGGACCGACGTCGATCAACCGCGGAACCTCGCCAAGAGCGTGACGGTCGAGTAGCGCCACGTCGTTCGAAGCGCACCTCGCCTCGCTCGAGCCGCTGCTCCGGGAGTGGGGCCTCACGGCGGTCTTCGTCGCGATCTTCGTCGAGGGGATCGGGATTCCCGCACCCGGGCAATCGCTCTTGATCGCGGGCGCGGTTGCGGCCGGACGCGGGGAGCTCTCGTTCGCATCGCTCCTCGTGACGGCCTTCGCGGCCGCCTGCCTCGGCAGTGCCACGGGATACGAGATCGGGCGGCGTGGCGGGCGCTGGCTCCTGCGTCGCTTCGCCCGCGACGACCGCCTGGCGAGGCTCGAGGCGCGCTTCCGGCGCTCGGATGCGGCGCTCGTCGCGCTCGGGCGCTTCGTCGACGGCCTGCGCCAGACGGCGGGGCTCGCCGCGGGGGCGTTCGAGATGTCGCCCACGCGCTTCCATCTCTGGAACCTCGCCGGCGCCGCGCTCTGGACGGGGGTGTTCGGCGCAGGCGCCTACCTGCTCGGCGAGGACCTCGGGGGCCTCGCCGCACGGCTCCATCATGCCCGAACCCCCCTCCTCTTCGTGACGCTCGGAGCGCTCGTCGTGGGAGTCGGCTGGCTCGTCTCCCGTCGGGGAGTACCTTCTCCGCGTCCATGAGCCCGCCCGCCCGACGGCAAGCGTCGACCTTCGCCGTATGGGTCGCGTCCCTCGTGCTCGCCGCGGGCTGCGCGACCCCGATCGGTGTCGATCCTGCCGATCCTCGGGAGGTCCAGCGCGAGATCGCGGGCAGTGCCGTCACGGGGTCCGAGCCGAGCGCGAAGACCCGTGAGCTGCTCACGCGACTCGGCCTGCGCGAGCGCTTCGGGTCGGATCCGGACGGCGTCCTCGCCGAACTCCACGGAAGCCTGGGCGACCACGACGGCGACGACGTGGATCGCCTCTACGCGCTCGCGGAGCTCTCGTTCGTGCGAGCGGGGAAGACGGGAAGACGCGATCAGGCGCTCGCTGCGGCGGTCTACGCCTACGCCTTCCTCTTCGGTCGAAGCCCCGAAGAGTCGCTCGAACCCTTCGATCCGCGCGTGGCCGTCGCGCGAAACCTCTACAACATGGGCCTCGCGCAGGCGCTCACGCAGGACGATGGGACCGTCGCGATCGAAGGCGGCGTCCACACGATCCCCTTCGGCTCGCTCACGGTCTCGGTCGACGAGAGCGAGAAGGTCTTCGGCGGTCGAGCGCTCACGAGCTTTCGTCCGGCGACCGCGGTCCAGGTCCGCGGGCTCGCGAACCGCCATCGTCACTCGGGGCTCGGCGCACCCCTTTCGGCTGCTCGAGGCGATGCGATCGGCGAGCTCGCTCCCGGCTCGGAGCGGGTGGCTCGGCGCATGTGGGTTCCGGTGACCGCCGTCCTCTTCGTCGACGACGTTCGAGCGAGACTCGCCGACGGAAACCTCGAGGGCCGGATCGAGATCTTCACGAAGGACGAGCACGATCGGCTCGAGATCCGCGGCCGTGCGATCCCGCTCGAACGCGAGACGAGCTCGGCCCTCGCGCTCTCGCTCGAAGGCGCGCCGATCTGGGATTTCGGCTTCGCGGGCTTCCGCCTCGGCGATTTCATGACCTCTGGGCAGGACGAGCAGCTCCTCTTTCTCGATCCGCATCGCCCCGGTCGGATCCCGCTCGTTCTCGTCCACGGGACCTTCTCGAGCCCCGCCACCTGGGCCCAGGTCGTGAACGAGCTCGCGAACGATCCGCGGATCTCCGAGCGGTACGAGATCTGGCTCTTTCTCTACAACACGGGAAATCCCATCGCGTATTCGTCGGGGATCCTGCGACGCTCGCTCGCCGAGGCCGTGAACGAGATCGATCCGGAAGGGAAGGACCCCGCGCTCCGACGCATGGTGGTCGTCGGCCACAGCCAGGGCGGGCTCCTCACCAAGACCACGGCGGTTCGGAGCGGGGACGTCTTCTGGAAGCGCATCAGCGAGAAGCCGATCGACGAAGTCGATCTCGATCCCGAGCTCCGCTCGCTCTTGCGCCAGTCGCTCTACTACGAGCCGCTTCCCTTCGTCGAGCGCGTCGTCTTCATGTCGACTCCGCACGGAGGAAGCTTTCTCTCGGATTTCGCTCCCGCCGCATGGATCGCAAGGCTCGTCAAGATGCCGATCTCCGTGACGCGCGCCGTCGCCGGCGTGGCAATGCAGAGCGATGCGAGCGACGCAGAGCGCAGCCTCGCCAGGCCGCCGACGAGTCTCGACAACATGCGGGCCGGAAACCCCTACCTCGAGTCCCTGCGCGCGCTCCCGATCGATCCGCGAATCCGGGCGCACTCGATCATTCCCGTTCTCGGCGACGGGCCACTGGAAGACGAGAACGACGGCGTCGTCCGCTACCCGAGCGCGCACCTCGAAGGGGTCGAATCCGAGAAGGTCGTCCGCCGTTCCGACCACTCGGTGCAGGACCGGGCCGAGGGGATCCAGGAGCTCCGGCGGATCCTCGTCGAGCACCTCGGCACGGGGCCGTGAGGCGGATCGTGGCTGCGGCCCTGATCGTCGCCATGGCGCTCGGTGTGGCGTGGGCGGCCGCCGCGCTCGCGATCGACGCACCGACTCCGCTCGGGAGCGTCCTCGCCGCAGCCGTCGCGATCGCCGGCTGCGTCACTCTGGTCGCGCCGATCGGCCTCGGGAGAAGGGTCGTCGTCCTCGCCGTGATCGTCGCAGCCGTCGCTTCGTGGTGGTTCTCGCTCGAGCCGCGAAACGACCGCGATTGGCTCGGCGACGTTGCGCGAGCCCCGCGGACGAGCCTCGACGGCGATCGGCTCACGATCGAGAGCGTCCGGAACTTCTCCTACCGCTCCGATGGTGACTACGATGAGCACTGGGAGACGCGGAGCTTCGATCTCTCGACGCTCCGCGGGGCCGATCTCTTCCTCTCGTACTGGGGTTCGCCCTGGATCGCGCACACCATCGCGAGCTTCGAGTTCGAGGAGGGGCCAGCGCTCGCGATCTCGATCGAAACGAGAAAGGAGAAGGGAGAGTCGTACTCCGCGCTCCTCGGCTTCTTCCGGCGCTACGAACTCGTCTACGTCGCGGCCGACGAACGCGACGTGATTGGAGTGCGGACGAACCATCGTGGCGAGGACACGTATCTCTATCGCGTCGCGATGCCGCTCGATCGCGCCCGGGCACTGCTGGTCGACTACGCCGAGGACATGAACCGCCTCGCCGACTCGCCGCGCTGGTACAACGCCGGGACGACCAACTGCACGACCGGGATCCGCGAGCGGATCGAGCACCTCGGGGGGCGGAACCCCTGGGACTGGAGGATCCTCGTGAACGGGAAACTCGACGAGCTCATGTACGAGCGGGGAACGATCGATCATTCGAGACCGTTTCCGCAGGTGCGCCGAGCGAGCTCGATCTCGGAGCGCGCCCGCGAGGCCGATGGTGCGCGCGACTTCTCCGCGCGGATCCGGGACGGGCTCCCGCCGCGCCCCGCGGTTGAGCCGGTGGGGGCGGGCGGGTAGGATTGCGCGAACCCCCCGTTGCTTTTCCGGGAGACGCGCTTGCTCGCCGAACGGATCCTCGAGGGGCTCAACCCCGAGCAGCGACGCGCCTGCGAGGCGACCGAGGGGCCGCTCTGGGTCCTTGCGGGAGCGGGCAGCGGCAAGACGCGCGTGCTCGTCCATCGGATCGCGTACCTGATCGGCGGTTGCGGGATTCCTCCCGAGCAGATCCTCGCGGTGACCTTCACCAACAAGGCGGCCGGCGAGATGCGCGAGCGGGTCGAGAAGCTCCTCGGCCCCGACGGTGCGGGCGTCTTCGTCTCGACGTTCCACGCGGCCTGTGTGCGGATCCTGCGGCGCGACGTGGGACACCTCGGGCTCTCGCGGAGCTTCGCGATCTACGACGAGAGCGACTCGCTCGCGTCGGTCAAGGAGGCGCTTCGCCGCCTCGGCCTCGATCCGAAGCAGTTCGATCCGCGCCGGCTTCGCTGGCGGATCGATCAATGGAAGAACGCCGGCGTGCTCCCGGCCCGGGCGGCCGAGGAGGCGAACGACCTCGACGCGAAGCGCTCGGCCGACGTCTACGCGCTCTACCAGCGCCTGCTCGCGGAACAGAACGCCCTCGATTTCGGCGACCTGATCCTGCAGACGACGGAGCTCTTCTCGCGCTTCCCGGACGTGCTGGCCTGGTACCGGCAGCGCTGGCAGTACGTGCTCGTCGACGAATACCAGGACACCAATCGCGTCCAGTACCTGCTCGTCAAGCAGCTCACCGAGGAGCATCGGAATCTCTGCGTCGTCGGAGATCCCAACCAGTCGATCTACGGCTGGAGGGGCGCCGACGTCCGGAATCTCCTCGACTTCGAACGGGATCACCCCGACGCGAAGATCGTGAAGCTCGAGCAGAACTACCGATCGACGAAGCCGATCCTCGCGGCGGCGTCGGCCGTGGTCGCGAACAACCGGGGCCCCCGGAGCGAGCTCTTCACCGAGCGCGAGGGCGGCGATCCGGTACGGCTCTACGAGGCGGTCGACGATCGTGACGAAGCACAGTTCGTGGTTCGCCAGATCGTCACCTCCGTTCGCGAGGAGGGCCGCTCGCTCGGCGATTTCGCGATCTTCTACCGGACCAACGCGCAATCCCGCTCGTTCGAGGAGGCGCTCCTCGAGATGGACGTCCCCTATGCGGTCGTCGGGGGCGTTCGCTTCTACGAGCGCGCCGAAGTGAAGGATGCGCTCGCGTACCTGCGTGCGTTCGTGAACCCCGCCGATGGAATGGCGCTTCGCCGGATCGTGAACAACCCGCCGCGCGGAATCGGCAAGACGACCCTCGACCGGGCCGACTCGCTCGCCGCGGAGCGAGGGTCGACGCTGCTCGACGCCCTCCGCGTCCTCGCGGGCGGTCCCGATGCCGGACGTTCCGGAGCGAAGCTCCGCGAGTTCCTCGCACTCTTCGACGAGCTCGTTGCCGAGGTCCCGTTGCTCTCGCCGCCCGAGGCGCTCGCCGCGGTCCTCGAACGAAGCGGCTACCGCGCGCACCTCGAGCGGCAGGCAACCCCCGAAGCAGAAGGCCGGATCGAGAACCTCCGCGAGCTCGTCGCCGGCGCCGAGGACTTCGCGGCGGCGAACCCGGACGGCGCCGAGGATCGCTCGGTGCTCGAGCTCTTCCTCGATCAGGTGGCTCTGGTCTCGGATCTCGATGCCTACGAAGGTCGCGTCGACCGCGTCTCGCTCATGACGGCGCATACGGCCAAGGGGCTCGAGTTCCCGGTGGTCTTCCTGGTCGGAATGGAGGAAGGGCTCCTCCCGCACGCGGCATCGACTCGCGACACGGCAGGAATCGAAGAGGAACGCCGCCTTTGCTACGTCGGGATGACTCGCGCGATGGAGAAGCTCCATCTCACTTGCGCTTCCGAGCGGCGACGCTTCGGATCGCGGACCTTCTCGATCCCGTCGCGCTTCCTCTCGGAGATCCCGAAGGATCTCCTCGCTGGGGGGCTCGCAGCGCCGGCTGCGGGCTCCGGAGGCCGCTCGCTCGACTACTCGCTCGCGGACGACGACGGCTCCGACCCCGGCAGGCTCCGCCCCGGGCTTCGCGTGCGGCATCCGATCTTCGGGACGGGGACGGTCGCGAGCGTGGTCGGGACGGGGGCGTCGCAGAAGCTCCAGATCCGCTTCGATCGCGTCGGAACGAAGACGCTCCTCGTCCGTTACGCAAACCTGGAGCCCGCCTAGACCCGTGTCGATCTTCAGTGGACTCGACGACCTCACGCACGGCCGAACCCTCGCGGCGACCTTCGATGCGTTCGCGCGGGTTCATCTCCTACGCGTGGGGCTCGAGCTCGGCCTGTTCGAGGCATTGCGCCGCCCCCTCGCAGCGGAAGCGCTCGCTGCGAAGGTGGGGCTCGCCGAGGACCTGGTCCGCTCGTGGCTCATCGCCTGCGAGCGCATCGACCTGGTTCGGGCCGGACGGGAGGGACACGAGCTCGCAGACCTCACGCGTTTCCTCCTCGACTCGCCGGAAGCCCCCGCATTGCGCGCGCTCCTCGATCAGGTGGCGCTCGGCTGGGGGGCGCGCTTCCAGGAGCTTCCGCAGCTCCTGAAGGGTGCCGCCCGCCCGCACTTCGGTTCTCCCGAGGAGACGCGGAGAATCGCCGCGGCCTCGCGGGTGGTCGAAAAGCGGGCGCTCGCGGCGCTCGCGCGGATTCCCGGGACGAGTCGTGCGCGCCGCGTCCTCGACATCGGATGCGGACACGGGACGTATCTCGCGGGCTTTCTCGCTCGCTTCCGTGATGCGCAGGGAGTCGGCGTCGAGCTCGATCCGGTGGTCGCGGAAGATGCGCGACGAACGCTCCGCGAGGCCGAGGTTTGGCGCCGCGGCGAGATCCGCGTCGGCGACTTCATGAGCGCCGAGCTTCCGATCGGATTCGATCTGATCCTGCTCAACAACAACCTCCATTACTTCGCGCCGGCCGAGCATGCGGCGCTCTTCCGGCGCGCCTTCGCGAAGCTCGCCCCGGGCGGCGTCCTCGCGATCCAGACCGGAGTCGTCGAGCCCGGCCGGGTCTCGCGATGGCTCGGCGCCGACGCCGAGATGGCGCTCTTCGACCTCTTCTTGCGCTGTCACGAAAATCTCCATGGCCTCCCGGACCTTCCTGCGCTGCACGAGCGACTGCGCGCGACGGGTTTCGCCTCGACGGGTGAGGTTGCCGTGTGGCCCGGCGGAAGCGCTCGCTACGTGTTCGCGACTCGGGCCGAGACGGAGGGCGGTGAGGAGGCCACGGCTCGGCCTTGACCCCGGCGCGCTGCCCCCCGACGCTTGCGCGCTCCCGCCGTGGCGAAGAGGGGGAGGATGGCTCGCGGCCTTCACGATCGAGCGGTGAGCGACCTCCCCGGTGTGCCCGAGGTCGTCGGGACCGCGTGCCCCGTGTGCGGCGGCGCGTGGGCGAGGCCTCGCTTCGCGATCGAGGGGTTCGCATCGCGGCTCGTCGAGTGCACGGATTGCGGGCTCGGTCGTCTCGACCCGCTTCCGTCCGAGGCCGACCTCGACGCCCACTATCCGGACGCCTACTACGGCGATCCGGGACGGAAGTTCCGGGGACCGGTCGAAGGGATCGTGCGGATCCTCGGTACGAGGCACATCCGGTTCCTCTCGCGAGGGGTTCGTCCGGGAGGCCGCCTGCTCGACGTCGGCTGTGGTCGCGGGGTGCTGCTCTCGGAACTCGCCGAGCGCGGCTTCGAGGTCCACGGCGTCGAGCGGTCGAAGGCGGCGGCAGAAGGCGCCGACCCGCGTGCGGAGATCCGTATCGTCTCGCGGCTCGCCGACGCGGAGTATCGTGATTCGTTCTTCGACGCGATCGTGATCTGGCACGTGCTCGAGCATCTGCGGGAGCCGGTCGAAACCGTTCGGGAGATCCACCGGATCCTCGCTCCGGGCGGAAAGCTCGTGGTCGCGGTCCCGAACTTCTCGAGCCTCCAGGCGAAGCGCGCGGGGGCCGCCTGGTTCCACCTCGATCTCCCGCGACACGTCTTCCACTTTCCGCTCGCCGCGTTGCGGAGGCTCCTCGTAGAGAGCGGGTTCTCGATCGAATCCGAGCACCACTTCTCCCTGCGGCAGAATCCCTTCGGAGAGGTCCAGAGTCGCTCGAATCGCCGGAGCGATCTTCCGCGGAACGGACTCTACACGCTGCTCCACGAACGCCACCCGGGAGACCCGCCGCCCTTCGACGCGAGAACGCGACGCCGGCTCGTCCTCCGCGGGCTCGCGCTCGCTCCCCTCGCGCTCGCAACCACGGTCGCCGAGACACTGTGGCGCTCGGGTGCCACGATTCACGTCGTCGCCCGCAGGAACGCTCGATGAGGGCGGCGATGGAGGTTCGCGCAGCGATCGGTCTCCCCCGGTCGGCGCTCGCGCCGAAGGAGCTCGCCCTCGTCTTCGTCGCGTTCGCCGCGCTCGCGCTCGCGCTCTACTCGAGGTCTCTCGCGGGCGAGTTCCTCTCGGACGATCTCGGCTACATCGTGACGAACCCCTGGGTGCAGTCGCTCACACTCGAGAACACCCAGGCGATTCTCGACCCATTCGGTGCGCCGGCCGCCTACACCGCGAACTGGGCGCCGGTCCATCTTCTCGTCCACGCCCTCGAATGGAAACTCTTCGGCGCGCAGACCCTGGGCTGGCGGATCGTGAACGTCCTCGCGCACGCGCTCATCTCGACGCTGCTCGTCTCGGTCTTCCTTCGAGCGGGCGCCACCCGTGCGGCGGCGCTCCTCGCCGCGCTCGTCTTCCTGGTGCATCCGGCCAACGTCGAGGTGGTGGCCTGGATCTCTCAGCTCAAGACGATCCTCTGTCTCGGCTTCGGCCTGGGCGCCGTGCTGCTCCATCCTCGCCGGCCTGCACTCGCCGCGCTGCTCTTCGCACTCGGCATCCTCTCGAAGACGACGGCGGTCTTCGCGCTCCCGGTGGCAGTACTCCTCGCGCTGCGCCGCGAGCGCGACCCCGACACCGAGCCACGACGGATCGACTGGCTCGTCGTCTGGGGCCTCGTCTTCGCCGCGTATGCGCTTCCCCAGCTTCTCGCCTTCGAGCGTCTCGGAGAAGCGCAGGGCGCCATCGTCCCGGCGTCGGCCGCCGATCGCTTCCGCACCATGGTCGCGATCGCCGCCCGCTACCTGGTGATGGCGGCGACGTCGTACGGCGTCGCGACTTTCCAGGAGCCTCCGGCGCCGCGCTCGTGGCTCGACCCCTGGTTCGTTGCTGGCGTCGCCGCCGGGATGCCGCTCGCCGTTCACGCGAGCCGAGCCGTCGTGACGCGTCGCGCCGAGGGCGCGTTCTGGCTCTGGGCCGCCGCCGCCTACGCGCCGGTCTCGCAGATCTTTCCCTTCCTCTACCCGATGGCCGATCGTTACCTCTACGTGGTCCTGCCGGGCCTCGCCGGGGTGGCGTGCCTCGCGGCGGCGCGGGTTCCGTCGAAAGGCGCGGTTCGCTGGGTTTCGCTCGTCGCGGGGATCGCCCTCGCCGCATTCTTCTCGGTACGGACTTTCGAGCGCTCGCTCGTGTTCCGGAGCAACCTCTCGACGCAGGTCGATTCGGCGCGCGCCTGGCCCGAGGGAATTGCCGGGAGCTTTCTCTCGGCGCGCCGCGCCGCGGCGTCGGGAGACGTGGACGGCGTCGTCGTCCTGATCCGCCGCGCGGCCAACGCGGGCTTCGACGGCTGGTCGCAGCTCGATGGGGATCCCGGATTCGCCGGCGTGCGGAACGATCCCCGCTTCCGCGCGCTCGTCCACGAGGTGGCTGGGCGCTGGATTGCGATCGCGCGCTCGCGCGGCGCGTCGACACGGCTCGAACTTCGCGCCCTCGCGAGGGCGCATGCCGTGCGCGGCGAGTGGCCCGAAGCCGTCGACGCGCTCGAGCGGGCGACGGCGGTGGGAGGCGTCGCGGATGCGGAGGTGGCCGCAGAGCTCGCGCGGGCACGTCGCGCGCTCGGGGACGATCCGGAAAGGAGCGAGGGTGCCGCGCCGCGCTGATCGCGGTCGGGACGGGCGTCGCGCCGCCGTGCGCGGTTCGCAAGGGCTCCTCGAGGCCCTCGCGCTCTTCGCGGTCTATCTCGCGGCGCTCCTCGTCGTCTACGCTCCGGCGCTCCGCGGCCCGTTCTTTTCCGACGATCTCCACTACGTCGCGACCAATCCCTACGTCCACGCGCTCACGCTCGAGAACCTCCGACAGATCCTCGATCCAGCGAGCCCGGCGAGCGTCTTCGTCGTCAACTACACGCCCGTGCACCTGCTCCTCCACGCGCTCGCCTGGCGCGCCTTCGGCCCGGACGTCCTCGGCCATCATGTCCTCAATCTCGCGCTCCATGCCGCGGGATCGGTGCTCCTCGTGGGCGTCTTCCGTGCATCGGGGATCGGGAGACTCGCTGCGCTCGCGGGAGGGACGCTCTTCGTCCTGCATCCGGCCAATGTCGAGGCGGTCGCGTGGATCTCGCAGACGAAGACGGTTTCGTGCTTCGTGCTCTCGATGGCGACACTCCTTCTCTTTCCGAAACGGCCCGGCCTCGCGACGCCCGCGTTCTTCCTCGCGCTTCTCGCGAAGCCGACGGGAGCCTTCCTGCTTCCCGTCGCGGGCATGCTCGCCTTCGTCCGGCTCTGGCGAGGCGCACCGCCGTGGCGGCATCTCGTCTGGCTCGGTGTCTGGGTGGTGGGGTTCCTGGTCGTCTCGATCGCGCAGATCGAGGTGAACCGCCGCTCGGGCTCTCCCGACGCAGGGCTCGGCCCCGAGGGACTCGAGCGGATCCCGCTCGTGTTCGGAATCGCGCTTCGCTACCTCTGGATGTCCGCGACCTCGCTCGGGGTCTCGGCCTTCCACGAGCCGCCCAAGCACGCCTCGTTCGCGGATCCGGCCTTTCTCGCTTCGATCCCCATCCTCGCCGTGTGCGCGGTCCGCGCAGTCCGCTCGGTGATTGGCCGGCGCGAAGAGGCCGTGTACTGGGTCCTCGCCGCGTCTTCGTTCGCGCCGATCTCTCAGATCTTCCCGTTCCTCTACCCGATGGCCGATCGCTATCTCTACTTCATCCTCCCGGGTCTCATCGGCGTGGCTTTGTTCGTGCTGCGAGACGTCGAGGCGGCGCTACCCGCCGCGCTTCGCGAGCAGGCGACGCGAGCCGCCATCGCGCTCGCACTCGTTCTTTGCATCGTCTTCGCCGTGCGAGGCCACGCGCGTGCCGAGCTCTTCGGGAATCCGGCGCTCCTGCTCGTCGATGCGGCACGCAACTACCCCGGCGGGGTTTCGGCGAACCTCCTCCGTGCGCGAGGGGCCGCGCGCGAAGGGGACGTGCGCGCGGCGATCGAGGCGCTCGAGGCCGCCCGTGCGCGCGGCTGGAACCGCTTCGAGCAACTCGAGAACGATCCGGTCTGGGATCCGATCCGATCCGATCCTCGCTTCCGGGGTCTGGTTCGGGAGATCGCGGCATGGTGGATCGAGCGTTCGGAGCAGCTCGAGAACCCGACGCAGATGGAACTCCGCGTTCGCGCGATCGCGCACCTCGCTCGCGGCGAGCGGGATCTCGCGATCGAGTCGCTCGAGGCCGCGCTCGCTCTGGGTGGGCCGATCGACGAACGGATCCGCGAAGAGCTCGCCGAACTCCGGCGCGGATCGCCTCAACCTTCTCGCTGAGCGGGGACCGCGTCCGAGCCGCGATCGGGATCGGGCCCGTCCCCGGCGAAGGGCGCGAGGCGCGCGCGGATCACTCTCGCCTCGTCCGTGAGCTCCGGAGGGAGGTCGAGCCGATCGAGGGTCTCGAGGATCAGGCGCGCACTCCCCTTGGTTCGCGTCCGCGGTGCACGCTCGATCGACGCCGCGAGCTCGGAGGCGAGGCCGAGCGCTGCACGCGAATGGCCCGCCTGCGCGGCGGCGCGGATCCGGAGGACGAGCCCGGGAACCGACCCGTCGAGCGCACTCGCGCGATCGAGGAGCGCCATCGCCTCGCGTGCATTCGCGGCGTCGCCTCGGTCGAGTCGCCACGCAGCTCGCAGGCGAAGCGCATCGGATACCGCCGGATCACCCGCCGGGACCGCCGCGAGTCGCTCCTCGATCCTCTCGAGGTCGTCGAAGCGGCCCGCACTCTCGAGCTTCCATCCCTCGACGACTGCGGACTGCTCGCTCGAGAGCCCCGCGGCCAGCTCGAGCGCACGTTCATTTCCCTGTTCGAGGGCTCTGCGTCGGATCTGGACGAGCGCGAAGCGCGCCTCGGTCTGGTTCGGATCGAGCCGGAGCGCGTCGCTCAGGAGCGCGGCTGCGCGCTCGTCGCGCCCCGCGGCACGTTCAGCCAGCCCGAGCGCGGTCTGCCGCTCGGCGGAGTCCGGAATCGCCGCCGCGACGGCCTGTGCACGCTCGCCGAGCCCGGCGGCGAGGAGCCTGCGGACGTCGCGAAGTCGCGCTCCGGGAGGAGCTTCTCGGACGAGGGGATCGAAGGGGCCGAGGACGCGGCTCGCCCCGGCGGCGCGAAGCGCATCGGTTCGCAGGGTGCTCGTGCTCCGTGTCTCGAAGAAGTTGTGGTCGTCGGTATTGACGAGCGCCCCCTTCGCGAACGCACGCGATCCCGGCGCATCGAGCACGCGAGCGCGAAGGACGTCGGAAGCGCCGGAGACGCCGATCTGCGCATAGGTCGCGGGGTCCTTCGCGATCGCGCGGTCGGCGGACGAGGCCAGATCGAGAGGCGCCTTCGACGCGAGGAAGAGGACGGCGTTCGCTTCGGGACGGTAGACCTCGACGAAAGGGAATACCTCGAGAAGCGTCGCGACCAGACTCCGGAGCAGGAATTCGTCGACGAAGGCGAGGCCGATCCACTGGACGAAGACCCCGTCTTCGGCCAAGCGATCCCGGGCGAGCTCGAAGAACTCCTTCGTATAGAGATGCGAGGCGCCTGCCGTCCATGGGTGCGAGGGCTGGGAGGTGATGGCGTCGAAGCGCGCGTCGGTGAGGACGAGCGAGCCCCGCGCGTCGTTCACGTGGAGTCGCACCCTCGGATCGGCGAGCGGATCGCGGCGTCTTTCTCCGGAGACGGCGCGGTTCGCGGCCACGACCTCGGGTTCGAGCTCGATCACGTCGATCTCCTCGACGCTTCGAGGAACGTCCTCGACTGCGAGGCCTCCGCCGAGGCCGACGACGACGAGCTGCTTCGCGTCGGGTCTCGCGAGCACGGGGAGCGCCGAGAGCCATCCGTTCACGGGATAGCGTCCCGCACGGTCTCCCGTCGCTCCGATCGATGCCTCCGGGAGACCGTTGGTCCGCAGATGCCAGGTGCCCGGATCGCCCGCCCGCTGCAGCAAGAGGACCGTCGCGCCGCGGCCGACGGCGAAGTAGGTGACCTCTCCCTCGGCGGGCTGCAGGTCGAACGGCGAGCTGCGGAGCAGGCGCCACGGCGTTGCGGGCGGAACGACGAGCGCGATCGCTGCGCCCACGGCAGAAGTTGCGAGGAGCACCTTCGCCCTCGGTGCTGCGAACCACGATGCGATGCCCGCGAGCACGAGGTTCGCGAGCGCCGCCGCGAGCACCGAACCCCGATAGCCGAGAAGCGGAACGACGAAGAAGCCCGCTCCGACGGCGCCTGCGATCGCGCCGACGGTGTTCCAAGAGTAGACGCGGGCGGTGGCCGCCGAGGCGTCGGCTGCGCTCCGAGCGAGGATCCGTACCGCGAACGGGAAGGTCGCTCCGATGCAGAGCGTCGAGGGCAAGAGGACCGATGCGGAGAGCGCCGCGTTCGCGCCGAGGCTTCCCTGCCAGCCGGCGCCGAGCGCGACGGCGAGCGCAGGCAGGGCATCGACCCCGGCGAATGCCACGAGCGAGAGCGCGGCCGTTCCGAGCTGTGCGATCGCGAAGCCGCGGGTTGCCCGCTCGCGCGTGGTGGCGAGCCGCGCTGCAATCGCACTTCCGATCGTGATGCCGACCAGGAAGCTCGCGAGCATGGTCGAGAAGGCGTAGACGCTTCCGCCGAGAACGTGCCCGAGAAGCCTCGTCCAGAGCACCTCGTAGGTGAACGAGCAGATTCCCGAGAGCAAGATCACGGGAAGGATCCAACTGCCGGCCACCCGCCTGACCTCAGCGCTCGGAGCGGCCGCCTCGGCCACCGGCCCGGGTGGGAGGCGCGCGAGAAGCGTAGCCACCACGAAGACGAGCGCATTGATCGAGGCGCCGACGAGTACCGTCGCGTGCTGCCCGATCGCGGGCAGGAGGAAGAACGCCGCGCAGAGCGTGCCGCAGACGGCTCCTGCGGTGTTGGTGGCGTAGAGGAGTCCGATCCTCGCGCCGATCTCGCGCTCTTCGCGGACTGCGTGCCGTGCCAGCATCGGGAGCGTCGCCCCCATGAGCCCCGTCGGGACGAAGAGGATCAAGAAGCTCGAGAGCAGGTAGTAGACCGCCTGGAGGCCCCCTCCCGCTGTGGGGGGGGTGTCTGCGCCGCCGAAGAGCGCGACGTAGAGGTCGGTCGAGAGCCCGACGGCCACCGGGACGGCGAGCGCCGACGCGGCGATCCCGAGCTCGAGCAACCCGTAGGTGAGGACGGGGCGACGGACTCGCTCGGCGAAGCGACCGGCAATCGCCGCACCGCCGGCAAGGCCGCCCATGTAGGCCGCGAGCACCGTCGCGACGGCGAGCTCCGAGGTCCCGAAGACGAACGCGAACTCGCGGGTCCAAACGGTCTGGTACAGGAGCGCTGCGAATCCCGAGAGCAGGAAGCACACCAGGACGAGCGTGAGGCGGAGGTCGGGTCTCATGGCGTCCTTCCGTCGCGAGCGGGGCGTCCGGCCGCGGCCCTTTCGACCATCGGCGCGAGTGCCTCGGCGATCAAGCGATGACCCACCGGGTTCGGATGGCACGCGTCGGGCAGTAGACCGAGGAGCTTCGGGTTCGCTGCGACCGCCTTCCCCCCGTAGCGCGCGACCACGGCCTCACGGTCGGCCTCGAAGGCCGGATCGCTCGCGATCCGCGGGATCGCGTCCTCGACGAGACGGGTCGCGTCGAGGAAGGGAGTCCCCGTTTCGTCGGCGACCCGCCGGAGCACCTCGGCGACGGGGCCGCGCGCGCAGTTCGCGACGAGGACGATCCCGACGTTCGCGGTGCGCGCGGCAGCGACGGCCGCGCGCACGTTCGCCTCTGCCGCGGTGTAACCCGAGACGTTGCGGACATCGTCGGGAGGCTTCGCTCCACTTCGGAGCTTCGCGACCCAGGCATCGAGCGTCTCGTAGAAGCGGCTCCGGTGCAGGATCTCGAGGAGCGCTCCGACCCATCCTTCGCGCTGGACGTACGTCGCGCGATCTGCGGCTCCGGTCATTGCGCCGTCGTTCGCGATGTAGCTCCAGGTGACGACGTCCGGGGAGACCGCGAGCCCGTCACTCACGAGTGTCACCAGCCCCTGGAACGACGAATAGCCGGGGACCCCGAGATTCAGGACCTCCCAGCCGGCCTCGCGGCCACCGAGCGCCCGTTCGAGGCGCGCGGGATAGGCCTCTTCTTCCGCCACGCCCCAGCCGAAAGTCGAGGAGTCTCCGAGCGAGGCGACGCGGCGGACGCCGGCAGCGGGCCCCGATTCGAACGCCCGGGTGCGGTAGCCCTGCGGGCTGGTCCGAACCGACCAGCGCGTCCGTTCGCGCGCACTGGCCGGAGCGAAGACGTCGAGGAGCGAGACCTCGACGTCGGGGCGCAGACGATAGAAGCGATGGCGATCCCATTCGTAGAGGTCGTAGTAGCGGCCGAGAAAGCCCTCGGCCGCGAAGGCCTCGCGGTAGTCCTCTCGAGGTAGGAGCCAGCGCTCCGAGAGCCAGGCCGGGTTCGCCGTCGCCCCGCCGAGCCGCGGGCGGAGATCGAAGACACGGCAGATGACCTCCGCCGTACCGAAGAAGAGCAAGAGCGCCAAAATGGCGAGCATCGCGTTGGCGACACCCGACTGTGTCTTTCGAGACGCCTCGATCTCGTGGCTCACGATGCGTCCTCGGCAACCGGGATCGTCGACCCCGAAAGTACCGCCTGCTCCGGAATCTCGACGTCGAGGATGCGGTCTCCGACCGAGACCCGGAAGGGCCCCTCCGGCCGTGCGGGCGCCGTGGTTCGCGTGGCGTAGGGAATCCGGAGCCTCGCCATCCCGTTCGCATCCGCGACGGCCTCGGTCCTCCACGGAAAGCGGCGTCCCGCAGGAGTCGAGACGGTAACGCTCGCGCGAACCCGAGTTCCGGGCGGAGCCTTTGCCTCGAGGACGGCGCCCGGAACGACCTCGAAGAGCTTGTAGGGAACTCCGCGCTCGCGGATCGGCCGGCCGAACTGCTCTCCGATCGGCCTTCCGCCCGCGGGTCCTTCGGTCACGAGGCGGAACCGACCGAAGGCCGGCCTTCCGGCGGCGGCGTTGCCGTCGCTCCGGTGCAGGCGATTCGTGAGCGTGGTCGGGACGCTTCCCCCGTAATCCGTCGTGACGACGTAGCGGCTCCGAAGGCGTCGCGCCTCCTCGACCGCGCGCTCTTCACTTTCGAGCGGGAAGAAAGCTCCCACGGCTGTGTAGTTCGCGGCTCCGATGTAGGGGCCGAAGTTGTCGGCGGGGGTCGCTCGCCGCGCCGCGTAATGGAGGACGTGGCCGATCCCCGGATATGCGAGGATTCCGTACTCGGGTCTGCGGCCTGGATCGTCGAAGCCCTGCGTCTCGGGGGTGGCCTCGCGGACGAGCTCGGCGAAGCGCAGCATCGTGCCCTCGTAGCTCTCGAGCGCGCGGTCGCGCGGGGGCTCGAATCCGCCGAACGCGCGGAGGGTTTTGGCGGCTGCGCGCGCCTGAACGTCGATCACCGGTGAGAGCAGGAACATCGCGGCGATGACCGCGAGGGTTCGGGCTACCGCCGGGCGGGCGCAAACGATCCGATGCGACACGGCGCCGAGGAGCAGCGCGAAGCCCACGCTTGCTGCCGGTGCGTAGTCGTTTCCGAATCGCGCCTGCAGGAGTGCCAGGAATCCGAACGCCGCACACCACGCCGTGAGAACGAGAAGAGGCGCCCGGCGAGCCTCGGAGCGCAGCCCGAGCACGAGCGTCCCGATCGGCACGAACGGGATGAGCGCGGCAAAGCCACCGAAGGTCGCGAGGCCGAGTGCGATCGAGAAGCCGTTCGCGAACGAAACGAGCGGATACTGCTCGAGATTCTGGCCTTGGTACGCATCGGTCTTCGCGACGTAGTCCAGACCGAGCGAGAGCTCGGCGAGGAGCCCGCTCGAAGCGGCGAGCGCGAGAAGCAAGAATGCCGAGAGGCCCGCCGCACGAGCGGAGCGCGCGAACGCCGACCCTGCCGGCCGCGCGCGCTCCCAGGCGGCGAGGAGCGCTGCGACCATCGCGACGATGCCGAGCAGCGCCGGATGCAGCCACGAGAGCTCGATCGCCGAGAAGGATCCGCCGACGGTCGTTTCGGAGAGTGGAAGGAAGGGCAGGACCAGCAGCGCCGAGAGCGCCGTGCTCCAGGCCTCGCCGACGAGCAGTGAGCACCGGCCCGAGAGCACGCCGGCGCCGAGCAGAGCGCCCTCGACGATCGCGAGGTAGACGAGGCTCCCCGGCCAGGTGAGGAGCATCGTGACGCGCGCCACGACCAGCCCGGCGAAGCTCTTCGCGGGCGAAGCATGGGGATCCGGGATCGTCGAGACCGCCGCGAGCGAGAGCGCGAGCAGCGTGGCGCCGAGGAGCGACTGTGCGGCGTGGTGGTCCGCATTGCCGACGTTCGAGTACAAGATGGTCGCCGGCAGCATCGCGAAGAGCAGCGCTGCTCCGACGCCGACCGCACGCGAGGCGACGAACTTTCCGGCGGCGTACACGGGAAGTACGCCGAGCGTGCCGAGGACGACGGGCGCCCATGCGGCGACGCGCTCGAAGGTCGGCTGCGTATCTCCGAACAGGCGCGCGACGGCGCCGAGCACGAAGTCGTAGAGCGGTGGCCACGGCGCGTGGGCTCCGTCCGGGAAGTTCAGCAGTGGATCGAAGCCGAGGATCCGCGGAAAATTCTCGAACGTGAACCAGGCGCGGCGAGCGTGGTACCACGCATCGCCGAGCGCGAAGACGACCGAGCCATCGCCCGGGAAGACCCGTTCCGCGCCCACGCTTCGCGTCGCGAAGGCGGCGAGCAGCGCCGTCGCCACGCCGGCGGCCGCCGTGCGGCGCGAGATCTCGTTCAGGAGGCGCTCGGTGCGGACTTCGCCGCCGTCCGCGCGGCCTCGAGCTCTCGTCTCGCCTCGGCCGCCTCGGAGAAGTTCGGGTCGAGATCGAGGGCACGCTCGAACGCGGAGGCGGCTTCCGCGTTCCGGCCGAGCGCCCGGAGTACGAGTCCGAGGTGGTGTTGGTACGCGGCTTGGACGGGCTGCCCCGACTCCTCGGCGAGCTGGATCGCGTAACGCGACTGCTGGAGCGCGGGTTCGAGGAGCCCCTTCCGGAGGTAGACGTATGCGAGGGTGTCCGCAGCGTTCGGATCGGTCGAGAGCGCGCGCTGCGCCTCCTGCGCGAGCGTGAGCGCCCGCTCCAGGTTGCTGCCTTCCTGCGCGAGGAGGTATGCGAGGTCGTTCTTTGCACCCGCGAGGTCGGGGCGTTCGGCGAGTGCTCGTTCGAGCGTATCGCGAGTCTTCGAAGTCTCTCCTCGCGAGAGATAGATCCGGGCGAGGAGGAGCCTCGCTCCCGGCGAGAGCGCTCCCGTTCGATCGGCTTCCTCGAGGGATGCGACCGCGAGGTCGAGCTTGTCTTGCGCAGCGTAGATCTGCAGCAGGAGCTCGAGCGCGCCAGGGAGGTTCGGAGCCACCTCGAAGAGGCGATTGATGTCCTTCTCGGCTTCCTCGTACCGGCGATCGGCGGCGAGAAGCCGCGCGCGGGCTAGGAGCGCTGCGGCCGGAGGTTCTCCGCCATCGATGATCGCGTCGAGTCGCTCGCGCGCCTCTCGTGCCCGACCGTTCGACACGTCGAGACGCGTGATCGCGGCAATCAGGCCCCCATGCCTCGGCGCGCGCGAGAGCGCGGTCTCGAGGTGCTTGCGTGCGGCGTCGGGGGATTTCGCTCCCTCGCGCGCGGCGAACTCGATCGAACCGAGAATCGGCGGCTCCGGGAGCGCGAGCGCCCCTTCGAGAACCTGCCGGGCGACGATCGGTCGACCGCCCTCGTAGAGTGCGCTTGCGAGCAGCACCAGATCGCGCGGCGGCAACTCGACCCCCGCCTGCAGGAGCTGGAACCAGGTCTGCGCGGCGAGCGTCCAGTCGCGCGAGGCGTGGTGGATCCGCGCCTTCAGCATCGCCGTCTCCGGAGCACGCCCCCCCGACAGCGCGAGGCTTCGATCCGCTGCGGCGACCGCGCTCGGAAGGTTTCCGAGCTGGAATTCGGCGAGGGCGAGCATCCGATACGCCTCGGCGCTCTCGCGCTTCTGGACGAGATCTCGAAGCAGCGGCGCTGCATCGACATAGCGGCTCTCGACGGTCGCGAGGCGTGCCCGGGCGAGCTGCGTGCTCGGATCCTTCGGGAACTCCTTCTCGAGCGCAGCGATCGTCGCGAGCGCCTCGTCCCGTTTCGCGAGCTGGAGCTGGACGCCCGCGAGGAGCTCGAGCGCTCGGGCACGCTCCTCGCCCTTCGCAGCGAGCGCCGCGAGACCCTGCTCGGCCTCTTCGCCGCGGCCGTTCTGGAAGAGCCACGCCGCGCGGCGCCAGTGCGCATCGAGGTCGCTCGGGCGCTTTCCGAGAAGATCCTTCCAGACGGTGTCGCCAGAGCCGTCTTTCTGCTCGCGCGCGGTCGCGAGATCCGCCCACGCGTCGAGATTCGAGTCATCGGCCGCAACGAGTTGTTCGAGGGCGTAGATCCCGAACTCGGAATCCTTCGCGATGCGTGCGTAGTCGAGGCCCACGGCCGCCGCCTCGCGACGCTCCCCCGCGCTGCCCTTCTGGTTCGCGATCTCGATCGCGCTCCGGAAGGCCGCGCGTGCCTCGTCAGGATGTTCTCCCCAGAAGAGGTAGGTCCGACCGATGTTGGCTCGGACGACGTGATTGCCGCCGTAGAGCTCGTCGGACTTCCGGAAAGCGGCGAGTGCCTGCTCGAAGAGCTCGTCGGGCGGCGTCTTCTTGGCAAGACGTGCCTCGCGGATCTGTGCCTGGCGGACGATCCCGATCTGCATCGGGTAGAGCGGGTCGTTCGGGGCGAGCTCGACCGCAGTCATCGCGGCAGCCAGCGCTTCTTGGGTGTTGCCTTGATGGAGAGCCACCTCCATGCGCCGAAGGTGCGCCATCGGGTTGCCGGGCTCGCGTTCGAGCACCGCGCTCACCAGCTCGAGGGCGCGGGTGGGATCCCCGCCCATCACGAGCTTCGCTTCGTCGAGCGTCGCGTCGGTTCGCGTCGGATCGAGCCGCTGTGTCTCGCGGAGGTAGAAGATTGCGTTCGCGTAATCCTGCTGTGCGACCAGCGCATTTGCGATTGCGTAGTTCGTGTCCGCGTTTCGCGGTTCGAGCTTGAGCGCGTTGCGGAGCTCGAGGAGTGCCTCGCGCGGCCTGCCCTGTTCCTGGTAGGTCTTCGCGTTCCCGAGATGCTCGAGCATCTTCTCGTGGTCCGAGCGGCAGCCACCGAGCGAGAGGCCGAGAGCGACGATCGCCACGGCTCGACGCAACGTCGAAGGACGCATCAGGACTCCTCGCGGCGCCATCGGGAGGCCGCGTATCCGGGAAGGCTATCCCTGCGGCTGCTCGAGCCGCGCGATCTCCTGCTTCGCGGCCTCGGCGTCCGGGAAGGGGCCGAGCGCGAGCGCCTCGCGCAGTGTCGCCATCGCCCTGTCCCGATCGCCACTTTGCGCCAGTGCGAGGCCGAGGTGATAGCGGATCGTCGGATCCTTGGGCCGCAGCCGGAGCGCGCGCTCGAAGTCCGCGATCGCCGCGGCCGCGTCCCCACGCTTCATGCGCACGAATCCGAGCGTGTCGAGAACGTCGGCCGACGGGTTGATCTTCGAGGCGCGCTCGGCCATCGAAAGCGCCTGGTCGAGATCGCGCTCGCCGCTCGCGAGAATCCAGGCGAGATCGTTGAGCGCGTCGGCGTTCGACGGCGCGATCGCGAGAACGTCGCGAAGGCGCTGCTCTGCGCCTGCGGCATCTCCCCTTCCGAGGACGATCTGCGCCGCGCGATAACGCGCGTCGACGTTCTTCGGATCGAGGGCCCCCGCGCGCTCGACGATCTCGAGCGCCGTCTGCGGGTTCCCCGCCTCGACCTCGAGGGATGCCAATCCGATGAGCGGCCGCGCGGACGCGGGATCCGCTGCGGCAGCCTTCTCGAAGCTCGCCCTCGCGTCGGCCTTGCGTCCGAGGCGTGCGAGCGCCACTCCGCGAAGCTCGAGGAGCGAGGCCTTCTCGGGGCTCGCAGCGAGCGCCGCGTCGATCCGGGCGAGCGCCGATTCGCCGCGGCCGAGCACGAGCAGATCCTCGACCAGCGTGCGGAGCGCGTCCTCGTTCGCAGGATCCGAGAGGTCGAGCTTCGCCGACTCGATCGCCACGACGGCCTGCGCGGGGCCCTTTGCGCCCCGCTCGACGACGGCGCGCTCGACGGCCACCGCGGCCGCAGCACCCGGGACGGTCGCCATGTTGTCGAGCGTGGCGCGTGCCGCGTCGAGTTCTCCTTCGCGGGCCGCCGCCCGCACGGCGATCCGGAATGCGGGAAGGCTCGACGGATCCCGGTGCGCGACGTGCTTCATCGCGTAGTTCGCCGCGGGGCCGTTCTCGCCGCGCTCGAGGTAGATCGCTGCGAGTGCGAGCGACGCATCGGTCGCCGACGCGTCCGTCCGAACGGCCTCGCGGAACTCCAAGATGGCGCGGTCGCTGTCGCCGGCCTCGCGTGCCGCCGCGCCCGCCATGTAACGCGCGGCCGGGTTGTTCGGCCAGCGGCGGAGCCCGGTATCGAACGCCTCGAGCGCGCCCTTCGCATCGCCCTTCGCGAGCAGGATGCGCCCGCGCAGGATCTCACGGTAGGCAGGTTCCTGGATCGCGCCGAGCACTTCTTCGGCCTGGTCGAGCCGGCCGAGGTCCGCGTAGAGGTCGCCCTGCGCGAAGCGGAGGTTGTCGTCGCCTCCGCCGGCGAGCTGTACGGCGCGCTCGAGCGACGCGGCCGCCTCGTCGCGGCGGCCGTGACGACGCTGGAAATCGGCGAGCACCTGCCACGCGCCCGGCGTTCCGAACGATTCTGCTGCCTCGACGAGGATCGCCTGCGCCTCGTCGATCTTTCCCGAGCGCGCGACGCGCTCAGCGAGCATGACGCGGAACGAGAGGTTCTCGGGCGCCTCCGCGACGGCCTTTCGCCAGAGCTCGGTACCCTTCTCGGGTCGTGCGGTCCTGTCGTAGAACTGTGTCGCGAGCTGGAGTGCGAGGGGTTCGGTCGAATGGGTCGCGAGGCACTCGAGATACTGCGCCTCGGCGCGAGCCGCGTCCTTGCGACCGGTGTCGTAGAAGTTCGCGAGGGCGAGGCAGCCGCGCGCGGCGATCCCCGGGTCCCCGCTCTTCGCTCCGAGTTCCTTCACGTCTTGGTAGGTCTTCTCGGCGTCGTCGAGGCGGCCCGTTTCAGCGAGGATCGAACCGAGCAGGACGGCGGCCTGGTAGTCGTCGGGCTGCATTTCGCGAAGGCGCGTCGCATCCGCGAGCGCTTCGTCCTTGCTCCCTGCCGCGACGTACGCATGCGTGCGCATGCGGAGCGCAGCGACGTTTCCGGGGTCGGTTTCGAGAACCCGCGTCGAGACCCGGATCGCGTCGTCGGGCGCGTTCACCGAGAGGAAGGCCGAGGCGAGCAGCAGGCCCGAGGGAACCGCAAACTCGGGCGACTTCGACGACTTCTCGAGCGGCCAGACCGCGAGGCTCGGCTGCCCGGTTTGCACCAGCGCGACGCCGAGGCGATGGTTCGCCTCCGCGAGATCGGGGGACTCTTCGAGGATGCTGCGGAGGGGCTCGATCGATTCGTTGAATTGACCGGCGTCCTGGAGCGTCCGCACCTCCTCGAGTCGCGAGTCGAGGCTCGATCCGCAGCCGAGTGCGAGGATCGAGACGGCGAGCGCGCAAGCGAGCCCTGCGAGCCGAATGCGGAGCGGGAGATCTCTTCCGCCGCCGTCCTGGAAGCGACGCGAAAGCGTGGGGATTCCCTGCATGGGATTCGGTTCCTCCATGGGCCCGGAGAACGCGGCAGTATACGCATCGGCAGAGGAGCTTCCAGCGTGACCGGAACTTCGCAGAGCGAGCCCCGAGGCCGGGCTCCGGGGTTTCCCCGGCGCCGCGGTAGGGGTTCGCAGCGGCTTCTCGCGCTGCTCGCCGGGATTGCCGCCGCGCTCATGAGCGCCTGCTCCGCTCCTCCTCCGGAGCGGATCGTCCTCGTCACGATCGACACGCTGCGTGCGGACCACGTCGGTGCCTTCGGCAGCGAGCGGGCGAAAACCGCCACGCTCGATGCGCTCGCGCGTGAAGGAGTCCGCTTCGACGCGGCCTTCTCGCCGGTTCCCTTGACGCTGCCCTCGCATACCACCCTCATGACGGCACTCGACCCTCCGCGACACGGTGTCCGGCACAATTCGATCTTCCAGGTCCCGGTCGAGATTCCGACGCTCGCCGAGCGCATGAAGGAATCCGGCCGCGCGACCGCGGCGTTCGTGGGCGCGCTCGTGCTCGAATCGCGCTTCGGGCTCGATCGGGGCTTCGGGACCTATGACGATCGGATGGGCGAGAGGCGCTCGGGATTCGTGGGCTTCGCGGAGAGGCCGGCCGATCGGGTGGTCGATGCGGCGCTCGGCTGGCTCGAGAAGGCTCCCGAGCGCTTTTTCCTCTGGGTCCATTTCTATGACCCGCACGCCCTCTACGAGCCTCCGCTCGGCTATGCGCTGAGCTTCGCGAGCTCCCCTTACGACGGCGAGATCGCCTTTACCGACGCGCAGCTCGGACGACTGCTGCGAGCGATCGACGAGCGCTTCGGCGCGCAGGGGACGCTCGTCGCCGTCACTTCCGACCACGGCGAGAGCCTGGGCGAGCACCTAGAGCCCACCCACTCCTACTCGATCTACGACGCCACGCAGCGGATCCCGTTGATCCTGCGCGGAGCCGGCCTGCCGGCGGGAAGATCCATCTCCGAGCTCGTGAGGCTCTCCGACGTGGCGCCGACGCTCCTCGAGCTCGCGGAGCTGCCGCCGCTCGACGAGGTGGACGGGAGGAGTCTCCTGCCCCTCGTCCGGGGAGATCGCGACGAGCCGCGGCAGGCCTACCTCGAAACACTCGCCACCGAGCTCGATCTCGGCTGGGCGCCGCTGTTCGGCCTCCGCGACCAGCGCTCGAAGCTGATCCGCGCCCCGCGCCCCGAGCTCTACGATCTCGAATCCGATCCTCGCGAGCTCGAGAACCGTGCCGGAGCGGAGACCGGACGTGTCGCTTCGCTCGACGCTTCGCTCGCCGAGCTTCTCGCGAGAGCGCGGCCCCTCGAAGCTCCGATCGAACTCGGTGCCGGCGAGCGGGCGAGGCTCGAGAGCCTCGGCTACGTCGTCCCGACGGCGGGCGCCGTCGAGAAGGCAGCGGCCTCGACGGGGCAGGGGCCGGATCCGAAGGACGAGATTCCGCTGCTCGCGACGGTCGCGAGGGCCTCGATGCTCGTCGCGAAGGGGAGGCCCGGGGAGGCCTTCGCCCTGCTCGCCGCAGCGGGGGATCGGGGGCCCTATCTCCTCTCGGTACGAGCCAACGCAGCGCTCGCGGCCGAGCGCCCTGCCGACGCCGAGCGAGACGCGCGCCTCGCGCTCGCGACGAGTCCCGACCGGGGCGATCTGCATCAGATCCTCGCCGAGTCCCTGCTGCGCCAGGGCCGTCTCGACGAGGCGCACAGCGCCTTCGAGCGCGCCCGGGAGGCCGAGCCCCGGCACGCGCGCCCGCTGCTCGGCCTCGGCCAGGTCGCGGAGGCGCTTCGAGATCCGGGGAGCGCGGAGCAGCACTACCGCGCCGCGCTCGACGCGTCGAGAATGAGCGAGGAGGTTCCGGAGGGGGCCTGGCGGCTCGCGTCGCTGCTCCTCGAGCAGGGGCGCGGGGACGAGGCCGACTCGCTCCTCGTGTCATTGCCGGGGGCCGTCGTCGAGACGGAGGCCGCCGCCGTGCGGATTGCTCGAGCCGAGCTCGGGGCGGGAAGGCACGATGCGGCGCTCGCGCGCCTCGAGGCCGCCCGCGAGCGGCATCCGGAGTCGGCTCCCATCCTGCTCCTGTTCGGACACGTTCTCGAGCGCAAGGGACGTGGGGACGAGGCGCGCGCCGCCCGAGAGCGCGCGCTCGAGCTCGCTCCGGGGGCAGCAGCCGCGCGGAACGACCTCGCCTGGAGTCTCGCGCGGCAAGGACGGGATCTCGACCGGGCGCTCGCCCTCGCCGAGGCGGCCCATGGCGCGGCCCCCGGAAGCGTGGAGTTCGCCGACACCCTCGCGCTCGTGCGGCTCCGCCGCGGGGAGGCCGCCGCGGCGCTCACGCTACTCGATGCGACGGCCCCGGCGGCGAGCGGGGACGCCAAACGAAGCCTCGGCCTCCGCAGGGCCGAGGCACTCCTTGCTCTCGGAAGGCGCGCCGCTGCGCGAGAGGCCTTCGAGAAGGCCGTGGGCCCCGGGGATCTGCCCTCTCCCCCTCCCGACTGGGCGGAGGGGGCGTCGGAGCTCGCGCGCAGGCTCGGCCTGAGCGCCCCCAGCCCCTGACGCCCCCACGCCGGCTCGTGTGCCGCCCACGTGGGATTTTCGCGACGCATCTCCGACTCGACTGCGCATCCCCCCGCGTGGGGGGAAGGGGTTTTCTCCTGGGAAGGAAAATTCTTTCCCGAGCTGCCGGCGTAGCCTCGGCCACCTCCGTGATCACCGCTATGCAATCTAATGAAAACAGGGGGTTACAGGATCTCGTCCAAGTGGCCCGGGCTGGCACCCCCCTTGCAGTAGGGGGAGCGCGGTTGGTTGAATGCGCCGGGGTCTCGGCAGGGTGCCGCAAACGGATCCTGGCTTCGTTGGACGGATGAGCAAAGGAGTTGGATCCATGCGCAAGTTGTTCGGTCTTCTCGCTGCGGCCGCCGTGATGGTCGCGGGTCAGGC
>CAJPFO010000099.1 GCA_905339255.1 Myxococcaceae bacterium
CGAGCTCCCCCGCCGCGAGACACAGCCCGGCGCAGGCGCCGCAGAGCGGCCAGTCCCGCGACCGCGCGGGAGGCGGAACGCGCCTCGCTCCGAGCGCTGCGGCACGCGGGCGCTCGGGTCCCCGCCTCCACGCTCGCATGGTTCGCTCAGGATTCGCGCTCGGCATCCTCGCCGGCCGGTTCTCCGTAGGAATAGCGGGAGTAGGCGTCGTAGTAGTAATAGCGGCGGAACGAGCCGGGGCTCACGTGGTTGAAGACCAGGCCTCCGACGGAGCGGAGCTCGCGCATCGAGCGGAGCACGGCATCCCGCGGTGTCGCATCGGCACGCACGACGAAGACGACGAAGTCGGCCACCTTGCGAAGGAAGCGGGTGTCGACGACGGGAAGCATCGGCGGTGAGTCGATGAAGATGTAGTCGTACTCCTTGCGCGCCTGCTCGATCAGCTCGAGGAAGGCCGGATCGGTGATCAGCCCGAGCGGATTGCGTGTCGGGCGCCCGGCAGGAAGCAGGGTCAGGTTCGGGATCCGCGTACGGATCACGCAGTCGCGGAACGAAGCCTGGCGGCGCAGGGTATCGACGAGCCCTCGCTCGGGTCGCTCCCTCAGCAGGCGATGCGCCGTCGGCCGACGCATGTCCCCGTCGATCAGGAGTACCTGGCGGCCGAGATCGCAGGCGAGCGTGAGTGCGAGGTTCATGCAAGAGAGTGACTTGCCGTCGCCGCGCGCCGCACTCGTGACGAGCACGACCCGCCGCTCCGGATCCTCCATCACGACCGGAAGAAAGCTCCGATACTGCTCCGCCGGTGCCGACTCGGGAGCCGTGAAGACCACCAGCCGAGCATCGACCTCTCCGTTCGGTCGCTCCTCGTAGATGCGATCGCCGTCGATGCGTGGGACCGAGGCCACGACGGGAAGCCCCGTGAGCCGGGCGAGCCTCGCGACGGAGCGGAACGATGCGTTGCGGAACTCGGTGATCGCGATCAGCAGCAGGACGAATGCGAGGCCGACTCCCGCTCCCGCCGGGAGCACGAGAAGCGGGTTCGGAAACGAGGGCGTCGTCGGCACCCTCGCGGGGCGCAGCACGTTGAAGCGCTCGGCCTTCTGCGCCTGCTCGAGATTCTTCGCCATCGAAGCTGCGAACTTCTTCGAGAGCAGATCCTGATACTGTTTGGTCAGGTTGTCGTAATCCCGCGTCAGCGTGAGGAGCTCGGTCTCCATCTGTGGAGTCGTCTCGACCCGTCGCTGGAGCTCGGCGATCTCGGCGCGAAGCCGAACCTCCTCGCGTCTGCGCGCCTCGGACTCGATTCTCGCGGCCTCGGCCTCGCGGCGCGCCGCGAGGGTGGCGGGATCGACGTAGCCCGTGTCGTTGCGCGGTCGGCGCGCCTCCTCGGCGGCGTCGCGTTCGAGTGCCTCGGCGCGCTCGCGCGCCTGGACCACGTTCGGATGCGAGTCCGTGTAGACGAGCTCGACCTCGCGGAGCTTGCGGCGGGCTTCGAGGAGCGCCCCGGCTGCGCTCCCCGGATCCGGGGCGAAGGCTCCTCCAGGGCGGCCGCCGGGGATGGGCCCCGCCAGAAGCGCGAGTCGCTGCTGGAGCGCCGTCTGCGCTTCGAGATTCGCGTTGAGCTCGAGGTTCAGGCGATCGAGCGAGCGGAGATTGCTCTCGAGCTGCGAGGGGAGGGCGCCCATGCGCTTCTCCTTGAACTCTCTCACGCGCTGCTCGGCAGCGGACACCTCGACGCGAAGCCGGTCGAGCTCGCGATCGAGGAAGTCGGCGGTCGATTGGGCCTGCTGCGTCCGGTCCTTCGTGTTTTCTGAGATGAACGTGCTCGAGAACTCGCTCGCCAGGTCCTTCGCGAGTACCGGATCGTCGTCGGTGTAGGCGATCTCGACGACGTTGCTCGTGGCGGCCGTCTTCCCGGCCTTGAGGTCGACGGAGAGGTTCCGCGTGAGCTCGCTCATGAGCGCCTCGCGCGTGTGGTCGCCATCGGGATCGAGACGATCGGCTCCGATGCGATCGATGATCGCGTTCAGGTTGGCGAAACTCGTCACGCGTTCGTGGAGGGTCCGGAGCCGATTCTCGATGTCGACGGTCACGGTGCTCTTGACGAACGCGTCCGGGACCTCTTGCGGCTCGACCAGGATGGTCGTCTGCGAGGTGTAGCGGGGGGGGAGTACGAGCCATGCGACCGCTCCGAGCGCGAGGCCTGCGATCGCTCCCGCGAGGAGCCAGGCGCGCCTTCGCTCCGCGACCTCGATCAGGTCCTCGACGCCGTAGGCGCCGAGCTCGCTGCCCGGATCGTCTTCACTGGCCATGGGGTTCTTTCCCGCTCTCGTTGCGACGCCTCGCGCGGCCGGCCGACGGGTGTCGACGTCTACTCTTCGGCAGGGCCCCTCGGTCCCGAAAGGTGGGGAGTCAACTCGTCCGGTGCAACTCGATCCCGGGACTCGGGGTTCGCACGGGCATCTCTCCGGCGGCGTCGAGCCCGTCGAGCACCTCGGCGAGAGGGGCGAATCCGTGTGCGGCGAGCAGCCGATCGAGCCTCGCCTCGACCCGGGAGAGGTTGAAATAGTGGTTCACTCGAACGCGCCAGCCGACCGCCTGGCGAGGCTGGTCGGGATCGATCTCCCAGGGGTGCAAGTAGAGGACCGTCGGCCGGCGCTCCCGGACGAGCCTTGCAAAGCCCCGCCGGAAGAGCGCAGCGGGGACGAAACGCAGGTACGCGCCTCCCGCGAGCGGAAGGTTCGAACGCCCCACTCGAAGCGTGGTGAGGGGAAATTCGAGCAGGCGGCCGGCCCGGAGCTCGAGCGCGACGGGATGCCGGACGAAATCGGGGATGCCGTAGCGGTGATGACGGATCGGGAAGATCGACGAATCGTAGTGGAAGCCTTCTTCAGCCAGGATCTCGAGCGCCCAGAGCGACTTCCGGGTGATCGAATAGCTCGGAGCACGGTAGCCGCGCACGCCGACGCCGACGGCCCCTTCGATCGCAGCGCGGGCGCGTCTCAAGTCGGCGCGGAAGCGATCCGGGCCGAGGTCGTAGACGAGGTCGTGCTCGTGACCGTGACACGCGATCTCGTGGCCGCGGTCCGCAATCTCCCGGATCAACGGGCCGTTTCGCTCGGCGACCCAGCCGAGGACGAAGAAGGTCGCTCGCGCGCCATGTCGCTCGAAGAGATCGAGCAAGCGTCGCGTGCTGGCGACGACGCGAGACGGCATCGTGTCCCAGGCCTCGCGCGGGACGACGTCCGCGAGGTTCGAAACCTGGAAGTACTCCTCCAGGTCGACGCTCAGCGCGTTGCGGATCGAGGTCTCCGTGGCCGCCTCAATGTCCCCGCAGCAGAACCACGGTCTTGAGCGTCTTCCAAAGGATCAGCAGGTCCATCGTGAGCGAGCGGTACTTCAGGTAGTAGAGATCGAGCGCGATCTTGTCCTCGTAGCCCGAGACGTCGTTCACGTAGCCGTGGCGGATCTGCGCCCAGCCCGTGAGCCCGGGCTTGAGCGCGAGCCGTGCGCGGAAGTACGGGTATTCGTCCGAGAGGCTCTCGACGAACTCGGGACGCTCCGGGCGAGGGCCGACGAAGCTCATGTCGCCACGGAAGACGTTCCATAGCTGCGGCATCTCGTCGATGCGAGCCATGCGGAGGAAACGGCCGACCCGCGTGATGCGATCGTCGCCGTGGCTGGAGAAGACCGCCCCGGTCTTGCGCTCGGCGCCGTGATGCATCGACCGGAACTTGAGCACCCGGAAGATCTTGCCGTTTCGTCCCACGCGCTCCTGGGTGAAGAAGATCGGCCCATTCGAATCGAGTCGGATCGCGAGCGCGACGAGGGGCAAGAGGGGCGCCATCAGTACGAGGCCGAGGGTGGAGAGGGTGATGTCGAGCGCCCGCGTGGCGGCCTCGTGCAGCGCTCCGCCTCTGAACCCCGACGAGAAGATCAGATAGCTCGGACGCAGGTCACGCATGTAGATGCGCCCCGTCACCCGCTCGTAGAACGAGACGCCCGATTCGACGAGGCGGCCCTGGAGCTTCGCGGCGAGCAGCTCGTCGGCCGGGAAGTGCTCGTCGCGTCGCTTCGAAGCCACGACGATCGAGCCGATTCGCTCGCGGTCGAGGATCTTTTCGATCTCGTGGACGCGTCCGAGAACGGGATACCCTTCGACCCAGCCCCCCTCGTGATCCGGGTCATCGGAGAGGAAGCCCGCCACTTCGGCACCGAGGTTCTTCCGATCACGGAGCGCTTCTGCGATGGCGCAACCGAGGTCGCTCACACCGACGATGAGCACGCGACGGCTCCACTCGGGTCTCGAGCTGATCGCCCGGAATGCGAGTCGTCCGGCAACGATCATCGGTACGTAGATCGCCACGAGCGTCGCGACCGCCTCGAGCGTTCTCGGCGAAGCCTGGAAGGCGAAGTACGCGAAGATCCCCACCAAGGTCGCGACGCCCATGAAGGCGGCGAAGTTCGCGAGCGTGAGGCGTCCGCTTCCGAGCGTCGTGAGCCCGTAGTTGTCGGTGTAGTAGAGCAGGACGAACGCACCGACGGCGCCCGTGACGATCCACGCGGCGTAGGTCGTGGGAGGAAGCGGCGCTCCGAGGATTCCGTACGCGACGGCGCCGGCGGCGACGAAGCAGAGAAAATCGAGCGCAGCGGCAAGGACGACGCGGCCGAGAAAGAGGTTGAGGAGGTAGTACCGCATCACGCCCCGTGGGGCGTGCGTCGACCGCTGCCCCCGCTTTTCCGACCCGTCCCGCTCTGCACGTCCGACCCCTCACGGAAGATGCCTGCCCTTGAGTGTCCGCCAGTGCGGCCGGTGTCTCGTGGCCTCTATCGGACGGTTCGCACGATCGGCTTCGCCGATCCCGGCAGCCATGCGGAGCGCAAGGCCCTCCCCCGGGGTTTCCGCGCGGGGGGCGGACCGAGCGGCTTCGGGGCGGCCCGGGATCCCTCCGACCGAGCGAGCGGGGGCAAGGATCGAACGGCATTATACGCCGAGCGTGTGAACGGGGGCGGAAAAACACGTTCAATTCCAGCGGAAATTCGTGCGGATTACGGCCGAGGTGGGTCTTCGGCCTCCACCCGGCTGCGCGGTAGCCTCGCTCTCCGCCTCGTATCAGAGCAGCTCCAGCACCTCCGGGGAGAGCGCAGATTCTCCGGCCGCGTTGTAGGTGCTGACCCGGTAGCGGCCGGGATCGAGGAAGCGGGCGTACCACAGACGGAGTGTCACCTCGTCCGACGCGAGCCGAGCCCGCGCGAGCCGAGTTCGGAGCGGAAGCCCGAATCCGTCGGGCTGGACGACGATGTAGTGCAGCTCGTCGGAAGGCGTGTTCGGAGCGGGGGGCTCGAAGACGATCTGACCGGCTCGTTGCCACGTGCCGGTCGCCGGATCCTCTTTCCAGACCCAGACCCCCTCGACACGTCGGGAATCGAAGTCCGGGATCGTGACCGAGATCTCGAACCACTTGCATCCCGAGGCCGCGACGAGGAGGAGCGCGGCAACGAGAAGCCTGGCCCTGCGTCCGCTCGCTCCCATCGGCCGCGCCTCCCGTGGGGCCCATGGTTCGGGTCCCGACGTAGGGGGAGATCGGCCGTGGGGAATAGACCTCGCGTGACGGTGATCACGGCAACCACCCGGCAGCTCGGGCCGGACCGTTCAGAGAGCCAACCAGTCCGGACCCGTCGAAAATGCTCAGGAATCGCTCTCAGACGACGGAGGGTGCCGTACCGACCCGGATTGAGGGTGCTGGATGGCACCCCCTCAGCACCCACTTGGCCAGGTGAATCAGAGGCCCTGAACTGTGAGAACGTCTTCCCGACTACCACGAGCGAGAAGGCGATCGCTCTCGCACGTCACCCGATGTAGGCTGGGTGTTGACGGGCCACGAGGATTCGAACTCCGACCCGCAGGTTCGAGGCCAATCCGACGAGCCCGAAGGACCTCCGGAATCGCCCGAGGATCCCTCTCCGGGCCGTACAGAGCCAGAGTAGGGGTGTCCGTGGGCACCCCATGGGCACCCGCCCTGGCGCGCTAGCGGGCCGCGCAACGGCTCGCGCGGCGGAGGGCCAGGAGGGGCAATGCCGCGTGCTGATATACTCTGTTCCTCATGGACCTGTCGTCTCTCCCCGATGAGGTGAAGGGACTCGTGCGAGCCCAGCTCGAGGCCGGCCGCTTCCAGTCGGTCGACGAGGTGGTGTGCGAGGCGCTCCGCCTGCTCCATGAGCGCGAGGAGCTCTTCGCCTCCCAGCGCGAGGTTCTGCGCAGCCAGATCGCGGAAGGCGTGGCGGCCGAGGAGCGTGGCGAGCTTCGAGACGGCGCCGAGGCGATCGCCGACGTGCGCCGCCGCATCGACGAGCGGCTTCGCAGGGGGGAGTGACCTCTCTCCGCTTCGAGCTCACCGGTCCGGCCGAGCGCGATCTCGAGGAGATCTTCTTCGAGGTCGAGGAGCGCCACGGTCTGCTCGTGGCGGAGCGGGTCTACGACAACCTCCTGCGGACGTTCGCGCTGCTCGCGGACATGCCGGAGATGGGGCGCCATCGACCCGAGCTATGGCCAGCCCCGTGTCGCTTCTGGCCGACCGGCCCCGCGTACATCGCCTATCGGAGTGACGTCCGGCCGATTCGTATCGTGCGGATCGCGAGGGCATCGCGCGACGGGAGTCGCTTCGCTCCTCGCTGAAAGCCCGCAACCGCGAACCCGGGTGCGGATAGGAACTCCAAGGGGGTCCTTCATGTCGTGTCGAGGTCCGGGAACTCCCGTTATGACCAATCCCCGTGGGATCTCAGCCTGGAGCGACCGTAGGCGGACCGTAGTCCAGTTGATTCATGAGTAAAATGGACCTCGGTCTATTTTGCGCGGATCGACGGCGAGGGACACGGCGGGCGAGCGGGTGGCGGCCGGAGTGGATGAGCGGTGCAGGGCTCGCTTCGTTGCCTGCGCCCACGCGGTCGATGACCGAACCCGTTGTTGGAGCGGGTGCATTCGTCGGCGAAGTCGGCGCCCTGGCCGCGAACGCGGCAGTGCTGGCGGGCCTGATCCGCGCTACTCATCGGGCCGATGAGCGTCTCCGCGGCTGCGCCGGGTTATCCGCATGTTTGCCGGGATCCGGCGATTGCGGGTGGGCAGCCCGTGATCGAGGGAACTCGGATTCCCGTGACGGCGATCGTGCGCGCGCACCAGCTCGGAATGGACTTCGACGAGATCCTCCTTCAGCACCCCGGGCTCGCTCCCGCGCATCTGCACGCGGCCTTCCTCTACTACCTGGATCACAAGGACGAAGTCGAGGCTCTCCTGAAGCAGGCCGAGACCGCCCCACCCGGAGCCGAGATCATTCCGGAGTGAAGTGAGCCGGCCGAAGATCTATCTCGACGAGGACGTCTACGCGGCCGTCGCCCTCGGTCTGCGGCGCCGCGGATTCGACGTACTGACGACCTTCGAGGCGGGTCGCCGCTCCAGCAGTGATGGAGACCAGCTCCGCTTCGCCTCCGCGGAAGGCCGTGTCCTCGTGACGTTCAACCGGGGCGATTTCGCGCGGCTGCACGCGAAGTGCGTGGCGTCGGGCGATCGGCACTCCGGCATCATTGTCTCGCGGCAGACCAGCATCGGCTCGGTCGTGAAAGCACTTGCGAAGCTTCTCGGCGCCGCCGATGCGGCCAGTCTTGCGAACCGCTTCCTCTGGCTTTCCCCGCGGTGAGGTTGCGCGACTCGCGTGCTCGACCTCACCGCGGCGGCGGCGCTGCACTGATCACGGCGGTCCTCGCATCGGCAGCGAGCTTCGGGATCGAGGCCGAGCGGTTCGACGGACCGGCCCAGGGCGCGCCGCAGCACCCCCCAATCCGAGGGGGATCCCGCTGAAATCGCGGGTCCTTGCGCGGAAAATGATTGACAAAGGGGGGGGCAGAATCGGCCCGCCCATGGGAAGGGCCGCGGCGCCAGCGTGTGCGCCGCGGCCCTTTCTGTTTCGTGCCGGAGAGCACGAAAGCCAAGCCGAGGAGCCCCCGATGCAGCTTTCTCTCGCCCGATCCGTCTCCCGCAGCGTGACGGTCTTCTTCCGCCTGCCGCGCCTCGCCGCAATGCTGGGCCTTGCCGCCGCGCTGCTCGCGCCGCCCGCCGCCTTCGCCGTCGCGATCGACTGGGTGACGGTCGGCGCGCCGGGCAACGCCGCGGATACGAATCCCGTCAACTGCGGCCCCTCGCACGCCTCGCCCTGCGGCGCCGTGACGACCCCTTACAAGATCGGGAAGTACGAGGTCACGAACGCGCAGTACGCGGAGTTTCTGAACGCCGTGGCGGCCACCGACACCAACGCGCTCTACAACGCGAACATGGGCAGCAACGCCACCTTCGGCGGCATCACGCGGAGCGGCGCCCCGGGGAGCTACAGCTACGCCGTCAAGTCCGGCTTCGCGAGCAAGCCGGTCACGTACGTCTCGTTCTGGGACGCAGCACGCTTTTCCAACTGGCTGCAGAACGGCCAGCCCCACGGGCCTGCAGACGTCTCTCACGACCGAGGACGGCGCCTACACGCTCACTCCCGCGGCGATCGCGGCCAACTCGGTGCTGCGCAACACGGGCGCGAGCGTCTTTCTGCCGAGCGAGAACGAATGGTACAAGGCGGCGTACTACGACCCGATTGCGGGGCTCTACTACGACTACCCGACGGGGACGAACGCGGTCACGGGCTACGTCGCGCCGGGGGCTGACAGCGGATAGGAACTCCAAGGGGGTCCTTCATGTCGTGTCGAGGTCCGGGAACTCCCGTTATGACCAATCCCCGTGGGATCTCAGCCTCGAGCGACCGTAGGCGGGGGATTCAGTAGCGGCCGAGGAGGCCGCCGATGTCACCGGCGCCTCGATCCCTCGCCAGGCCGACCTCGCCGCGCAGCTCGGGAGAAACCCCTTCTCGGCCGCGCACGAGCCCGCCATCCCGGCCGCCGTTCGCGCGGCGGAGCAGGCTCAGAGGGGCGAGCCGCGCGGGCCGCAGACGGTGACGATGTACGGCGGCCTTGGCCCGCTACAGGCCCTATTCGAGCCGCGCCGGGCGGCGGCGAAAGACGAGGGGGTGGCGACCCGTGCCAACGGCTTCGGGCTCTCCGAGGACGCCGCACGCGGCCTCGAAGCAGGATCTCCCGTCTCCTTCCGCGCTGCGGACGGCATCCGGCCGGCTCGCGTCGTGAGCGTCGCAGAAGACGGACGCTCTCTCCTGGTGGAGCACGAGGTGGGCGGGAGGCCGCAGGTCTCCTCCATCCCGGCCTCGGACGTGCGAGCCCTGCCCGGGAACCTCGAGCCGTACCGGCAGACGGTCGACGACGCGATCAGGCGTGCGCAGAGCGGCGGGAAGATGCCGCCCGTCGCGTCCAGCGCTGACGAGGTCGCGTGGCTCTACCACACCGCGATGCGGGAGCAGGAGGCGCTGCCACCCACCGACATCATCTCGACGCCCGCACGTGAGCGCAAGCGCGAGGACGTCTCGGACTTGCTCCACTATCGCGGAGGGAAGGCAGAGGGTCCCGCGTTCATGCCGGACCGCGGGCTGCGCGCCGATCTCGTGCTCGGGCTGCCGGCGGCCGGCAAGAGCAAGGCGATGATCGAGCCCCTCATCGAGGCGCATCGATCTCTCCTCATCGACGCGGACGAGGCAAAGAAGCTCCTCGATGAGTACCAGGACGGGCGCGGCGCGTCGCAGGTGCACAAAGAGAGCGGCGCCATCGTCGAGGACAGGCTTCTCCCGCGCGCCATCGCGAACGGAGAGAACCTCGCAATCGCGATGGTCGGGAAGAACCCGGTGAAGATCGAAGATCTGCTCGGAGAGCTCAAAGCCAAGGGCTACGAGACCAACCTCCACTTCGTCGATCTACCGATCGAGAAGGCCAAGCAGCGCATTCTCAGCCGCTTCGTGGAGGAGTGCGCATTTCGCTCATCGTGAACACCCCGATCGGCGATCGTGAACAGGGTGGAGCGTCGCTGGTTGGTTTCAGTCGTTCCCCGGGGACTCCTTCCGTCGCGAGGGTCCTTGTAGCACGAGCGGGTGGGCGTTGTGGAGC
>CAJPFO010000100.1 GCA_905339255.1 Myxococcaceae bacterium
GCCCGCCCCCCTCGGCCTCCTCGGCGAGCGACTCCCAGCCCTCGGTCCCCTCTTCCGGACGCCGACCGTCGTTCAAGAAACGAGCCTCCTTCCGACCACGCGCGAGAGCGAGGCCACCCAGGGAATCACCCGGGCGAAGTCCATCCGCGAGGGCCCGAGGACCCCGAGCACCCCGAGCGGAACGCCGGAGCTCCCGTACGTCGAGGTCACGAGCGCGAAGGTCCGGAGCGCCGGCTCGCCGAGCTCGCGCCCGAAGGAGACCTTCACCCCGTGCGCCGCGAGCAGCTTGTCGAGGATCGCGAGCAGCCGCTCCTTGGTCTCGAGCGCCTCGAAGAGCGCGCGCACGCGCTCGGGATCGCGGAACTCGGGCTGGTCGAGGAGCGCGAGCCGGGTGCCGATCACGAGATCGGTTTCGGCGAGTCCGTCGGGCTCGAGCGCGAGCGACGCGAGCCGGATCGCACGCGCGCGAAGCCGATCGGCCTGCGAACGGAGCTGATGCGCCTCGCGAGCGAGCACCTCGCGGACTTCGGCGAGCGTGCGGCCCACGATCCGTCGGTTCACCTCGGCGGCGATCCGATCGAGCGCGGTCTGGTCGCCGCTTCCCGCCTCGTCGAGTGTCCGGCGATGTGCGACACCGCTCTGCGACACGAGCACGACGAGGACCTGATCGTTCGAGAGACGCACGAGGCTCACGTGGCGCAGCAGCTCGCGCTCGAGACGCGGCGGCACCGCGAAGCCGAGCTGTCGGGTGCGAGACGAGAGCACTTCGCAGGCGCTCCGCATGAGGGCGTCGGGAGCGGAATCGGCGAGCGCCCCTGCAACGGCGCGGTCGTCGTCGACCGGCCGCGCGGCATCTTCGAGGATCGCGTCGACGAAGACGCGGAGCCCGAGTTCGGTCGGCACCCGGCCCGCCGAGGGATGCGGCTGCTCGAGGAGCCCGAGCCGCGTGAGCTCGCCCATCGTGTTGCGGATGCTCGCCGACGAAAGCCGCAGCGGGAGCGCTCGCGAGATCGTCTGCGAGCCGACCGGAAGCGCCTCGCCCACGTAGGCCGAAACCACGGCACGCAGCACGGTGCCCTGGCGGGTGGTGACGGCGGGCGCCGCGGGCCTCGCGCCCGGACCGGCGATGGATTCCGCGATCGATTCGTCGCTCAACGGAAAACCTCAACGAAATCCGGTAATTCCGGATTTACCACCGGCCCGCCGCGGCGTCAACCGCAGGCCCACCCCCGGACCTCGCCAGTCGCTCCGGCGCGGCCCATCCCTAGACGAAATCGGCAAAGATCGAATCCGAGACGAGGATCCCCGGGGGCGTGAGACGCAGATCGCCGGCCGGCGACTCTTCGAGAAACCCGCCGCGTACGAGCCGCTCGATCGCATCGCCAAAGAACGCGCGCGGCGCTGCGCCGAACTCGGCCGAGAAGCTCGCGGCGCGAAGCCCCGCGCTCGTCCGGAGCGCGAGAAAGACCGCCTCTCCTCGGGCCGTCGCCGGCTCGAGCACCTCGCGCGACGACGCCTCCGCACTCGCGCCGGATTCGATCCGTTCGAGGTAGGCCTCGAGCCCGCGGAGATTCTGGCGCCGCGCTCCGTGCGGCGCGTCGCGCGTGGCCGGCTCGCACGAGACCGCCCCCACGCCGAGACCGAGCACCGGCCGGCGCTCCCAGTAGCGCCGGTTGTGCCGCGAAGCGAAGCCCGGTGTCGCGAAGTTCGAGATCTCGTAACGGACGATTCCCGCCCCGTCGAGCCTCTCGGCCACGCGCACGAGCATGGAGACGGCGCTCTCCTCGTCGGCGAGCGCGAGCTGCCCCCGCGAGCCCGCGAGCGCGAAGGGGGTTCCCGGCTCGATCGTGAGCGCGTAGGTCGAGACGTGCTCGGGGGCGAAGCGCAAGAGCGCGTCGAGGTCGCTTTCGAGCGAGGCTTCGTCCTGCCCGGGCGCCGCAACGATCAGATCGACCGAGACGTTCGCGAAGCCTGCGGCGCGGGCGGCGTCGAGCGTCCGGCGGCCCTCGATCGCGCGGTGCGCCCGACCGAGCCTACGCAGTACCGTGTCGTCGAAGGACTGGATCCCGACCGAAAGCCGGTTCACCCCGGCGGCGGCGAAGCCCGGGAGCTTCTCGCGATCGACCGTTCCCGGATTCGTCTCGAGCGTCACCTCGACGTCGGGCGCCGGAGCAAAACGCGAGCGGCAGGCCTCGACGAGCCGCGCGATCGACTCGGGCGCGAGGAGCGACGGTGTCCCGCCGCCCAGGTAGATCGTCTCGAGGGTCCGGACGCCGGTGGCGTCGGTGCGGCGGTCGAGCTCGGTCTCGAGCGCGCGGACGTAACGCTCCTCGAGCGGGCGCGCGAGGGGGCGCGCGCGCACCACGGCGAAATCGCAGTACGGGCAGATGCGCTCACAGAACGGGATGTGCAGATAGATGCCGACGCTTACGTCGTCCACGTCCGGATGGTACTCTCCGCCCGCTTGTCGGAAGCCCCTTTCCATCTCGAGCGGCTCGAATGCGGTGTCACGGTGCTCGTCCGCGAGCTCCACGTGGCGCCGGTCGCCGAGGTGCAGATCTGGGCCGGCGTCGGCTCCGCCGACGAGCGACCGGGCGAGCTCGGCCTCGCGCACTTCTACGAGCACATGCTCTTCAAGGGGACGTTCCGGCGCGGAGTCGGAGAGGTCGCGGGCGAGATCGAGGGCGTCGGGGGTCGGATCAACGCCTACACCTCTCACGACGTGACCGTCTACCACGCGACCGTCCCCTCCTCCGAGCTCGAGACGGCGGTCGACGTGCTCTCGGACATGGTCCGGAACCCGGCGTTCGATCCCGAGGAGATCTCGCGCGAGATCGAGGTCGTCCTCGAAGAGATCCGCCGCGGAAACGACTCGCCGTGGTCCGTGCTCTCCGACGCCGTCTTCGCGACGGCCTACACGACGCATCCCTACCGCTCGCCGATTCTCGGCCCGCCCGAGAGCGTCTCGGCGTTCGAGCGCGGTCGTGTCGCGGATTTCTTCCGCCGCTGGTACGGGCCCGACAACCTGACGGTCGTGCTCGTCGGCGACTTCGAAGCGAGCGCTGCGGTGGCGAGGGTCCGCGCAGCGTTCGCCGATGCGAAGCCGACCGGAGCCCGGCGTGAGCGGCCCGTCGAACCCCTGCAGCACGGGCTTCGCCACGTCGTCGTGCGGCGGCCCTTCGAGCGCGCGAGTGTCGAGCTCGTCTGGCCGATCCCCGGGTTCGGGCATCCCGACGCTCCGCTTCTCGATCTCCTCGCGCACGTTCTCGGCGGAGGCGAATCGAGCCGTCTCGTCCAGCACGTGAAGGAGCACGCCGGCCTCGCCGACCGGATCGACGCCTCGGCCTACACGCCGCTCGATGCGGGGCTCTTCGCCGCGAGCTTCGACGCGAGCGTCGA
The DNA here is from genome assembly GCA_905339255.1 of Myxococcaceae bacterium. Lineage (GTDB taxonomy): Bacteria > Myxococcota_A > UBA9160 > UBA9160 > UBA9160 > MYXO. The sequence goes on from CAJPFO010000100.1 coordinate 3,400, forward strand.
GCGAACGCAGGATGCGCTCGAGGCCGTGGCGCGCGAGGTCGCCCGCGTGCGGCACGGAGTGGTCGATGCCGGCGAACTCGAGCGGGCGCGGGTGAACTTCCTCGCGAGTGAGCACTTCGAGCGCGAGAGCGTCTCGGGGATCGCACGGAAGCTCGGAAGCTTCGCGCTTCTCGCGGGAGATCCGGGCGCCGAGACGCGCTATCTCGACACCATCCGCCGTGCGAAGCCGGCCGACCTCCTGCGCGTGGCGCGCGAGTACCTCGTGGCCGACCGCATCACGGTGGGAGCCGTCGCTCCGGAGAACGCCCCGATCGACCTCGGCCGGCAAGCCGTCGAGGCGGCGGTCGGGCGCGGCCACGACGCGGCGGCACGGGCCTTCTCGGCACCTGCGCGAAGGCCCGCCGCGGCAACCGACCGGGTCGGCTACGAGCTTCCCTGCGGCGCAGTTCTCCACGTCGTGCCGCGGCGCGACGTTCCCGTCGTCTCGCTGCGCGCGGCGGGGCTCGGCGGGCTCCTCGCCGAAAGCGACCAGACGGCCGGGATCTCGAGCTTTCTCGCTTCGGTCTGGCTGCGCGGAACCGAGCTCCGCTCTGCGCTCGATCTCGCACGCAGCATCGAGGACCTCGCCGCCGACATCGACGGCTTCTCGGGGCGGAGCAGCCTCGGGCTCACGATGGATTGCACGAGCGAGCAGCTCGCTCCCACGCTCGAGCTCTTCGCCGAGGTGCTGCTGCGCCCCGACTTCGACGAGGAGGAGATCGAGCGCGAACGGCGCGAGACGCTCGCTTCGATCGCACGCCGAGAGGATCGCCTGGCCGAAAAGGTCTTCGAGTGTTTCCTCGGCGAGCTCTTCCCGACGCATCCCTACCGGCTCCCGATCCGCGGTCTCGCCGAATCGGTCGGCCGCTTCGACGCCGAGACGCTCGCGTCGCACTACGCGCGGCTCGTCCGCGGCGGGAACCTCTCGATCGGGATCGCCGGAGACGTCGACCCCGACGCGATCGCCGCGAGGCTCTCCGAGCTCCTGGTCGAGCTCCCTTCGGGTCCCTTCGGCTTCGAATCTCCGCCGCTCGACCCCGCGCCGCGGGAGCCTCGACGCGTCGAGCTCCGCAAGCCCCGCGAGCAGGCGCATCTCGTGATCGGCTTCCGCGGTCTCTCGGTCCGCGACGACGACCGCTTCGCGCTCGAGGTGATCTCGCAGATCCTCGCGGGCCAGGGAGGGCGCCTCTTTCTCGAGCTTCGCGATCGCAAGGGGCTCGCGTACGCCGTGAACGCCGCGAACGTCGAAGGTCTCGCCCCGGGCTTCTTCGCGCTCTACATCGGGACGGCTCCCGAGAAGCTCGACTCGGCCGAGCATTCGATGCGCCGCGAGCTCGAGCGGCTCGTCGAAGCCGCGCCCGGCCAGGACGAGCTCGATCGCGCGCGCCGCTACCTGATCGGAAACTTCCAGATCGACCTCCAGCGGAACTCGGCCCGCGCCGCGCATCTCTCGCTCGATACCCTCTACGGGCTCGGAGCCGACGCCGATCGCCACTACGCCGAGCGCATCGCCGCCGTCGGCGCCCAAGACGTGCTGCGCGTCGCGCAGCGCGTGATCGACCTCACCGCCCCCGTCGTCGCCGTCGTCCGGCCGTAACCGACGGGTCCGGGATCCTCGGGAAGGGCCGGGGGTGCCGGCCTCCGTTCATCTTCGCGTCATGTAGCGCGCCTAGCTTCCCCCACGCTCGCAGGAGGCGAGCGGGGAGAATGAGATGGAACGCGTCAGGGTGTGGGACCTTCCGGTGCGCCTTTTCCACGCGGCATTGCCAATTCTGATCATCGCCCTCTTCTTCACGAGCGAGGACGAGGACCTCGTCGCCTGGCACGCACGGCTCGGGCTCGCCGTGCTGGCACTGGTCGTGGGGCGGATCGCGTGGGGGTTCTTCGGCAGCCGGCACGCTCGCTTCTCGGATTTCGTCCCGTCGCCGGCGGGGCTCGTCCGCTACGCACGCGGATACCTGCGAGGTGAGCCCGAGCCTCACCTCGGACACAATCCGATCGGCGCACTCATGGTGCTGGCGATGCTCGCCGTCCTTCTCCTCATCACCCTGACGGGTGTCGTCACCTTTGCGGGGCCCGAGTGGGAGGGGCCGCTCTCGCCTTGGATCTCCGAGCCCGTCGCCGACGCCGTCAAGGACGTTCACGAGGGTCTCGCCGAACTGCTGCCGTGGATGATCGTGGCGCACGTCGCGGGGGTCCTCGTCTCGTCGAAGATCGAGCGCCAGAACCTCCCGCTCGCGATGGTCACGGGTTACAAGCGGGCCGACACCGCGCCCGTGACCGATTCCGGCGCATGGGCGCGAAGCGCGCGGCTCGCAGTGGCAGCGCTCCTCGGGATCGGCGCCGCGCTCGCACTCGCGACGCTGCTCCCGGAAAGCGCAGAGGCAGCCGAGCCCGGCGAGCTCCTCGAGGGCTACGCCGACGAGGCGCGTGCCATCGACCCGGCGTTCGCGCCGAGCAGCGCGCGCGGCGAGATGCTGTATCGCGCCGAACACGTCGTCGACGGAAAGCTCGTCTCTTGCACCACGTGCCACACCGGCGATCCGCGCCTTGCAGGCCGCAGCCCAGCGGGAAAGGTGGTGGAGCCGCTCGCACCCACGGCGAATCCAGAGCGCTTCAGCGACCTCGCGAAGGCCGAGAAGTGGTTCGGGAGAAACTGCAAGCAGGTGCTCGGCCGGCCGTGTACGCCGTCCGAGAAGGCCGACTTCACGGCCTTCGCCCTTGCGACGGAAGGTGCGCGATGAGACGCATGCGCCGTCGAGCCGTCCCGGCGAGAGCCATCGTGCTCCTCCTGGCGCTGGTCATGCCCGTCGCGTCGGTCCTCGCCGACGACGATCGCCGAAGCGGGCGCCGGGACGGTCCCGGTTACGAGAACGAAGACGGGCACGGATCGACCGCAACGCGCCCGGGAACGGTCGTCGCCGGGCCGGCGACCCCGCAGGCCGCACGCAACGCCGGGGCGCAGAGCACGAGAGGGAACGTCCCGATACCTGCCGGCGAGGCGAACTACCGCGAGGAGTGTGGTTCGTGTCACCTGGCGTATCCGTCCGGGATGCTCCCGGCCGCGTCGTGGCGCGCGATCATGGCCGACCTCGACCATCACTTCGGCCAGAACGCGGAGCTCGATCCGCAGGCGACCGCGGCGCTCACGCAATGGCTCGTCGCGAACGCAGCCGAGGCCGGCACCCACCCGCTCTCGCGAAAAGTGCTCCGCTCGCTCGACGGCGCTGCGCCGCTTCGGATCAGCGAGGTGCCCGTCATCGCGCGCGAACATCGCGAGCTTCGCCCCTCCGTCTGGAGCCGGCCGGCGATCGGTAGCGTCGCCAATTGCGGCGCCTGCCACACCGATGCCGAGCAGGGGGACTTCGACGAGGACCGGATCTCGATCCCGAAGTGAGCGCGAGGCGCGGTGCGGGGCCGGGGGGCCACGATGCCCGTTTGGCGGCATGGCGCCGTTCATGGAATGCGGCCGCTTCGGCGTCTAGCCTTCGCCCATGAGACGACTGCGCCCGATCCTCCTCGGCCTGCTCGCGGCCGCCGCGTGGCCGGCCGCGGCCCGCGCCGACCAAGGGGCCACACGCGCTCGCGAAGGCGTCGAGGGAAGGCAGCTCGTGACGCTCGAGTCGCTCGTCTCCTTCCTCGAGGCGCATTACGCGGGGCGCTTCGTCGAGGCCGAGCTCGAGCACCGGCACGGCCGACCGATCTACGAGATCGAGTGGCGGACCCCGGAGGGCCGGATGCTCGAGTTCGAGTTCGACGCGCAGTCCGGCGAGCTCCTCGAGCGCGAGAAACACGGTTGGCGCGGAGGGCATCGGCGATGAGGGTGCTCGTCGTCGAGGACGAGCCCGAGCTCGCAACGCGTGTCGCCGCTGCGCTCGGCGACGCCGGCTTCGCGGTGGACATCGCCGCCGATGGCGAGCGCGCGGACTATCTCGTGCGAACCGAACCGTACGACGCCGCGGTCCTCGACCTCGGCCTCCCGCGCCGCGACGGGATCTCGTTGCTGCATGCCTGGCGCGAGCGTGGGATCACGCTTCCCGTCCTCATCCTGACCGCACGAAGCCGCTGGACCGAGAAGGAGGCCGGTTTCGGTGCGGGCGCCGATGACTACCTGACGAAGCCCTTCGAAATGGGTGAAGTGGTGCTGCGCATGAAGGCCCTCGTACGAAGGAGCCACAACGTCGCATCGCCAGAGATCGTGTGCGGCGCGCTCCGTCTCGACACCCACTCGGGACGCGCGTTGCTCGAGGGTGAGGTGCTCGATCTGACCGCACAGGAGTGGCGTCTGCTCGGCTATCTCGCGCATCACTCGGGACAGATCGTCTCGCGTAGTGAGCTGCGAGAGCACGTCTGGGAACGGGATCTCGACCCCGATTCGAACGTGATCGACGTCGTCGTGGCACGGCTACGCAGGAAGATCGGACGTGAGCGCATCGAGACGCTGCGTGGCCGCGGCTACCGCCTCGTGGCGACCGGCGAGTAGCGTGCTCGAGCGCGGCTCGCTCACACGGCGACTCGTCCTGGTATCGCTGGTGTGGATCGTTCTCGCGGTCGCTGGCGGCGGTCTCGCGATCGCGCTCGCCTTCCGTGCCGCTCTCGGCGCCGCCGAGGACGCGCGACTCGAGGCCTGGCTGCATGCGCTCGTCGCGTCGTTGCGCGCCGAGCCCGGGGGCGGCGTCGTGCTCGCACGCGGCCTCGGCGACCCGCGCTTCGACCAGATCTTCTCGGGACTCTATTGGCAGATCGAATCCCAGAACCGCGTCGTCGCGGCGTCGCGATCGCTTTGGGACGCGCGCCTCGCGCTTCCAGCCGGACCCGACCTCGAGGCGGCGGAACGAGTCGCGAGTGGCGGGGTGGCTGCCGCTCGGACGAGCGGCTCGCACGGATGGATCGACGGCCCGCGCCGCCAGCGACTGCGCTTCGTCGCCGAGCGCGTCGTGTTGCAGGAGCCGGCGCCTTCCGCCGGCGAGACGTCGCTTCGTGTCGCGATCGCAGCCGACGACGAGGAGACGCAGCGTGCCATCGCGAAGCTCGACCGGCTCCTCGCGCTCTCGCTCGGTGGCCTCGCAGCGGGCCTCGCCGCAGCGGTCGCCCTCCAGGTCCGCTTCGGCCTCGCGCCGGTCGGCCGTCTCGTCCGCGCGCTCGACGCGGTCCGTGCGGGAGACCGGGAACGACTCCCGGAGACCGGCCCGCGCGAGCTCGCTCCGCTCATCGCGTCGATGAACGCCCTGCTCGACGACGAGAGCGAGCGGCTTCGCCGTGCACGCGCACAGGCCGGAAACCTCGCCCACGCACTACGAACTCCGCTCTCGCTGCTCGCGCTCGATGCAGCCGCCATCCGAGGCGCGGAGGGCGACGTGCTGCGTTGCCGGCTCGAAGAGGTGCGTCGAGAGATCGAGCAGCGGATGGCGCGTGCCGCGATCGCAGGCCCCCTCGCCGTCCGTGGTATGAGAACGCCGCTCGCCGAGGTCGCACGCGCCGTCGCCGGCACGCTCTCACGCCTCTTTCCGCAGCACACGATCGAGGTGGACGTCGGTTCGGATCTCGCGTTCCGGGGCGACCGCGAGGACCTCGTCGAGATGCTCGGGAATCTCGGCGAGAATGCCTGCAAGTGGGCCCACCACCGGGTTCGGATCAGCGCCGGGCCTGCAGATCCCGAAGCCGAGAGCCGCACGCGGACCGCACGCCTCGTGCTACGCGTCGACGATGACGGCCCGGGACTCGCCGAGGAGGACGCTGCACGGGCGGGCGAACGCGGCGTCCGCCTCGACGAGCGCACGCCGGGGGCGGGGCTCGGCCTCGCGATCGTGACGGACATCGCTGTTGCGCACGGCGGGAGCCTTCGCCTCATCCGCTCCCCGCTCGGCGGCCTCCGAGCCGAGCTCACGATCCCGGCCGCGGGGCCCCTTCCCGAGCCCCCCGCCTGAGGCGATCGGATCGCCCACGCTCGCACGGCCTCAATCGCTGCGCGCCGCGGAGCGCGCCCGGGAGTAGCCGAGGGCGAGGCCGTCGCTTCGAGGGTCGCTGCCGCCGGTATGGATCCCCGTCTCGGGATCGATCACGATCGCCTGCGCACTCGACCAGTTGCGACGCGACACCTCGATCGGATGCCCACGGCGGCGGAGCCCTTCGCGAACGTCCTCGGGAATCGCGGGCTCGAGAAAGACCGTTTCCGGAACCCACTGCTGGTGGATCCTCGGAAACGACACCGCCTGTGAAACGTCCATCCCGAAATCGATCACGTTCACGATCGTGAGAAGCGTCGTCGTGATGATGCGCGGGCCTCCGGGGCTACCCGTCACCATGAAGGGTCGGCCGTCGCGCACGACGATGGTCGGCGTCATGCTCGAAAGCGGCCTCTTGCCGGGCGCGATCGCATTGGCTCCCGTGGTATCGACGAGTCCGAACGCGTTCGGGCGGTTCGGGGCGACGGAGAAGTCGTCCATCTCGTCGTTCAGCACGATCCCCGTCCCTGCGACGGTGATTCCCGAACCGAAGAGGAGGTTCACGGTCTGCGTGAGCGCCACGGCGTTGCCTTCGGCGTCGGTGACCGAGAGATGCGTCGTGCTTCCGCCCGATTCCGACGTCGCCGTCCCGGGAGCGAGCGGTTCCAAGCGAGGCGCCGCGGAGCCGAGCCCCGGGCCACGAACACGGATCGCCCGCTCGCTCGTCGCCCACGTCCACGGCGCGCGCCGCCACCACGGCGGATCGATCCTCGCGCGAAGCCTCGCCGCGTAGTCCGTCGAGACGAGCTCGGCCACCGGCACGCGGACGAAGTCCGAATCTCCGAGATACGCGGCGCGGTCCGCGAAGGCGAGCTTCATCGCCTCGGCCAGCAGATGGAAGCTCGCCGACGAGCCCGCCCCGCGCGAGGCGAGATCGAAGCCCTCGAGGACGTTCAGCATCTCGACGAGCGCGACCCCTCCCGACGAAGGCGGCGGGAACGAGACGATCTCGTACCCGCGGTAGCCACCACGCAGCGGAACGCGCCGCTTGGTCCGGTAGCCGGCGAGATCATCGCGGCCGAGGATCCCTCCGCGGTGCGCGAGATCGCTCGCGATCGCCTCGGCGATCTCGCCCTCGTAGAAAGCGCGCCCCCCCGCGCTCGCGAGCCGGCGAAGCGTCTTCGCGAGCTCGGGCTGGCGAAGCCTCCAGCCGACCTCGATCGGCTCTCCCGGAGGCGGAAGCTGGATCTGTGCCGTTTCGGGATGCTTCTCGCGGAAGCCCTGCGACTCGACGAGTCGCAGGATCTCGGCGTGCCGCCAGCCGATCGCGAAGCCGTCCTCGGCGAGACGGATCGCCGGGGCGAGCGTTTCGGCGAGCGACTTCGTCCCGCAGCAGGCGAGCGCCTCGGCGAGCCCCGCCACGAGCCCGGGCGTCGCGACCGCGAGGGGTCCCTCCTTCGGAGCGTCCGGAGCCACCCCCGGCGCCACGAACATCTCGCGCGTCGCGCGAGCGGGCGCCGTCTCGCGCGCGTCGATCGCGACCTCGTCGCCGCCCGCGCGATGGATCAGGAGAAATCCCCCGCCGCCGATTCCCGAGTGGTAGGGTTCCGTCACCGCGAGCGCGAACGAGACCGCGACCGCCGCGTCGACGGCGTTGCCGCCCGCTTCGAGCATCTCGACACCGGCGCGTGTCGCATCCGCCTGCGCCGAAACGACCATCCCCGAGCGGCCCGCCGCCGGCGCGGGCGCCGCAGCGAGTGCGCCCTGCGAGCACCACGCGACGAGCGCCACGAGCACGATCGGGAGACGAGAGCGCGTCACGCGGGCACCCTACCACACGCACCGCGCGACGCGGATCGCCCTTGCGGCGCCTCCTTGACGGAGGCGCCGGGGCTTCGTACTCGATGGGCCGAGGGGGCGATGCCATGCGACGACTGGCCGTGGCGCTTTGCGTGGGGGCGCTCGCCGCCGGAGCCGGCTGCGGCGAGCGGCCCGCCGACGCGCCTGCTGCGAGCGAGGCCGAAGCCGGGCCCTCGGGCGCCGCCGGGAAGCCCGACGCGTCGGACGACGCGAGCGCGGCCCCCGGACGAGACGTCGGCTCGTATCTTCCGGAAGGAGATCCGGCGCCGACCCCGCGGCCCGGGCTCGTCTTCGACGTCGAAGGCATGGGTCCGATCCGCATCGAGCTCTTCCCGGACAAGGCGCCGAAGAGTGTCGCAAGTCTCGTCGATCTCGCCGCGCAGGGCTTCTACGACGGAACCTCCTTCCATCGCGTCGTCCCGGGTTTCGTCGTCCAGGGCGGCGACCCGAACTCGAAGAACCGCGACCCGCGCGACGACGGCAAGGGCGGCCCGGGCTACACGCTCGCCGACGAATTCAGCGACGTGCCCCACCGGCGCGGCATCGTCTCGATGGCCAACAAGGGCGCGCCGGGTTCGGGCGGAAGCCAGTTCTTCATCGTCCTCGCCGACCAGCCCGACCTCGACGGCCGCTACACCGTCGTGGGTCGGGTGACGGAGGGCATGGACGTCGTCGACCGCATCGCCGGAGTCGAGACCGACCGCTACGGCCGCTGGGGCCCTCCCGACCGGCCCCGCCAGAACGTCGTGATCCGCAAGGCGACCGCCACGCCCGCCCGTTAGGACCCGCCCCGCGCGCACCGGCCCCCGTGGCTCGCTCCGCCGCGTCGGGCTAGCCTCCGCGCTCCGGCCCGGTAGCTCAGTTGGTAGAGCATGCGACTGAAAATCGCAGTGTCGGCGGTTCGATTCCGCCCTGGGCCACCATGATTTCAACTACTTAGCGCCCCACGTGAAAAGGCGACGCCTGCCGGGGAAGCAGGGGGGAAGCACGCGGAGCGATTTCGCGCCGAGGTTGCCCTCGGCCTTGGCCTCGACGATGGCCGCCTCGAAGGCTTCGGCCGACACGTCGGCGGTCATGGCGTAGATGCCGGCGCGTGGCGTAGGTCTCCACCATTCCACGCGCGCGCGCGCGCGCGTAGTTGTCCGTGAACTGCTCGTGGGCACCTCGCCGGCCTCGGTGCTCGCCCGGTGGATACCAGTGAAGCCGCGGGCTCCGTCGTCCTCACGATGATCTCCTTCCGGGTCCTAGCGGTACACCTCGCGCCGGTGGCCGATGCGAACGACCAGCACGAGGAGCACGTCATCCTCGATCGCGTACACCACGCGGTAGTCACCGACGCGCAGCCGGTAGTAGCCCCCGCCGCCGTGCATCTTCACCACGCCCGGAGGTCGCGGCTCCTCGGCAAGCGCCAGAATGCGGGCGTCAACGCGCCGGAGAACGTCACGCGGGAGCGCCTCGAACTGGCGCCGGGCGCGCGGGAGAAACTGAATCCGGTAGGGCGTCAGTCGAGCCCCAGCTCCCGCCGGATCGTCTCGAACGGGATCGGGTCGCCGCCTTCAGCCAGCGCCTTGCGCGCCTCTCCGAGGTCGATCCGCTCTTCGAGGTCTTCGAGGAAGGCGAGATCCTCGGCCGTCACGAGAGCGGCAACGGGCTTGCCGTCCTCCGTCAGCACGAAGCGCTCCCGCTCGTCGCGAACGCGCCGAACGGTCCTCACGAGCGACTCGCCGGCCTCCTTGACGGTCATCTTCGACATGGCGGGCACCTCAGACCGTGCACGGGTCAGGATACGGCTCGGCAGGCCCGAGGGCGAGGAGATCGCAGCGCTCACGAATCGCTCGGCCGGTTCAGCCCCCCACCCCCCTTCGCATCGAAAACTGCGGCCGCGTGCGCTTCACCCCCCGCGCGGTCACGCCCCCCTAGGGGCGTAGAGATTCGAGGCCCCCTCCCCCTCCGTCATGGACGTGCCCAGTCACCAGGGCTCGGGTTCGAGCAGGTCGATCAGGCCCTCGGCCTCCGGCCATTGTTGCGAGTGTCCGGGAAGATCGTCCGAACCGTCCGGACCGTCCGAACCCCTGCGATTCCGAGGGGTTACGTTCGGACGGTCGCCGCGGTCGTTGTGTCCGCAGTCGGCGCTTGTGTCCGCAGACGACGCCCCTGCGGACGGTTGGCTTCTCGGACCGTCCGACCCTAACCCGCCGATATCGCTCACGTTCGGACGGTTCGGACGGTCCGGACGGTCGTCCCGGGGACTCACCACGATCCTCCAGAGGCGACGACGCTGGCGGCCGAGGTCGCGCTCTTGTGCGAGGTCGATCCCAGCGGCTCGTAGGACCGGGGCGACCCGTTGGAGCGCGCTCGTGAGAGCGCGGGCCGTCCTCGGCCACGCCCGCCCCCGCGTCGTCTGCTCGGGCACGTATTTTGCGATCTCGATGAGGAGATCCGTGGCCGTCGCCCGATACTCGACGCGCCCGTCCATCATTGCCTGCACCGCGCGTCCGACGTCGCTCGCGTCGAGCGCGAGCTCTCGGGCGTCGGCGCGGGCCGCGGAGTAAGCGGCCAAGAACTCGCCGCGCTCCCACCCGAGCGCAGGAGCCGCGGCCTCGATCCAGCACGCCGCGTCGGCCATCCGGGGCAAAGGGCCGATGCTCTCGGCGATGGTGTCCTCGGTCCGGATCGCGGTTGAGACGGCGTCGAGGAGCGCCCCGAGGATCCGAGGATGCGCCAGCGCGTACTCCCTCCAGAACTCCGCTTCGCGGCGTCTCGCCGAGTCCTCGATCCGCGGGAGCGTCACCAGAAAGGATCGGTCTAGGAGATCCGGGCGCGAGATCACGTCGCCGATTCCGTTCACGAGCGTCGGCCGTGAGATATCGAAGAGCGCTTCTTCGGAGTCGGTGTAGAGCCGCCGCCTCGACAACCCGCCTCCCGTCGCGATGCGACAAAGAGCATCCGAGAGCCACGGTTGCAGGTTCGAGACGTTGTCCAGGGCGACAATGAGGCCGTTCGATCCGGCCAGGACGAGATCCTCGACGCTCCGGGGTTCGGCTCGTAGCTCTGCTTTGTTCGGGTCGATGATCCGACGGAGCACGCGCGCCGTAGTGCTTTTTGCGCAGCCTTGTTCCCCGAGCAGCACGAGGAGCGGATATGGCCCGCGTGGCCGAAGGGCCGCCACGAGCCAACCCGCCACGAGTCGCCAGCTCTCCGCGCTGCCCACATTTACGAACGGTCGTAGCTCGTCGAGCGACCCGCCGCGCTCCGGAGTGGGGATTTCGAGCATTCCACCCGGCCGGCGGAAGTAGACGGGGGAGTCCGCGCCCTCGATCACCCGCCAACCCGTCGCCGATACCTCGACCACGCGATGATCTCGGCCCCCGAGATCCAGGTAGACGAGCCCGTCGGCCGGACTCGCGAGCCGGACGGAGACCGTCACATGCTCGCCAAGGCGGGCGCGATGCTCGAAGACGCCGAGTGCATCGGCGACGGCTTGCGATGGCGCAGCCTTGCCCGTCACCTCGAAGTGTCGGTCCCGGAGCCATCCGTCGAAGCCACGCCCACGGAGGGCGAGCGTCTCGAAGTGGTTCCCGACAGGGACGTGCGCGAACGGCTCGCCTTCGAGCGATTGAAGAAAGCGGACCGAGTCGGCGAGATCGAGGAGCGGAGACGTCACCGCGGCGCGGGGCCCGGGTCTGACGTCGAGGCGCGCGGCTCGCCCATCCACTCGCGCAGGTCGGCGAGCGCGTGCACGGCATCGTCGCGATCATCGAGGACGATTCGTGTGCGACCACGCACATCGAGGCCGGCGGGCCGGCGAACGAGGCCGGGGCCGACCACCCGGCCGCGGCGCCCCGGCAAATCGCCGGCACCGGTGATGATGCGCCTCTCCGTGTAGGGGCGACCCGGTGGGTCGCCCCTACCTTTCCTATTCGACGTCCACCCGGAGAGGGGCGCGAGTTCGATGCGAGCAATGAAGTCGGACGAGCGCGTGCCGTGCCGGCAACAGGTCGGATCGGAACGTCTGGGCCCGCGAGCGGATCGATCGGCGCCCTCATCGGGCAGTTCAAATCGATCGTCACGCGACGCATCCGGGAACATCTTCGCAGGCCGCGCATGACCGTCTGGCAGCGCAACTATTTCGAACACGTGATCCGCAGTGACGAGTCGCTCGATCGCATCCGGCAATATGTCGTCGGGAATCCCGCGCGGTGGGAGTTCGACCGCGAGAACCCCAAGACCCGTTCACCCGACCCCGAAGACGCCTGGCGTTCCTGAGCGCATCCGGCATCGTGCACCCCGCCCCCGGTCGGACGCATGAGGGCGACCCACCGGGTCGCCCCTACCCTCGATCGAGACACGTCCGGGTCGGGACGACGAGCCGGGTCGCACGCAATGCCGCACTGAGAGATCGCCGTGTCCCGGGCGACCCACCGGGTCGCCCCTACCCCCGATCGGGACACCTCCGGGTCGCAACCTCGATCGAGACACGTCCGCGTCGGGACGACGAGCCGGGTCGCACGCGGCGGGACGCGCCGCTTGTCGTCGCGACGCATTTTGCGCACTCTCCGGCGCATGACGACCCCTGCCCTCGACGCCTGGCACGATCTGGTGCGCCGACGCGATGCGTCGGCGCTCGACGACATGCTCGCAGACGATTGCGTCTTCCACTCGCCGATCGTCCACACGCCGCAGCGCGGCAAGGCGCTCTCGAAGCTCTACTTGACGGGAGCGATCCTGCTCCTCGGAGGCGAGGACTTCCACTACGTTCGCGAGATCGTCGGCGAGCGCGACGCGATGCTCGAGTTCCGTGCCGTGGTCGACGGCATCGAGGTGAACGGCGTCGACATCGTGCGCTGGAACGACGCCGGCAAGATCGTCGACTTCAAGGTAATGGTCCGGCCGCTCAAGGCCATCCATCTCCTGCATGCGAAGATGGCGGCGCAGCTCGAGAAGATGAAGGCGCTCGCGTAGAGGTGGCTACGCGCCGCCTCGCCCGGCGAGAACGAAGAGCGCCACGGCGGCGACGATGCCGACGCCGAACGAGAGCGAGCGGAGCAGGTCGACGCCGCCCACGTAGAAGACGCCGTGAAAGACGCGGGCGATCACGAACAGAACGCTCCAGCGCGCCGACCAGACCGGATCGGCGCCCGCGAGATGCGCGACCAGGACGGCCGGCGCGAAGACCGCGACCGCCTCGAAGGCGTTCTGGTGAGCGCCGACCGCCCAGGCGCCGCGGCCCGTGAGCTGCGCCTGCTGCGCCCGCGGAGTCTTGTTGTCGACCGCACCGAGCTGGAGCTTGCGCTCCCGCACGGCGAAGAATCCCCAGACGTAGGGCAGAAAGACCACGATTGCGAGGCAGTAGAACGGGGTCGTCATCGCTCCTCCTCCCGAGCAGACCCCATCCTGACACGGAAGGGGCCGAAATGGCGAGCGCAACCGTCGCGGCGCGGTGTAGCATCCCGTCGGGCCCGTCCGGGCCGGGAGGAGCCATGCACAGCGTAGACCTCGGATCGGGTGGGGGCGGAGCCTCGAGATCGTTCGGAGAGCGCCTGTTCGGCGCACTCAAGCTCGATGCCTCGGTCTACGAGGAGGTGGAGCACGATACCTCGGCGCTCGGGCAGGCGGCGACCGTCGTACTCCTCGCCGGCTTCGCGCAGAGCGTGGCCGCCTTTGGAGAGCTCGGCGCCGGAGGGGCGCTCGCGAACCTCGCCGGGAGCTTTCTCGGCTGGGCGATCGGCGCGGGAATCGTCTGGGTGATCGGCGTCAAGATCATGAACTGCACCTCGGATTTCGGTGAGCTCCTCCGGACGCTCGGCTTCGCCACGGCCCCCGGCATCCTGGGGGCCCTCGGCGTGCTTCCCTGGGGCGAGTGGGGCTGGGTGCTCGGGATCGCGATCTTCGCGCTCTCGGTGGTCGCCGCCGTGATCGCCGTCCGCCAGGCGCTCGACGTGAGCACCGGTCGCGCGATCGTGGTCTGCATCATCGCCAACCTGGTCCCCGTCGTGCTGATCCTGATCCTCTCGATCGTCCTGGTCGGCGCAGGGGTCGGCGTGCCGACGCCCGCCGATCCGGGAGCGATGGGCTTCTAGCGTCTGCACCGGCGGCTTCGATCAGTCCTCGGCCAGCTCGGGGCGGGCCTCGAAGTGCGCGAGCGCCTCGGGGTTCGCGAGCGCTTCGCGGTTCGCGATGGCGCGGCCGTGGATCACGTCGCGGACGGCGAGCTCGGTGATCTTGCCCGAGCGCGTGCGGGGAATGTCCGCGACCTCGAGGATCTTGGCCGGCACGTGACGCGGCGAGCCGTGCGTTCGGAGGCGCTCGCGGATGCGCACCGCGAGTGCGGCGTCGAGGACGGCGCCGGGCCGTAGCCGCACGAAGAGGACGATCCGCACGTCGCCCTTCCAATCCTGTCCGACGGCGATGGCCTCCTCGATCTCGTCGATGCCCTCGACCTGCCGGTAGATCTCCGCCGTGCCGATGCGGACGCCGCCGGGGTTGAGCACGGCGTCCGAGCGCCCGGTGATGACGGCGCCTCCGCGCGGCGTGATCTCGATCCAATCTCCGTGGCACCAGACGCCTTCGAAGCGGCCGAAGTACGCCTTGCGGTAGCGCGAGCCGTCGGGGTCGTTCCAGAAGCCGATCGGCATCGAAGGAAAGGGCTTCGTGCACACGAGCTCGCCGCGCCGTCCGCGCACGGGACGACCCGTGTCGTCGAAGGCCTCGACCGCCATGCCGAGGCCGCGGCACTGGATCTCGCCGCGATGGACGGGAGCCGTCGGGTTTCCGAGCACGAAGCACGAGAGGATGTCGGTGCCGCCCGAGATCGACGCGATCTGCACGCCGGGCTTCATGCGTTCGACGACCCAATCGAACCCTTCGGGAGCGAGCGGCGAGCCCGTCGAGGTGACGAGGCGCAGCGATGCGAGCTCGTGCGTTCGCCGCGGCTCGATCCCCGCCTTCCGGCAGGCATCGATGAACTTGGCCGAGGTGCCGAAGAGCGTCGCGCGCTCGTCGCGCGCGAAGTCGAAGAGCGCCTCACCCGAGGGATGGAAAGGCGAGCCGTCGTAGAGAAGCAGCGTCGCTTCGCTCGCGAGCGCCGCGACGAGCCAGTTCCACATCATCCAGCCGCAGGTCGTGAAGTAGAAGACCCGATCCCCGGGCTTCACGTCGCAGTGGAGGACGTGCTCCTTTTTCTGTTGGAGGAGCGTGCCTCCGCTCCCGTGGACGATGCACTTGGGCTTTCCGGTGGTTCCCGACGAGTAGAGGACGTAGAGCGGATGCGAGAAGGCGAGTCGTGCGTGCGCGATCTCGCCGGCCACGAAGGGAGCGATCGCCGCGTCGAGCGTGAGCGCATCCGGGACGGCGCCGGGATCGGCGGCCTCGCCGTCGTAGGGCAGCACGATCGTCCGGCGCAAGCCCGGGAGAGCGCGCGCGATCTCGGCCGCGCGGCCGAGGCAATCGTGCCAGCGTCCGGCGTAGCGGTAGCGATCCGAGACGAAGAGCACGACCGGGCCGATCTGGCCGAAGCGATCGAGGACGCCGTCGACTCCGAAGTCGGGAGAGCACGACGACCAGACGGCGCCGAGGCTCGCCGCCGCGAGCATCGCCGCGACCGTCTCGGGAAGGTTCGCGACGAAGCCGGCCACGCGATCCCCCGGGCCGACCCCCTCTGCTTCGAGCGCCTGGCGGAGCCTCGAGACGAGCCCGTGGAGCTCGCGCCACGAGAGGCTTCGCGCGGCCACGTCCTCGCCGCGGAAGACGAGTGCCGGCGAGTCGTCGCGTCGCCGCAGCAGGTTCTCCGAGAACGAAAGCCGGGCATCGGGAAAGAACCTCGCCCCCGGCATGCGATCCGGATTCTCGATCACGCGCTCGCCACGCGTCTCGGCGCGCACGTCGCAGAAGTCCCAGACGCTCGTCCAGAACGCTTCGGGTGCTTCGATCGACCAGCGCCAGAGGCGCTCGTAGTCGGAAACGTCGCGGCCAGAACGCTGGTTTACGAGCGCGCGGAACGCGGTCAGGTTCGCCGCCGCGATCGCCTCGGGCGACGGCGAAAAAATCGGCTTCTCGTCGCGGGGATCTCGGCTCGTCGCAGGCTCGGGCATTCGCGCCTCCTCGGCTCGGAACCGATCCTGCCCCGACGCCGCCGCGGCGTCGAGTCCGCCCCCGCGTCGCGAGGACGGCGCGCGCACGACGGGATAGACTCGGCCCCCGTGGCGGAGCGCGCGGCTTTCGTGGGACTCGGGACGATGGGATTTCCGATGGCTGCGCATCTCGTACGCGCCGGTCACGAGATCGCGGTTTCGAACCGCACGGCCTCGCGCTCGGAGCGTTTCGTTTCCGAGCATCGGGCCCGCAAGGCGACGAGCGCGGCCGACGCCGCGGACGGGGCCTCGTTCGTCTTCGTCTGCGTCGGTGGCGACGACGACGTCCGGGAGGTCGTGGCGGGAGCGCGCGGAGTCCTCGGCACGCTCGACCGCGGCGCCATCGTGGTCGACCACACGACGACCTCGGCCGTGCTCGCGCGCGAGATGGCCGAACGAGCCTCGGAGTGCGGGGTCACGTATCTCGATGCTCCCGTCTCGGGGGGGCAGGCCGGCGCCGAGCGCGGCGTGCTCACGGTGATGGCCGGTGGCGACGAAGCCGCCTTCGAGCGGGTCGCGCCGATCCTGCTCTCGTCGTACGCGCGCCATGCGAAGCATCTCGGCTCCTCCGGAAGCGGACAGCTCGCGAAGATGGTGAACCAGATCTGCATCGCGGGGCTCGTCGAGGCGCTCGCCGAGGGAGTCGCCTTCGCCGAGGCCGCAGGGCTCGACGTGTCGGCCGTGATCGACGTGATCTCGAAGGGGGCGGCTCAGTCCTGGCAGATGGAGAACCGAGCGGCGACGATGATCGAGGGCCGCTTCGACTTCGGCTTCGCCGTCGATTGGATGCGCAAGGACCTCGGGATCGCGATCGAAGAAGCGCGGCGAAACGGCGCCGCCCTCCCCGTGACGGCGCTCGTCGACCAGCTCTACGCCGAGCTCCAGACGATGGGAGCAGGCCGCCTCGATACCTCGTCGCTCCTCGTGCGACTGCGGCGCAATCGGGACGGCCGAGCAAGGTGAGCCGCTCCTCGCGATCGCCGCGCCCGCCGCTTCGTCCCTGGCAGGAGAAGGCGCTCGTCCGCTTCGAGTCGGGTACCGAGCCCGACTTCCTCGCCGTCGCGACGCCCGGCGCCGGAAAGACGACCTTCGCGCTCGAGGCCGCGCAGCGCGCGCTCGCAGCGGGGCGCGTGCGGCGCGTCGTCGTCGTGACGCCGACGCAGCATCTCTAGCGCCAGTGGGCGCGCGCGGCCGACGCCTTCGGCCTCGCGCTCGAGGCCGAGTGGACGAGCCGGAGCGCCCTCCCGGCCGACTTCCACGGCGTGGTCGTCACCTACCAGCAGGTGGCCTCGAGCAAGGCCACGCTCCGGCGGCTCTCGGCGCACGCCTTCGTCGTCCTCGACGAGGTGCACCACGCCGCCGAGAGCCGGAGCTGGGGCGATGCGATCCGGCTCGCGTTCGACGCGTCGCCGCGAAGGCTCGCGATCTCGGGAACGCCCTTCCGCTCGGACGAGAATCCGATCCCGTTCGTCCGCTACGTCGACTCGGTGGCCGTCGCCGATTACGACTACGGCTACGCCGCCGCACTCGCCGACGGCGGCGTGGTGCGGCCGGTCTTCTTTCCGCGGCTCGGCGGCCGCATGGAGTGGACGGCTCCCGACGGAAGCCAGCAGGCGGCGAGCTTCGACGACGCGCTCGATCCCGCGCTCGCGAGCCAGCGGCTTCGCACCGCACTCTCGGCCTCGGGACAGTGGCTCGACACCGTCCTCGCGCAGGCGAACGAGCAGCTCGTCGAGCTCCGCCGCACCGATCCGACCGCTGCAGGGATGGTGATCGCGATCGATCGCGAACACGCTCGCGCCGTCGCGGCGCTGCTGCGCGCGCGAGCCGGAATCGTTCCGACCGTGGCACTCTCGGACGATCCCGGGGCCTCGGGACGGATCCTGCGTTTCGCGCGCGGAGACGCGCCCTGGATCGTCGCCGTGCGGATGGTCTCGGAGGGGGTCGACATCCCGCGCCTTCGCGTGGGCGTCTACGCAACGAGCACGCGAACCGATCTCTTCTTCCGCCAGGCCGTGGGCCGCCTGGTGCGTTTCACGCCCGGCGACGAACGGCAAAGCGCCTACTTCTACCTCCCAGACGATCCGCGGTTGCGGAGTTTCGCGGTGTCGATCCAAGAGGAACGCCGCCACGCGCTCGCTCCGCGACGCGACGATGGCGCTGGCGAGGGACCGCCGCGTCCGCCTCGCGAGGAGCGTCCCGTTCGCGAGAATCTCTTCGCGCCGATCTCGGCGGTGCCGGAGGGGGAGTTCCGACTCGTCGCTCCGGTGGCTCCGACCGAGACGAAGCGGGGCCCCGCCCCCGCTTCGTCCGAGGACTCCCGACTCGGAGTGCACGTCGACGCGCCGGCATCGCCTTCGAGCGCGGCGCTCTCGTTGCGCGAGCGACGCGAAGCGCTCCGCCAACGCAACGCGACCCTCGTCCGCGAGCTCGTCCACCGCAAGCGGCGCTCGCACGCCGAGGTGAACGCCGAGCTCAATCGCCGCGTCGGGCTCTCGAAGGTCACCGAGGCCACCCTCGCGCAGCTCGAGCGCCGCGTAGCGGCCGCCGAAGCGTGGCTACGCCGGCGCTGATCCTTGCGCTCGCCCACGCGCTAAGGTGCCTTCCCCGGCCGCGATCGGCGCGCCGCTCGACACGGAGAGCAAGAACGAGGCATGGTCGAAGACGAGAACGCTCCGCTCCTGATCGGCGAAGGCCAGTGCCTGCAACGCGAGGCGTCGCTCGACGAAGCCCTCGACCCCGTCGAGACGATGGTCATCGCTTCTCGACAGGCGGCCGAGGAAGCGGGGATCGGCGAGCGGATCTTCTCGAGGCTCGACGCGGTCGGTGTCGTCGACGTTCCCGGTTGGCGGCCGCGAAACGCCCCGCGGCTCCTCGCCGAGGCGCTCGGCGCGAAGCCCAGGCTCGAAGCCGTGACCGCCCTCGGCGGCGAGGCATCGCTCGCGCTGCTGAACCACCTGGCTCGCGAGATCCGCGCGGGACGCGTTCGCGCCGCGCTCGTCGCAGGCAGCAACAACTTCCGCACCTTCCGCCGCGCGCAGCAGGCGAAGAGGCCGCTCGGTTGGCCCGATGGAGGCGACGGAGAGCCGACACGGATTGGTGTCGATCGTGCGGGAAGCTCCGGGATCGAGCAGCGCTACGGGCTCATCCTTCCGCCCTTCGTCTATCCGCTCTTCGAGAACGCGCTCCGCGCGCAGCGCGGCCTCGACCTCGCCACGCATCGCGCGTGCATGGGAACCCTCATGAGTCGCATCTCGCGCGTGGCGGCTTCGAATCCACACGCGTGGTTCCCGGTGGCGCGAAGCCCCGAAGAGCTCACGACACCGGGCCCCGAGAACCGCATGATCTGCTTTCCGTACCCGAAGTACCTGAACGCGGTCCTCGAGACCGATCAGGCGGCCGCGGTGCTGCTGGTCTCCGCTGCCGAGGCGCGCGCGCTCGGCGTCCCTTCGTCGCGCCCCGTGCACTGGTGGGGAGGTGGCGCGGCGGTCGAGGCCGCCTGGTACCCGACCGAGCGGCCGAGCTTCTCGGCGTGCGAGGCGCTTCGTGCGTCGGCGCTCGGGGCGCTCGGCGAGGCCGGCGTCTCGCTCGGCGAGATCGGCGCGTTCGACTTCTACAGTTGCTTCCCGGTGGCGGTCGAGATGGCGTGCGAGATGCTCGACCTCGCAGAGGACGATCCCCGAGGTCTGACCGTCGCGGGAGGCCTCCCCTATTTCGGCGGTCCCGGCAACAACTACTCGCTCCACGCCGTGGTCTCGATGTGCGATCGGCTGCGGCGCGCCCCCGGCGCGAAGGGGCTCGTGACGGGAAACGGCTGGTACCTGACCAAGCACACGGCGACGGTCCTCGGCAGCGCCCCGCGCGCGTCGGGCGGGCCGCAGATCGTCTCGGTGCCCTCGGAGCCCGCCGCGGCCGTGCCGCTCGTGGACGCCGCGTCGGGGCCCGCGCGGATCGAGACCTACACGGTGGTCTTCGGCCGCGACGGCACGCCCGAAAAGGGCATCGTCGTCGGCCGGCTCGAGAGCGGCGGCCGCTTCCTCGCCCATACGCCGGACGATCGCGCACTGCTCGAGGGTCTTTGCCAACGCGAAGGGGTCGGGGTGCGCGGAAACGTCGCGGTCGAGGACGATCGCCACATCTTCCGGCCCTCGTAGGCCACCCACCCGACGCGGCCCGCGTCGGCTCCGAAACGGCTTGCCCGGACCTCGGCGGGCCTTGTAGCCTCGCTGGCTCGCCGCGGAATCGACCGCGCGAGTTCCGGAGGCCCCATGACGCCCCCCTCGATCGCCGACCTCCACCGTCTGCTCACCGCCGCGGGCTCGCCCTTCGAGATGGAGGAGCGGGAGATCCGCGGGGTCCGGCTCCGCACCTGGAAGAAAGCGCCGCCCTCGCTTCGTGCCGTGGTCGAGCTCTCGAGGCTCCACGGCGAGAAGACCTTCGTCGTCTACGAGGACGAGCGCCTCGGCTTCGAGGCGCACTACCGGGCGGTCGCGACGCTCGCCACGGCGCTCGTCGAGCGCTTCGGGATCCGCAAGGGCGACCGCGTCGCGATCGCGATGCGGAACTTCCCCGAGTGGTCGATCTCGTTCTTCGCGGCAGCGTCGGCGGGAGCGATCGTCGTTCCGCTCAACGCCTGGTGGACCGGCGAAGAGCTCGAGTACGGACTCGCGGATTCGGGCTCCGTCGTGCTCTTCGCCGACGCCGAGCGGACGGGAAGGCTCGCCGAGCATCTCCCGAAACTCCCCGGGCTCCGGCAGTTGATCGTGGCGCGCGCCGACGAACCGATCGCTCCCGAGCATCTGCGCTTCGAGGACGTGCTCGGGACGCCGCCGGCCGATGCGAAGCTTCCCGACGTCCCGCTCGAGCCCGACGACGACGCCACGATCTTCTACACCTCCGGAACGACCGGAAGGCCCAAGGGCGCCCTCGGCACGCACCGCAACATCTGCGGCAACATCGTCTCGCTCGCCTGCGGCACGGTGCGCGGCGCGCTCCGGAGCGGAGCGCCGCTTCCGACGCCGGGCGAGGCGCGGCCGCAGAGCGCCTCGCTCATCTCGATCCCGCTCTTCCACGCCACGGGATGCCACGCCACGCTCTGCGCCAACTTCGCCTTCGGTGGCAAGCTCGTGATGATGTACAAATGGGATCCCGAGCGCGCCCTCGAGCTGATCGAACGCGAGCGCATCAACAGCTTCGGCGGCGTTCCGGCGATGGTCTGGCAGGTGCTCGAATCGCCGAGCTTCGCGAAGCGCGATCTCTCGTGCGTGACGAGCGTCGGCTACGGCGGTGCTCCGGCTGCCCCCGAGCTCGTGCGGCGGATCCAGGAGGCCTTCCCGAAGGTCTCTCCCGGGCAGGGGTACGGGCTCACCGAGACCTCGTCGGTGACGACACTCAACGGCGGCGCCGATTACATCGCGAAGCCCGACAGCGTCGGGCCCCCGGTTCCCGTGGTCGACGTGAAGATCGTCGATCAGGCGGGACGCGAGCTCCCGGTCGGCGAAGTCGGCGAGATCTGGATCCGCGGGCCGAACGTCGTCTCGGGCTACTGGAACAAGCCCGAAGCGACGGCCGAGACGATCACCGACGGCTGGCTCCACTCGGGAGACCTCGGCCGCGTCGACGAGGAGGGCTTCGTCTACGTCCTCGATCGTGCGAAGGACATGCTGATCCGCGGGGGCGAGAACATCTACTGCGTCGAGGTCGAATCGGTGCTCTACGACCATCCGGCCGTGATGGACGCCGCCGTCGTCGGCCTATCGCATCGCGTGCTCGGAGAAGAGGTGGCGGCCGTCGTCCAGGTCGTCGCCGGTCGCGAGGTGACGGAAAAGGAGCTGCAGGACTTCGTCGGCTCGCGGCTCGCGGCGTTCAAGGTTCCCGTCCGGATCGAGCTCCGCAGCGAGCCGCTGCCGCGAAACGCGAACGGCAAGATCCTGAAGCGCCAACTGAAGGACGAGATGGCGAAGTACGCGCGCGGGTAGCGGCCAGCCCCGACGCGGCGTGCGCCGACGCTGCTGCGAACACCGCGCCGGCCCCACGCCGCGACGGACTCATTGCGCCTCGACGAGACAGACGGCGCCGAGCGCCCGCTCGACCGCCTCGGCGCGCGATTCGGCCGGCGGCGGAGGGTCGACGTCGGGGACGAGCCAGCGGACGGTGCCGGCCTGCACCGCCCATGAGAGCGGCTGCGGCACGAGCCCCTCGGCGCCACGGAAGAACTCGGAATCGGCGACCGACTCGATCACACCGACCACTTCGCCCTGATCGTCGAGCACCGGGCCCCCCGAGCTTCCGGGTTGCACCGCGATCGAGAGCTGGAGGCTCGGGGGGTCGTCCTCGAGACCCGAGAGCGCACCGACCGCTCCCTCGCTGTACTTCGGCTCTTCACCGAGCACGTCGACGGCCGGGAATCCGATCGTGAAGACGCTCTCGCCGAGACGGACGGCGCCGACTTCGGCGAGGCCGAGGTAGACGGGAGTCGCGGCCTCCACGCGGAGCAGCGCCACGTCCGTCCCCGTGTCGACCTGCTCGAGCCTCGCGCGGAGCGGAGGCCCCCCGACGAAACGCACGTCGATCCGCGCTGCGCCCTCGATCACGTGGTTTGCCGTGAGCACGAGGCCGTCCGGGGAGACGGCGAAGCACGTGCCCGTGGTCGACGCCGGGGCATCCGCCTCCGAGCGATCGAGAGCGATCGCCTGCCAGGCGTACCGGCAGCTCGGCGCGTCGCAACGGCGAAGCTCGATCTCGAGCGAGACCGGATCGCTGCGCTCGAGCGCCGCCGAGACGAT
The DNA here is from genome assembly GCA_905339255.1 of Myxococcaceae bacterium. Classification (GTDB taxonomy): domain Bacteria; phylum Myxococcota_A; class UBA9160; order UBA9160; family UBA9160; genus MYXO. The sequence continues at coordinate 26,158 of CAJPFO010000100.1, forward strand.
CGGAACCGCGTCGCCCCAGCCATCGGCGCCGAGCACGGCGCCTTCGCGCGAGAGCAGGCGAAGCCCGAGGCTCGGACAATCCCCGTCGCAGACGGCGGCCACGACGAGCTCGCCCGGCCCGAAGCCGTCGAGCGGAACCACGACGCGCTCGCCCTGCGCCGCGCTTCCTTCGCCCCGTTCGCTCGCACGGACCGAGCCCTCGCGCACCTCGCGCACGCGCCGCACGGCCGCTGCGAGATCCCCGCGGAGCCGTTCGTGCTCGAGCCAGGCCGAAAGGACGAGGCCGGCCGCGGCAACCGCCGCCGCCGCGAACGCGAGACGTCGTCGGCCCTGGAGCACGCGGCGCATGGTAGAAGCCGCCTCGGAAGCCCGCACCGACGCGTGCGGGCCGGCACGCCGCGGCATCCTCTCAGCCGACGCGGTTCTCGGCGCGCCCTTCGAGAAACGCCCGGAGGTTCCTCTCGACGGTCTCGAGAAGCCTCCGGCGCGCCGCGGTCGTCGCCCACGCGACGTGCGGCGTCACCACGCAGCGAGGAGCCCGGAGCAGCGGATGATCCGCAGGCGGCGGCTCGCAATCGAGGACGTCGAGGCCTGCGCCGGCGAGCCGGCCTGCTTCGAGCGCCCGCGCGAGCGCCGGGGAATCGACGAGGCCCCCTCGTGCCGTGTTGATCAGATACGCGTCGGATCGCATGCGTGCGAGGCGCCGGGCATCGATCATGCGCTCGGTCTCCGCCGAGAGCGGCACGTGCAGCGAGACGACGTCGCTCGCGGCGAGAAGATCGTCGAGCGCGAGCCAATCGACGTCGGCATCCGCAGGCGCGGCCGCGCCGCGGCGCGACGCCGCGATCCGCATCCCGAAGGCGCGGCCGATCCGTGCGACGGCGCGGCCGATCGCTCCCATGCCGACGATGCCGAGCGTCCTTCCGGAGAGCTCGACGAGCGGCTCGTCCCAGTAACAGAAGTCGTCGCTCCGGCTCCAGCGGCCTTCGCGGACTTGCGCGGCGTGCCGGCCGGTATGGCAGACGAGCTCGAGAATGAGCGCGAAGACCGCCTGCGCGACGGATTCGGTCCCGTACTCGGGAACGTTCGTCACGGCGATCCCGCGTGCCTTCGCCGCGGTCACGTCGACGCGATCGAATCCGGTCGCGAGCACGCCGACGTAGCGAAGCTTCGGCAGTTCCGCGAGCAGCGCGGCCGGAAGCGCGATCTTGTTCACGAGAATCGCATCGGCTTCGCGCGAGCGAGCGAGGACGTCGGCCGGATCCGTCCGCGGATGGACTTCGAGGTCGCCGAGCGCGGCGAGCGGCGCCCAATCGAGGTCGCCGGGATTGAGCGTTGCGCCGTCGAGGACCACGATCCGCACGGCGCGCCATCGTGCACGATGCATCCGCCCGACGCCAGGCCCTCGGGGGCTCGTCGCCGAAACGCCGGGATCGGATGTCGGCCGCGCGCTCGCCTACGCTGCGTTCGAACGGAGCGTGCGGAGCGCCTCTTCGACGTGACGGGTCGCGGCGAGCTGCGAGTTGAAGACGTGTCGGACGACACCCTCGCGATCGATCACGAAGGTCACGCGGCCCGGCAGGAGGCCGAGCGTCGCCGGCACCCCATAGAGCTTGCGGACGGCTCCGGCTTCGTCCGAGAGGAGCGTGAAAGGAAGGTCGTACTTCTTCGAGAAGCGCTCGTGCGAAGCGCCGTCGTCGGAGGAGACCCCCACCACCTCGGCGCCGGCGTCGACGAAGTCCTGGTAGTGGTCGCGGAAGCTGCACGCCTCCTTGGTACACCCGGGCGTGTCGTCCTTCGGGTAGAAGTAGAGCACGACGGCCTTGCGTCCGCGGAGAGCCGAGAGCCTGAAAGGGCGCCCGGCGGCGTCCGCGAGCTCGAAATCCGGCGCCCGATCGCCGACCGCCACGCCCACCTTGGCCGAGAAGAGCTCGAGGATTCTCACCTTGCCTCCGGAGTTGCCGGGAGCGTAGCCCCCGGGGCACGGCTGCCGAGCCGTCCGCGGCGCGGCCGGGTCAAGGCGGAGGGGGGGTCCGCCGAAACGGGGGGCTCTCCCGCTCCGGCGCCACGGCCCGAGCGGTGGGCGGCACGGCGCCCCGCCGCCCCACGGAGGAGCCGTCAGGACACGCTGGCTCGACCGGCGCCGGGGACACCCCGGCGCGCCG
>CAJPFO010000101.1 GCA_905339255.1 Myxococcaceae bacterium
GAAGGAAGGCAACCGCCTGCTCCTCGCTGCGAAGACGAAGGAGCGGGCAACGCCCGTGATCTCCAACTCGGCGATCACCTTGCGCTAGCGAACGCCCGTTCCGGGCCGGGAGAGCTCCATGCGCCGCATGCCGCCGCTCAACCTTCCGACCCTTCGGGCGCTCGCGGGAGTCCCGGCCCCGGAGGCTTCGTTCGAGAGCCTCCGGGGCTTTGGCCGCCGCGAGATCCTTCGAGGCGGCGCCGCGCTCGCCGCCTTCGCGCTGCTTTCGAGAACGCCCGTCGCCCGCGCATCGGCATGGCCGGCCGCGGCCGACTCTCCTTTCACGCTCGGTGTCGCGTCGGGAGATCCCGACGCGACGAGCGTCGTGCTCTGGACGCGACTCGCGCCCGATCCGCTCGCTGGCGGCGGCATGGGACCCACTCCGGTGCCGGTGCGCTGGGAGGTCGCGACCGATCCGGCGATGAACGACGTCGTGCGAAGCGGCGAGGAGATCGCCTCGGCCGAGGACGCCCACAGCGTCCACGCGACCGTGCAGGGGCTCGTCCCCGACCGCTGGTACTGGTACCGCTTCATCGTGAACGGCGTCGCGAGCCCGATCGGCCGGACGCGAACCTTCCCCGACCCTCGCGTCGTTGCGCAGCGGCTCCGCTTCGCGCTCACCTCGTGCCAGGATTGGCAGGCGGGCCTCTACACGGCCTGGCGCGACATCTCCGAGCAGGATCTCGACTGCGTCCTCCACGTCGGCGACTACATCTACGAGGGCGGGATCAGCCGGCAGGCGATCCGCCAGCACCACGGCGGCGAGATCTTCACGCTCGAGGAGTATCGCAACCGCCACGCGCTCTACCGGAGCGATCCGTGGCTGCAGCGAGCGCATGCGCTCTTCCCGTTCATCGTGACGTGGGACGACCACGAGGTGGACAACAACTATGCGAACGACGTGCAGGAGCAGAACGCGCCGCGAGAGGCGTTCCTCGAGCGACGCGCCAACGGCTACCGTGCGTACTACGAGCACATGCCCCTGCGTCGGGAGGCGAAGCCCGTCGGCCCCGACATGAATCTCTACCGGTTCTTCGACTTCGGACGCCTCGCGCGGCTGAGCGTCCTCGATACGAGGCAGTTCCGGACCGACCAGCCCTGTGGAGATCTGCTCCGGGTCCCGTGCGCCGGGGTCTTCGATCCGTCGGCGACGATGACCGGCGCCGAGCAGGAGCGTTGGCTGCTTCGCAACCTGCTGCTCTCTCGCGCGCGCTGGAACGTGATCGCGCAGCAGGTGATGATGATGCAGATGAACTACGCCGCCGGGATCTCGGCCGACCAGCAGCTCTTCATCATGGACGTGTGGGACGGCTACTTCGAGGCGCGAAGGCGGATCCTCGAGTGGATTGCGCGTTATCGGATCCGCAACACGATCGTGCTCGCCGGAGACATCCATTCGGCGTGGGCCGGAGACCTCAAACCCGATTTCGATCGGCCCGAATCGCCGATCGTCGGGTCCGAGTTCGTCTGCACCTCGGTGAGCTCGGGTTTCCAGACGGACCTCGTGGGCCTGGTGACCCTCGGGATTCCCGGGAACCCGCACATCAAGTACTTCAATGGTCTGCAGCGCGGATACACGCTCTGTGACGTGACGCCGCAGGCGTGGACGTCACATTTCCGTGTCGCCTCGACGACCTCGGACGTCTTCGCGCCCGTCACGACCGCCCGGAGTTTCGTCGTGCAACACGGCGTTCCGGGGCTCGTTCCCGCCTAGGAGACCGACCCGAGAGGGGCCGATCTCCGAGGCGCTCGCATCACGGCAGTCGGACGCCGATCTCCCGGACGGCCCCGGCGAAGGCGTCGACCAGCTCGTCGATGTCCTCGGGGAAGACGTGGCCGATGGTTCCTACCCGGAACGTGTCGGCATCGCTCACCTTGCCCGGGTAGATCACGAAGCGGCGTCGCTTGAGCGCCGCGTAGAGCTCGGAGAAGCGGAAGCCGGGATCGGCGGGATGCACGAACGCGGTGATGAAGGGCGATTGGTGCGCACGTGGCAGGAGGGTGCAGAAGCCGATCGCTTCGAGCCCCTCGACGAGTCGTCGCTGGTTCTCGACGTAGCGCGCGTGGCGGGCCGCGACGCCCCCCTCGGCTTCGAGCTCACGAAGCGCCTGGAGGAAGGCGCGGACGGTGTGCGTCGGCGAGGTGAAGCGCCACTTGCCCGCCTCTTGCTCCATCGTCCGCCACTGGTCGAAGAGATCGAGCGAGAGCGACCGGGAACGACCCTCGCAGCCTTCGAGGAGCGCACGGCGGACGACCACGAAGCCGAAGCCCGGGACTCCGGAGATGCACTTGTTGGCCGACGAGACGAGCGCATCCGCGCGGATCCCTTCGAGCGTGAACGGGAGACCGCCGAACGACGACATCGCATCGACGATCAGCGTTCGCCCGCGAGTCTCGACGGCGCCGCCGACGGCGGTGACGTCGTTGAGCATCCCCGTCGTGGTTTCGCAGTGGACGACGGCCACGTGCGAGAGCCCCGGATCCCGACGCAGGGCATCGGAGACGCGATCGGCGGCGACGGGCTCGGTCTCGGGGTGTGCGAGCTCGACGCAATCGATCCCGAGACGTTCGGCGATCTGCACGATGCGGCGGCCGTAGGCTCCGTTGCTCGCGACGAGCAGCCGACCGGCTTCGGGAACGAGCGTTCCGATCGCGGCCTCGACGGAGAAGGTCCCGCTTCCCTGCATCGGGACGACGGTGAAGTCGTCTCGATCGGTGGCGATCGAGGCGATCCGGCGTCGGATCTCCTCGACGAGGGCGTGGTAGTCGTCGTCCCAGGTGCACCAGTCCTGGAGCATCGCACGGCGAACCGTCCGCGAGGTCGTGAGCGGCCCCGGCGTGAGCAGCAGGTAGGGGATGTCGTCGTCCAACGCCTACGGGACCTCGCCACGCGAGAGGCGGGTGTCGATCTCGCGAACGAGCCCGGGTAGTTCGGCCACGGAATCGATCACGAAATGCGCGCCGCCTCCGGCGAGCCGCTCTCGCGCTCGCGAGATCCGCTTCGCGCGCTCTGCGTCGGGGAGCGCCTCGAGCTCCGGCGCCGAGAGCCCGACCTCGCTTCCGGTCCGGGCGACGGCGGCCGTCCACACCCCGGCGTTCAGGCCTTCCTCGATGTCGGGGAGGGTGTCGCCGACCTTGAGGACGTCGCGGGGCGGGAAGACACCTGCAGCCTCCATGTTCCGGAAGATCATCCAGGGTGCCGGCCGGGCCGCCGGAACATCGCCAGGGCAGAAGGCGAAGTCGGGCGAGTACCCGGCTCGCGCGGCCTCCGCGGCCACCGCTTCGAGCGCGTCGCGGAAATAGCCCGTCGAGCTCCCGATCCGGATTCCCCGTTTCCGAAGCCACGCCACGGCCTCGACGACACCGTCGATCGGTCGGCCCGCACCGCGAAGGGCCTCCATCTGGCGAGGGACGAACTCGCGCTCGTACAGACGCTCGACGTCGGCTTCGGTCGGGGCGCGTCCCATCGCCCCTGTGAAGCGCTCCGTGATCTCGGGGATCGCGAGGAGCGCTCGCAGATGATCCTTCTTGTGGAGCCCCATCGGCCCGCGCGCTTCGTCGGCGGAGAGGCGGATGCCGAGCGTCGCGAACGTCTCGACGAAGGGCCGGATCGGCGCGAAGCAGCCATGATCGACGCTGGTTCCCGCCCAGTCGAAGACCACCAGGCGAATCTGCCCCGAGCCGCGTCGGTTCACGTCGAGAGATTCGGCTCGGGCTCGCCGAGCTCCTTCGCGAAGAGGCTTCGCGTCTCGAGCATGATCTCCTGCGGTTCCTTGTCGGCGAAGCGCTCGTACGGGATTTCCTCGAGGACGCGCAGGCGGATCGGATGGCGGCCCTGGAGCACGAAGCCGCGCTTCGGCAGTGCGTCGCCGGTTCCGGTCAGGACGATGGGAATGATCGGAACGCGGGTCTTCTTCGCGATCTCGAAGGCGCCGGCCTTGAAGGGGCGCAGGCGGCCGTCGACCGAACGCGTTCCCTCCGGGAACATCATGATCGAGCTCCCGTCCGCGATCGTCTTCTCGCACGCCGCCAGCATCCGGATCACGCTCTCGCGGTCTCCGCGCCGGAGCTCGATGTAGCGGTTGAGCGTCATGTTCCAGCCGATGCACGGAATGCGGAAGTTCTCGACCTTCGACACCCACTTGAAGTGCCGGAACAGCCGGAAGAGCACCAGGATGTCGAGCAGCGATTGGTGGTTCACGACGATCACGTACGCGCGATCGTCGCGGATCCTCTCGCGCCCCTCGACGGTCACCGGCCACGCCGGGTTCGTCCACGTGTAGAGAGACGCCCAGAAGCAGGTGAAGCGGTGGAGTAGAAAGAGGCGCCCGTCGAAGGGCAGAGTGAGCGCCCAGATCACGACCGCGACGGGGAAGAGGAGGATCGAGCTCGTCGTGAGGAAGATCCAGAAAGCGAGCGAGAGCGCGCGGCGCACCACGGACCCGGTTGTAGCACCGAGGAAAGGGCTCGACGAGCGCTGCGCCGGGTCATTCCCGCACGAGCTCGAGGAGCGAGAGCTCCCCCGGAACACCGATACGGAGCGGGAAGCCGTAGAAGCCCGTTCCACGGTGGACGTAGAGGCGGTTCGGGCCGTGGCCGAAGAGGCCATGGTCCGGCCAGCGGCTCCGTGAGAGCACCGTCCAATCGAGGCCGAAGGAGACGAGGCCGAGCTGCCCGCCGTGCGTGTGCCCCGAGAGCGTGAGATCGACGTCTCCGAGCGGAACGTGGCGGAACCCGAGCGGGTCGTGGAGCAGCAGGAGCCGGAGCACGCCCGCGCGGCGCGGAAAGCGCGAAAGGAGCCCCTGGATGTGCTCGGCGCGCCCGCGTCGCACGTAATCGGCACCGACCACCTGGACGGGTCCGACCCGGGTGTCGATGACGACCTCTTCGTCGACGAGGAGCCGGATGCCGTTCGACTCGAGCGCGGTCCGGACCTCGTCGGGCGACTCGTGGTCGTGGTTTCCGAAGATCGCGTAGCAACGTGCAGAGACTTCGCGCAGAGGCTCGAGCGCGATCGCGAGTGCGCCGGGGGTTCCCATGCCCTCCATCGTGAGGAAGTCGCCCGTGAGCAGCACGAGGTCGGGATCGTGAGCGATGAGCTCCGCGATCCTCTGGCGGAGCCGGTGCACGGGCTGCCACGGCCCGAGATGCGGATCCGTGATCTGCACGATCCGCAGCGGCCGGTTCGCGAGCGGCGCCGGCCGGCGGCCCCGATAGCGCTCGACGGGGACGCGTGAAACCGTGGCCGGTCCGTCGCGGGCGACGCGAACGCGAACGGTTTCTTCGGCGAGCCGATACGAGGTGAGGATCGAGACGAGCGCGATCGCGAACGGAACCAGGTCGAGCCAGCGGAGCCCGTCGAGCGCGCCGTCGAATCCGAGCAGCGAGAGTGCCGCTCGGAGCGGAAGGAGCAGCAGGAGCCAGAGGCCGGAGAGCGTGCCGGCGGCGACGAAGGCCATCCCCGGGACGCTCACGAGCCAACGGAAGCCGCGCGTCCGCAACCTCGGCCGGACGAGCGAGGCCAGATGTGCGCCGGCCGCGGCCATGGTGAAGACGAATAGGACGTCGGCGGCGATCGCCGCGGGTGGAGAGAGCCACGCGAGCAGGCGCCCGTGCATGACCACGGCCCCCGGCAGCGAGAGCGCGAGGATCACGAACGCGAAGATCGCATAGGTCCGACCCCGCACGATCCACGCATAAGAGGGCACGCCGATCGCCGTTGCGAGGGCGAGCATCACGAAGACGAGCGTGAGGGGGCTTTCCACGGGCAGGAGGATAGGACGCGCCGGGCGCCGTGCCGGCTGCGCCTGCCCGCGAGTCGAGGCATGCTGCCGCCCCGATGGAGGTCGGACGCTTCGCTCCTTCGACCACCGGCCGCGCGCACGCAGGCACGCTTCTCGCGGCGCTCCTATGCTGGCTCGACGCGCGGAGCCGGAAGGCCGAACTCTGGCTCCGGCTCGAGGATCTCGATCCCGATCGCTGTCGCCCGCAATGGAGCGAAGGCATTCGCGACGATCTCGCCTGGCTCGGGGTCGACTTCGACCGCATCGTCGAGCAGCACGACCTCGCCGCGCAGCACGAAGCCGCGCTCGACCGGCTCGCGGAAGCAGGGCTTCTCTATCCGTGCGCGTGCAGCCGCTCGAGTCTCGCGGAAGGCGCCGTTCGCGCGCCCGATGGATCGCTCGGTTATCCGAACCGCTGTCGCGGGCGCGAGCTCGCTCGGGGCGGCTGGAGGGCGAGCTGCGAGCCGCTTCGGGTACGGCTTCCCGATTCGGGAATCTTCCTTCGCGACGAGAGCGGGCTCGACCTCTCGCAGCAACCCGCCTCGAGCTTCGGCGATCCGATCGTCCGGCGCCGCGACGGCGCGATCGCGTATCACCTGGCCGTCGTGGTCGACGACGCCGCGAGCGGGGTGACTCGCGTCGTCCGGGGCCGCGATCTCGCGCCGAGCACGGCGACCCAGGTCGCTCTCCAGCGCCTGCTCGGGCTTCCGACGCCGGTCTACCGCCACCATCTGCTCCTGCTCGAGGAGCGGGGAGAAAAGCTCGCGAAGCTCCACGGATCGGCGGGCGCCGACGTGCTCCGAGCGTCGCTCGCCGCAGAGGAGGTCTGCGGCTTTCTCGCCTGCGCCGCCGGGCTCCGCAGCGCAGCGGAGCCCACGACCCCCCACGACCTCCTTCACGACTTCTGCTGGGAGCACGCCGGTTCCGAAGACCGGGTCGTGCGCTTCGAGGCGGGCAGGCTCGAGCTCGTGCCCGCCGCTTCGGGTGGAGGCTATCCTCGCTCGCCATGAACGCGCGCGTCGCCGACTTGCTTCGTTTTCTCGACGCCTCTCCGACGCCGTTCCATGCCGTGGCGGAGGTGAGACGCAGGCTCGAGGCCGCGGGCTTCGTCGAGCTTCGCGAGGAAGAGGCATTCCGTCTCGGCCCTGGAGATTCCGGCTTCGTCGTCCGCTCGGGAGCGAGCCTCGTCGCGTTCCAGGTCGGAAGCGCCCCACCGTCGAGTGCCGGCTTCCGCTTCGTCGGCGCGCACACCGACTCGCCGACGCTCCGGGTCAAGCCGTGCCCCGACGTGATGGCGAACGGCTACCGACAGGTCGCGGTCGAACCCTACGGCGGGTTGCTCCTCCATACCTGGCTCGACCGCGATCTCTCGATCGCCGGCCGCGTCGTGGTCGCCACGCCCGACGGCCCCCGCACCGAGCTCTTGGCCTTCGGACGGCCGCTGCTCCGGATCCCGAACCTCGCGATCCATCTCCAGCGCGAGCTCGCCCAGGACGGGCTCAAGCTCAACGCCCAGCAACACGCCGTCGGAATCGTCGGGCTCGACGGCACCCCGGATCTGGCCGATCTCGTCGCCTCCGAGCTCTCGCTTCGTCGAGGCGCTCCGCTCCGTCCGGTCGACGTGCTCGGATTCGATCTCGTTCTCCACGACGTACAGCCCGCCTGCGTGCTCGGAGCGCGCGACGAGCTGGTTTCGTCTGCACGCCTCGACAACCTCGCCTCCTGTCACGCAGCAGTGTCGGCCCTCATCGAATCCGCTGGTGCGAATGCGAACTCCGCGTCGACGCGGGGAATCGTCCTCTACGATCACGAAGAGGTCGGAAGCCGGAGCGCGCGGGGGGCGGGCGGGACGCTGCTCGTCGAGACGTTCGATCGAATCGTCGCATGCGTCGAAGCGAACGAGCCGCAGGCCCTCGCCCGCTCGCTCGCCCGCTCGCGACTCGTCTCGGCCGACGTCGCCCACGCCGTGCATCCGAACTACGCCGACCGCCACGAGCCCGGCCATCGCCCCGTGATCGGCTGCGGCCCGGTGCTCAAGACGAACGCGAACCAATCGTACGCCACCGACGCCGAGACGGCCGCCGAGATCGTCGCCGTCGGTCGCGAGCGAGGGATCGCGCTGCAGCACTTCGTCGCCCGAAGCGATCTCGGATGCGGTTCGACGATCGGTCCGATCACGGCGTCCCGCGCGGGAATCCGGACCGTCGACCTCGGGATCCCGCTTCTCGCGATGCACTCGTGCCGCGAACTCGCGGGCGCCGGCGACCTGGAGCCGATGATCGCGCTTCTCGCAGGCTTCTTCGCTTCGGACCGTTAGGGACGAGAGACCGATGGGCCGGCCGCTTCGCCGCTCGACGTTGCTCGCTCTCTTGGCGTCGCTTTTCGTGGCGTCGAGCTCGACCGCGGGCGGCTGGTCGAAGCTCCAGGACGGCGAGGTCGCCTGGCTCCGCACGCCCGCCGGCGAGCGCTTCTTCTCGATCGGCGTGAACGTGGTCGACGGCGAGCCCGATCGGGAGCCTCGGCAGGGGAGTCTCCAGTACCGCTACTCGAACGGCCACGCGACGCCCGAGGCGTGGGCCGTGGCCACTCGCGAGCTCCTGCTCGGCTGGGGCTTCAACACGCTCGGCGGCTGGTCGCGGCGCGAGAACGAGATCGGCCTTCCGTTCACTCCCGTGCTCTCGTTCGGACAACAGGCGAATGCGATCTGGGGCGATCCGTTCGCACCCGAAACCGCCGCGCGGATGCGCGAGGAGGCGAAGCGGCGCGCCGCACGCCATTCGACCGGACCGCTCCTGCTCGGGGTCTTCACCGACAACGAGATCGGCTGGTGGAACGCGCCGCTTCTGCTCTGGTTCCTGAAGCAGGAGCCGTCGAACCACACGCGCCGCCGGCTCGTCGAGTTCCTGCGCGCGCACTACGACGATTTCGCGTCGTTCCGGCGCGATTTCGTCGTGCCTCCCGAGGTTTCCGATTTCGACGCGCTCGTGAAGCGACCGGTTTCGGCGCTTCTCGCCGCCGGCGGCGATTCGGCGAGAACGCTCCGGGCGTGGACCCCGATCGTCGTCGGCCGCTACTACGCGATGGCGGCGGCGGCGGCTCGGGAGGCCGCTCCGGGCGCCCTCGTCCTCGGCGACCGCTTGCCGATCTACTGGGACGAGGACGCACTCCGCGAGGCGGCGAAGCACCTGGACGTTCTCGCCGTGAACCACGACGTGGCGACTCCCGGAGGCTGGGTAGCGCCCTATTTCTTCGAGGGGCTCCGGGACGCGGCGCCGGTGCCGATCCTCGTGAGCGAGTGGTTCTTCGCCTCGCGCGAGAACCGGAGCGGGAACACGAACCGCGGCCAGCTCATGGTCGTCGACACGCAGGCCGAACGCGCCCGCGGCGCGGCCGCTGCGGCGCGCCGCTTCGCGGCCTTTCCGAACGTGGCGGGACTCCACTGGTTCCAGCTCTCGGATCAGCCTCCGGGGGGACGGAGCGACGGCGAGGACTACAGCCACGGGCTCGTCGATGTCCACGGTGTCCCGTACCGCGGGTTCGGTGACGCGCTCGCTTCGGCCAACCGCGACCTCGCGGCGATCCATGCGAAGGCGCGCTGGCAGACGCCATTGCCGAAGGGCGAGCCGATCGCGGTGCCCGAGGCGCCGGCGGGGTTCCTCGAAGCGAATGCAACGCTCGACGCGCTCGATCTCGACCGCTCTCGCCTGATCTTCCCGCGTGGGCGTGGCGACGTTCCCTTCGCCGACGTGCACCTTTCGTGGACCGAGGATTCGCTCGTCGTGGCACTCCTCGGCCAGGACTTCTTCGACCTCGCGCTCTACGAGCAGCATCCGGTTCCGCTCGGCGACACCTTCGTGCTCCATCTCGTCGTGGCGCGACCGGCCTCATCCGAGCCGGGGGCCGAGCGGAGGCAGGTGGCGATCCATTTCGAGCCCGAGCGGCTCTCGCAATCTCCCGAGCATCCGCCGAGCGAGCACCACGTGCAGGTGTACGTGCCGAAGGGCCATGTCGTCGAGAACGCAAGCGAGACTCCCGATCCCCGGATCGCCGCACGACGCTTGCGGGCGATCGCGCCGCGGATCGACGGCCTGATCGTCGTTCCGCGCGCGCTCCTCGGCCTCGACACGGCGCGGGCCGGGGAGCCACTCGCACTCGAGGTCGCCGTGCGGGGCTTTCTACGCGGGCGATCGTTCAGCCTCTCGGGGAGGCCCTTCGACGAGGCGGTTGCGAGCGCGCCGGTCGTTCGCGCGACTCTCGCTCCGGAGGACGGCGAGCCGCCGTTCGCCGGTGCTCCGTGGGTGCCGCCTTCACGGGCGCCGTCGCGCTAGGAGATCGACCCGTCTCGGGGCGATCTCCTGGTCCGGGCTCCCGCTACGCGGGATCGTCGAACCGCGCCGGACGCTTCTCGAGATTCGCCTTCACGGCCTCGACCTGCTCGGGCTTGCCGAGCAGCGCGAGCTGGAGCCTCTCCTCGAGGGCGAGCCCCTGCGCGACGTCGACGGCGACGCTCTCGTTCAGGAGCTTCTTTCCGGTGCGGATCGCAGTGGGGGGTTTCGAGGCGATCTCCCGCGCGAGGGCGAGCGCATCGTCGAGAGGCCGCTCGGACACGCGCGTGGCGAGGCCGAGCGCGAGGGCCTCGGTTCCCGAGAACACGCGGCCGGTGAAGGTCAGCTCCTTCGCCACGTCGAGGCGAACGAGGCGCCGGAGCGTCTGGGTTCCGCTCATGTCGGGGATGAGCCCCCATTTGATTTCCATCACCGAGAGCTTCGCGTCGGGGGCGACGATGCGGAGGTCCGCTCCGAGAGCGATCTGGAGCCCACCTCCGTAGGCGACTCCGTGCACCGCCGCGATCACCGGAACCGGAAGCTCCTGCCAGACCCATGCCGCGAGCTGCGCGCGGTTGGCGGGGCTCGAGCCGTCCCGTGCGAGAAGACCCGGGCCCTCGCGGTCGGCGTTCGATCCCGCCATCGCCATGAAGCTCGTGAAGTCGAGCCCTGCCGAGAACGCCCGGCCCTCGCCCGAGATCACGACGGCGCGTACGGTCGGCTCGGCGGCGAGCTTGCGGCCCGTTTCGATGAGCGCCCGGAACATCGCCGCGTCGAGCGCGTTCATCTTGTCGGGGCGGGCGAGCCGTACATCGGCCACGTGGTCCTCGATGCGGACGGTCACTCGGTCGGTCATGGACGGATCCTCCGGGGGTGAGCGCAATCGCAAGCCTAGCCGAGCAGGCGAAGCCCGAGCAGCCGTTCGAGCTCGCGGAGCGCCTGCCCGGGATCGACGACCTTGATGGTCGCCATCCCGAGCGCGCGGGCGGCCTTCAGGTTGCTTCCGATGTCGTCGAGGAAGGCGGCCTCCGGGGGCTCGACGCCGAGCCGCTCGCAGGCGAGCCGGTAGATGCGCGGGTCGGGCTTGCGAAGCCCGACCACGCTCGACTCGATGAAGACGTCGAAGAGCGGAGCGAGCTCGCGAGCGGGCTCGCCTTCGGAGACCCAGTTGTTCGTGAGCGCCGCGGCGCGAAGCCCGGAACCGCGAATCCGTCGGATCGCCTCGATCATCTCGGGCCGCGGGAGCGTCGCCTCCGACATCCGCTCGAACATCTCGCGCGCATCGATCGCGGCGCCTGCGGTTGCGCACTCGGACTCGAACTCGCGGAAGAATCGCTCCATCTCGAGTTCGCCGCGTTCGAGCCTCGCCCACGCGCCCTGCGCTCCGCTTTCTGCCACGCGACGGTTCACGAAGCCCTCGGCAATTCCGAGCTCGCGCTCGTAGGCCGCGATGGCGTGGAGGGGCGAGCCGAGGACGACTCCTCCGAGATCGAAGATGACGGCGCGATGGATCATGTCGAAGACGTGAGTGTAGGAGCCCGGCGGGATCGGGGCACCGAGCGCCGGGCCGCCTCCGAGCCCGGCGCGGGCCCCTTGCGCGCTCGCGTTGCGCGGGTCAAACGAGCCATTCGGGAGCGACGAGCAGCGCGAACGCGAGCGCGCACATGACGGCTCCCGAGAGCGCCTGCAGCCAGCGCCCGCCTCGCTCGTCGAGCTTGCGGTGACCGAGGGTCACGATCGCGATCGCGACCATGAGCGAATCGTCGGCCATGTAGGCGAGCACGTAGAGGAGCAGATAGGCGTGGTACGCGGGCGCCGAGAGCTCCTGGAGGCTCAGCACCTGGGTGTAGAGCGCCGGAAGTCCGGCGGTGCAGAGCAGCTCGACCACGTTCACGGCGAAGGCGAGCACGATCACCGCGACGAGGGCTGCGGGGAGGTGCTCGGCCCGCACGACGGCGCGCATCCGCGCGTAGATCCCCGGCTTCGCCGAATCCGGAATCCTGAGGCCTGGCCCCTGGCCCGGGGCGAGGGCTTCTTTCAGGTGCAGTGCGCCCGCGGCGCGCGCGACGAGCGCGAGGCCGATCTGGACCGGCCTCGCGATTCCGAGCCAGAGGAAGGCCCCGAGCCACGCGGCGAGAAAGGCGTAGTAGACGATGCCGCTCACGACGACGAAGGTTCCGGCGACGATCGCCATGCGACGGCGGCTTCCGACGTGGACGAGGAGCGAGAGCAGGAAGAGCAGCACCCACATCGCGCAAGGGTTCAGGCCGTCGACGAGACCGATCGCCAGCGTGAACGTTGGAAGACCGAGGCGCGCCACCGAGACCCTTCCGAGGATCCCGGCCTCGATGGCGTCGTCCGTCGTCCCTCCGAGGAGCGCGATGATCTCGCGACCGGTCGTCTCGGCGTCGAGGAAGCCCACCCTGAGCCGGCCACGCACGACGAGGGTCGGGACGCCCGCGGCGGTGATGCCGTTCGCCTCCCAGAGCTCGCGAAGCCTCTCGCGCGCAGCGGGATCGCCGTCGATCGGGGTGACCACGATCCGGAGCTCCAGACGCTCGCTCGCGAGCTTCGCGAGGAATGCCTCGGCCTCCTCGCAATGCGGGCAGCCGGCGCGCGTGAAGACTTCGACGTCGGGCGGATGGGACTCGCCCGAGGCGGCGCCCGCTACGAGCGTCGCAAGGGCGAGGCCGAACGCGACGCGGAGGAACCTCGAGAGCGCGAGAAGCCGGCGGCAGGGTCTCGCCCACGTCGGCCTCGCGGCCGCCGTTCGCGCGGCGCGAGCGCATCCGTGCGGGATCAGGCGAAGAGCCTCTCTCGCGCGGCCTCGGTGATCGCGAGAACCGCCGGATGCTTGATCTTGCGTTCGACCGAGAGCGCGTAGAAGCGCTCGCTCACGCCCTCGGCCTCTCCGATCGCTCGAACGCCGAACTGGCGCCGGATCTCCTTCTCCATCACCGTCGGCGCCGGGAAGCAGCCCTCGCCGGCGCCGCCGAAGACCTTGAGGAGCGCGCTGTCCTCGAACTCCGCGACCACGCGAGGCTCGATGCCGGCCGCCTGGAAGAACGCGTCGAGCGAGCGGCGAAGCGTCGTATTGCGGGTGGGAAGCAGGACCGGGAGCGAAGCGAGCGACCGCGGGAACCCCCGTCGCGCCTTCGCCGCGAGGTCCGGAGCCGCGAAGAACGTGATCCCCGTGTCGCCGAGCAGATGGCTGAACGCCCGAACGCGAGTCGCGCTTCCCGCGGGAGCGTCGGAGAAGACGATGTCGAGCTCGTGGAGCGCGAGGCTCGCGAGTAGTCGCTCGGGCTTGTCCTCGTGACAGACGAGCGTGACCGGTTCGCCCAGCCGCCGCGCCGGTTCGAGCAGCCGGTGCGCGACGACCTTCGGCACCTGATCGGCGATCCCGACCGTGAGCTCGAGCGGCCGGCCCGAGCCGCGTCCCTTCACGGTGTCCATGAGCTCGCGACCGAGACCGAAGATCTCGTCGGCGTAGCGATAGACGACGCGGCCGACGTCGGTGAGGACGAGATTCCTTCCGACGCGCTCGAAGAGCTTCTGGTCGAGCGAGTGCTCGAGGCTCCGGAGCTGCCCGCTGATCGTCGGCTGCGCGAGCCGCAGGACGCGGCTCGCCTTCGAGACACTCCCCTCGCGCGCCACCGTCCAGAAGTAGAGGAGATGGTGGTAGTTGAGCCATTCCATGAAGACTCCCGAACGATCGGAAAGACTCCGAGGATAGGCCGCTCGCATCGGATTCGCCGAGGGATCGCCGATTCCGCGCCCCGGATTCGCCGCGCGCTCGGCCGTCAGGATCGCGGCGACGGGCCGGGCTCGAAGCGGCAGACGAGGTCCCAGAGCGAGCCACCGAGGCGCCTCGCGACCGAGGCGTCCTTGAGCATCGCGATCTTGAGGGTGTCGAAGCGGAGCCGCGCGTCCCAGTTGCTCTCGATGGCACGCCCCATTCCCTCGAGGACGACGAGATCGGGAGGCCTTTCGGCGATCTCTCTTCGCAGCTCGACCGAGAGTTTCCGGAGGTCGAGAAGCGGCAGCCCACCTCCGCTCGAAACGAGTCGCAAGCGCCGTGTCGAGAGCGACTTCGCGAGCAGCTCGTCCTGATCGGCGGCGCGATCGAGAAGCGGACCGAGCTCGCCGTGCGTGATGTCGTTCAAGGCGGGCGTCGCGTTCGCGGCAAGAACGACATCGCCTCCGGCCCGAAGCAGCTCGCGAACGAAGGGAACGATCCCGAGCACGACGTCGCTCCCCGCATTGTCGACGAATACGAGCGCGCGCAACACCCCCCGCTCGATCCTCTCGCAGAGCACATCGAAATCGTCGACGCGCCATGGCCGCGGCGCGAGCCGCTCCCGGACGTCGTGGAAGGAGGTCTTGCCCGCGGCGAAGAGCGCGGCAGTCGCCGGAGAGCCGAGGTCGAAGATGTTGCCGGCGAAGATCCCCCGGACGAGTGTTCCGGTCCGATCGCGCGGATCGAGCGAATCGATCGCGGCAACCACCCCCGGAAGGAGCTCGAGTGCAGCGGCGTTCTCGCGCGCCTTGATTCGTGCGAAGGGATCGTCGACCCGCGCGGCACGCAGGCAGCGCTCGCGCTCGGCGCAGAGCGTGAGCGTATCGAAGCGCGCGCGCGGATCGTGCTCGACGGAGTCGAGATGCGCGAGGAAGGCCGCCGCGGCGCGCCGGGTGGCCTCGACGATCGCGGGCTCGCCGGGATGTTCGGATGCCACGTGGGCGACGAGATCGCCGGTGTGGCGTCGGAAGAGATCGAGCCAGTAGCGACGAAGCTCGGGGTCGCCCGCGAGATCGAGGGTCCCCGGCGCGTAGGCGCCGGGGTCGACGAGCAGCACTAGGGCGCTTTCCCCGGAGCGGGCGCCGCCACGTCGCGTGCGGCTCGCGACGCGGGTGCGGGGGGGAGCGTCGCCTCGACGCGCGAGACGATCTCGAGGGCTCGTGTGCCGGCGAGCAGCGCGTGGTCCGCGCCGAGTGCGAAGCGTGCTCCCGCGACGACGAGCCAAGCGACGAGCGCGCCTTCGAGCGCGCCGGCCGCACCGCCCGCGAGGCGATCGAAGAGGCCGAGCCCGACTGCGGCGAGGCTGCGGCGGACGATGCGCTGGAGAAAGGCGATCGCCGTGAAAACGCCGAGGGCGAGCGAGACCCCCGCGAGCGCTCGGGCTCCGATCGGGGGGAGCGCATCGGCCGAGAGCATGCGGAACCAGTCCGCGATGGGAGCCTCGAAGCGCCAGAGGACGAAGGCCAGCGCGCCGAGCGCCGCGAGCGAGAAGGCCTCGCGAACGAGGCCGCGCCAGAGGCCCCGCGCGATCGCGAGCGCGAGGATCGTCGCCAGGAAACCATCGAGGCCGGACATCGAGCCCTCCTGCGTTCGCGAGGGTACCCTCCCGCGCCTTGGGCCACGATGCCATCGTGATCGGCGCCGGCCACAACGGCCTCGCAGCCGCCGCGTATCTCGCGCGAGCGGGGCTCCGCACGCTCGTCCTCGAGCGGCGCCCCCTCGTGGGAGGCGCGTGCGTGACCGAGGAGATCCGGCCGGGCTTCCGCGTCTCGCGCGCGGCCTATGTGGCAGGCCTGCTGCGCCCGGCGCTCGTCCGCGAGCTCGGTCTCGAATCGCGCGGGCTTCGGCTGCTCGCGCGGAGCCCTTCGTCCTTCACGCCGCAGCCCGATGGCGCGGGCCTCCTGCTCGGCCCCGACCCGAGCCTCTGTCGCGAGGAGATCGGCCGCTTCTCGAAGCGGGACGCAGCGCGATACCCGGCCTACGAGGCCTTCCTCGATCGCATTGCGCGCGCGCTCGAGCCTCTTTTCGACGTTTCGCCGCCGACGCCCGGCCGGCTTCGGACGCGCGACCTCGCGCCACTCGCGCGCGCCTCGCTTCGCGGGCTCCGCCTGGGCGGCGAGTTCTCCGAGGCGACCGCGCTCCTTCTCGGTGCCGCGCGGCCTGCCCTCGAGCGCTGGTTCGAGAGCGAGCCTCTCCGATCGACCCTCGCGACCGACGCCGTGATCGGCGCCTGGGCGTCGCCGTCGTCCCCCGGGACGGGTTACGTGCTCTTCCACCACGTGATGGGCGAGACGGGGGGGGCGCGTGGCGTCTGGGCCTACGTGCAGGGAGGCATGGGAGCGCTCTCCGACGCGCTCGCACGCGCGGCGAGCGATGCCGGCGCCGAGATCCGCTGCGATCACCCCGTTCGCGGGGTTCGCATCGAAGGTGGTCGTGCAACCGGAGTGGTCCTCGGCGACGGCACCGAGCTCGGGGCGCCGCTCGTCGTCTCGAACGCGGACCCGAAGCGAACCTTCCTCGGGCTCGTCGGCCGCGAGAGCCTCGAGCCCGACTTCGTTCGCGCGATCGAGGCGCTCGACTTCCGGAGCCCTTCGATGAAGATCAACCTCGCGCTCGATCGACTTCCGCGTTTCCCGGGCCGGACCCCCGCCGCGCCCGACCCG
Organism: Myxococcaceae bacterium; assembly: GCA_905339255.1. Lineage (GTDB taxonomy): Bacteria > Myxococcota_A > UBA9160 > UBA9160 > UBA9160 > MYXO. The sequence continues at coordinate 16,610 of CAJPFO010000101.1, forward strand.
CCGCGCGCGGGCCCCGAGCATGCGGGGACGATCCACGTCGGCGCATGCGATCTCGACGCGCTCGATCGCTGCTTCGCGGAGGCTTGCGCGGGCGAGCTGCCGACGCGCCCGATGATCGAGCTCACGATCCCGTCGGCGCTCGATCCGACGCTCGCTCCCGAGGGCCGTCACGTGGCGTCGCTCTTCGTGCAGCCGGTTCCGGACTCACCCGAAGGGGGCTGGGACTCGCGGCGCGACGGGTTCGCGGCGCGCGTTCTCGCGCTGCTCGACGAGGTCGCTCCGGGCTTCTCTTCGAGCGTTCTCGCCTGCGAAGTGCTCGCGCCACCCGATCTCGAACGGATCTTCGCGCTCACGGGAGGCAACATCTTCCACGGTGCGATGTCGCTCGATCGGCTTCTGTTCATGCGCCCGCTTCCGGGCTGGTCGCAGTATCGAACTCCCGTCCCCGGACTCTGGCTCTGCGGCGCCGGAACGCATCCGGGCGGGGGCGTCATGGGCGCGTGCGGTCGGAATGCGGCAGGAGAAATCCTGCGAAGCGTCGGGCGGCGCCGGCGTTAGGAAGGGCGGACCGGATCGCCGGTGCCCGTTTGGAGAATACCCCGAGACGCGCGCCGAGAGGAGCGCCTTCGATGGCGCACCCTCCTGCGTGGGAGGGGGCG
>CAJPFO010000102.1 GCA_905339255.1 Myxococcaceae bacterium
GCGGCAGGAAGGGCTCGGCTCGGCCATGGCTCGCTTCGAGCGTGCGGAGCACGCTCTCGTAGCTCCTCGCGCTCCACTGCTCGGTGTCGGAGAGTGCCAGCCGGATCCGCGTGGCGCGGCGCGAATGCTTCGAGTAGTAGACCTCGACGTCGAACGGCAAGTAGCCGATGTGCGTGCGCCCGGTCACTCGTTCGCACGCCTCGAGGGAACGGCCTGCGGAATGGCCCGCCTCGCGCAGCGCGCAGAGCTCGAGGTCGACCCGACTCCCGGCGAGTTCGCGAAGCGTCTCGGGCGCTCGCACGCCGAAGTGGAGATCCGCGAAGCCCTCGATCGTGCGCGGCGGATCCGATGCGGCTGCCCCGGCGAATCCCAGCGCGAACACCGCGAGCGAGAAGGCTCGAGTCGCGCGACGGCGCAGCCGGTCGCCCTCTCTTTTCCTTCGCGCCGAAGCGCCTTCGCGACGGATGGACGCGGCCGTTTCCTCCTACGCCCCGAAGAAGGCCTCGAGCGCGTCGGGGTCGAGCGTCGTCGTCCAGATCTCCGCGACGGAACCGGCGTCGATCCGCGCGAGGAGCTGGTAGTCGGCCTCCAAGGCGCGGCCCTTCGAACGCGCCGAGATGTGGAAGAGCATCGAGACCCGGGACTCGCTCGCGAGGAGGTCGTCGAGGCGGGCGTCGAAGACCTCCATCGACTCCCCGATCCTCGCGAGGAAGTCGAGCACCGCCCTCCGGCCGCGGTGCGTTCCCCGCCAGGGCGTGCGCGCCGTCGCATGCCAGACGACGTCCTCGGCGAACATCCGTTCGAGTCCCTCGACGTCCCCGCGGGAGACCGCCTGCCAGGCCGCGCGTGCGATGGTGGCATGAGGGTGCTCGGACAGTGAAGCCTCCGCGCGGCGCCGGGATCCGGGCCGCCACGGCCGCATGATGCGCCGCCTTTGCGCGCCGAGGAAGGCCCATGGTGGCGCTCGCGGGCCTCCCCGCGGACCCGCCCGTCATACGGCCCGTTCCGGCATCGATCGCCCGATCGCCGGGCGGGCGCCCCTCGCCCGCGTGAGGGACAATCCGAGGGCAATGAGCGAGTCCCTGCTCGACCTCGATCTCGATCGTGCCGAGCCGGTCCTGCTCCGCTACGCGGGCGCCGGCCCGCGCTACACGAGCTATCCGACCGCACCCGTGTGGAGCGAGCACTACGGGCCCGAGCAGCTCCGCGAGGATCTCGGCCGGCTCGGGCCCCGAGACCCGCTCTCGCTCTACGTGCACGTGCCCTTTTGCAAGAGCCTGTGCCACTTCTGCGCCTGCAACCGCGTAATCACGCGCGATGCGGCGCTTCCGGCGCGGTTCCTCGACGACGTCGAGCGCGAGATCGCCGCTGCGCGCGCGGCGCTCCCCGAGCCCGGTCCGGTGATCCAGCACCATTGGGGCGGAGGCACGCCGACGCATCTCTCCCCTCTCGCGGTGAGGCGCCTGTTCGGAGCCGTCTGCGAGGGGTTTCCGCTCGCGAAGGGCGCCGAGGTCTCGATCGAGGTCGACCCCCGCGTCACCACGCCCGAGCACGTCGAGGCGCTCCGGGAGTGCGGCTTCGAGCGGATCTCTCTCGGCGTGCAGGATTTCGATCCCCGCGTGCAGGCGGCGATCCACCGGGTTCAGAGCGTCGAGGAGACCGCGGATCTCGTCGCGCGAGCGCGCGACGCGGGCTTCGCGAGCGTGAGCTTCGACCTCATCTATGGCCTTCCCTTCCAGACCCTCGAATCGATGGCGCGTACGCTCGACAGCGTCCTCGCGATCGGCCCCGATCGGATCGCGCTCTACGCCTACGCCCACGTGACCTGGGTGGCGAAACAGCAGCGCGGCTTCGAGCGACACGATCTTCCCGAGCCGAAGCTCCGTCTCCGGCTCCAGCTCGAAGCGTTCCGAAGGATCCTCCGATCCGGGTACGTCCACGTCGGAATGGATCACTTCGCGCGCCCCGAGGACGAGCTCGCCCGCGCGCTCCGCGATCGAACGCTGCGCCGCAACTTCATGGGCTACACGACGCATGCCGGCCTCGATCTGCTCGGCTTCGGCCCGAGCGCGATCAGCGAGCTCACCGGCGCCTACGCGCAGTCGGTTCGTGAGCCCGACGCGTGGGGCGAGGCGGTTCGCGAACGCGGCCTCGCGACGCTTCGCGGCCACCGCCTCTCGCGCGACGACCAGGAGCGGCGCTTCGCGATCGGAGAGATCATGTGTCACGGCGAGCTGCGCGCGGCGGATTGGAAGGCGCGCTTCGCGAGTGACTTCGCGACGCGCTTCGCCGCCGAGTTGCGTGCACTCGACGCGCTCGAGCGCGATGGGCTCGTCTCGGTCGCAGCCGACGGCAGCGTCCGCGTCTCGACGCTCGGACGGCTCGTCGTGCGAAACGTCGCGATGGTCTTCGACGCGTATCTCGAGGGGCAGCAGGCGGCCCCGAAGCCGCTCTTCTCGCAGACCGTCTGATCCTCCCTGCCGCGGGCGGCGGCCGGGCTCAGGCGCTCTCGTTCCCGCCGTTGCCGATCCCCGCGACCCCCTGGGCGAGGCGGCGAACGAGTTCGGCTTGGCGCGAGACGCCCATCTTGGCGAAGACGCTCTTCAGCGTGCTGCGAGCGGTCGACTCCCGGATCCCGAGCCGCTCGGCGGCCTCGCAGATCGTTCGTCCGCAGCCGATTTCGAGAGCGAGCGCGGCCTCGGCACGCGAGAGTCTCCAGAGCTTGCGCAACACCTGCACGGGCGGCCGCAGCTCGGTCGCGGGATCGCTCACGAAGACGGCGGTGCTCGCTGCGTCCGGGTCTTGCGATCCGACAATGATCGGTGTTACGAGCGCCTCGAAGGGTTCGGCGCCCGAGGGTCGGCGAAGCCGCAGGACTTCGTGCCTCGAGAACGCCTTGCCGGACGCGCCGGAGATTCCGTCGGCCACCGCGCGCTGGAGCTCACGGGTCTCTTCATCCGTCGCGGCCTCGACCCCGAGCCGTGTGAGGCGGAAACCGTCCTCCTTCGCAGCGAGCCGGAGCGCAGCGCGGTTCGCGTGCCGCACGCGCCCGTGCGAATCGACGAGGAGCGTCGCCGCCGGAATCTCGTCGAGAACGGCCTCGAGCGCGTCGCGTTCGGCTCGAAGCGCCCCGACGCGCCGCCGAAGCCGAACGGCTCGATCGACGTGCGGAACCACCCGCGCGACGCGCGCGAGATCCTCGGCATCCGAGACCCTCGCGCCGTGCTCGCGCCAGAAGGAAAGCCCGGAGAACTCCCGTGGGCTCGCGTGCTCGAAGCCCCATGCGATCGCGGCGTCGTGCCGGAGGCCCTGCGGCCTCGCCCAGTCGTTCCAGAACTCCGAAGCGAGGACGACGTCGCAGGCGACGATCTCGCGGAGGAAGTAGAAGCGTCGCAGCGGGGCCTTCGTCATGTGGGGGAGGATGTGCGGATCGACGGATTCGTAGTGCTCGATGTAGCGGCGCACCCAGTCCGGATCGAGCGTCGAGAAGAAGCGATCGTGCTCGTCCTCCGGCCCGGGCAGGATGAGCCCGACCTGCGACCCCTCGAGAAGGGTTCGCATCCGGTTCACCAGCTGCGGCCAGAGGCTCGGATCGAAGGCAGCCTCGTACGCCAGGTCTGCGACGGCGAGATCTTCTTCGGAGAGCATCCGCACCCCCGTCCACGGGCTCGAGCCACGCGCGCATTCGAGTCGAGTCGGAACTACAGCGTGCCGCTTCCGCAGAGGGTTTCACCACCCTCAAACAAGGGTTCGAGGCGGTCGGCTCGTCCCTCTCCCCTCTCCCCTCTCCCGCTCGCGATCCGCCAGCCGAGGCTGAGCGGCGGCGAGCCGCAGAAGATTGTCGCGCGAAGCGGCCGGAGACGAGCCCGTTCGGGCCTGGTGCGGGGCTCCTTCGATCGACTCGAATCGGCGCGCTTGTCGGAGCCGAGCGAAGGGTCGAGAATCCCTCGGCTTCGACGCAGACGGGGCGGCGCGCAGCGCCGGACGGCCCATGAGGGAGCGCAAGCGTGACGAGAGTGCTTCGGCCGAAGCCGGTCCGGCCCCGCCCGCCGTGGTGGGGACGTGCCAAGCGCGAAATCGGGGCGGCCGATCCGGTGCTGGCGGCGATCATCGCCCGCCATCCTCGTGTTGCGCTCGTCTCGCGCGGAGATGCCTTCTCCACCCTCGCGAGATCGATCGTCGGTCAGCAGATCTCCGTGAAGGCGGCGGACGCGGTGTGGGCGCGCTTCGCCGCGACGCTCGGCGAGGTGAGCCCGAAGGGCCTGCTCCGCAGGCGGGCCCCGACGCTCCGCCGCTGCGGGCTCTCGGAGCGGAAGGTCGAGTACCTGCGCGACCTCGCCCGACACTTCGACGACGGGCGCATCGACCCGCGGTCGCTCGCGGAGCTCTCCGATGAAGCAGTGATCGCGCTCCTCACGGACATCCGCGGGATCGGCCGCTGGACCGCCGAGATGTTCCTGATCTTCAACCTGCTCCGGCCCGACGTCCTTCCCATGGACGATCTCGGTCTGCTGAAGGCGATCAGCCGAAGCTATCTCGCCGACGTCCCGACCCGGACGCTCCTCTCTCGCAGCGGACGGGAGCGCGTCGAGGCGCTCGCCTCGGCGTGGGCGCCCTGGAGAAGCGTTGCAACGTGGTATCTCTGGCGAAGTCTCGATCCGGTTCCGGTCGAGTACTGAGGAGGAGCTCGAGCCGAGCACTCACCGGATGGCATGATGGCGTGCGCATCGGAGCGCGCGAAATCGCGCTTCGCGTGGAGATCGAACCCTGGCGAACCTGATCATCGGCCCGACCGGCCACGACCGCGCGACGCTCTGGGTCCGGGGGAACCCGACGCTTCGCACCGCGCTTCTGCGTCTCACCGCAAATGGCAGGGTTCACGACCGCGCGCTCCGACTCGAACGCGAGCGCGACTTCACCGGAGCCGTTACCGTCGAAGGCCTCGAGGCCGAAACCGACTACCGGGTCGAAGCCGTCTTCGAATCGGAGACCCTGCTCCGAAGCGGCGAACCGGTGCGAAGGCTCGGACGGCTCCGCACCTTCCCTCCCCCCGGCTCGACGGCGCCGTTTTGCTTCTTGCATGCGAGCTGCAACCTCGGAATCGTCCAGGTCGGCGCGGTCGGCGCCTTCGCGATGTCCGCCGCGGGTGCGCTCGCAACGTCGCGCGCGATCCTCGGATCGGGATCGAGGACGGCCCACGCAGCCTTCGCGCTCGCGCGCGCCCTCCGTCGTGTCCAGAAGCACGGGCTCGGGTCCCTCGGCGGCAAGGGGCGAGAACGCGGGGCGGCGGTCGCCGGGCCCAGCGACGATGAGGTTGCGCTCGCGCTTCCGTGGTTCGTCTACGAGCGAACGGGCATGAAGCAACCCGCCCCGCTCCTCGCGAGCCCCTTCGAACGACTCCGGGCGCTCCTCACCGAGCCCGATCCGCCGGCCTTCATGATCCACGCCGGCGACCAGATCTACTACGACTTTCCGCTTCCGCGGCGTGCGCCCGACCTCGAGGAATATCGTCGTGCCTACCGGGAGGCGTTCTTCGAGGACGGTGTCGAGCGGGAGTTTCTCGCGAGCTGCCCGCAGTACATGACGCTCGACGATCACGAGATCGTCGACGGCTTCGCGAGGGATTGGGTTCCCGGCGATTCGGTCCGGCCTCTCGAGTACCTCGTTCCCGCTCTCCGCGCCTACGACGAGTACGTGGCCTCGCGCCAGACCCCCGAGATTGCCTGCGACACTCGAAACCTCGATCGACACCGGGGCTACGCCTTCGAGTACGGAGCGTCTCGGTTCTTCGTGCTCGACACACGGACGCAGCGTTCTCGCGGTGAGCGACGCATGCTCGATCCCGAACAGATGGCGGCCTTCCTCGGCTGGCTCGTCGAGCACCGCGAACGGATCAAGTTCGTCGTCTCGAGCGTTCCCTTCGTCGCCGAGCTGCGCCGGCGCGGTGAGGGAGAGGACGAGTCCGACGACAAGTGGACGGGGCGCCCGTTCCGCGCACAACGCGACCGCCTGCTCGAGTTCATCCATGCCCACCAGATCGGTCGCCTCGTCTTCTTGGTCGGCGACATGCACGCGAGCTACCACGCAACCCTTCGCCTCGGCGCTCCCGACCGGCGCGTCCGGGTCGAGGAGCTCGCCGGAGGGCCGATCCATCAGCTCCAGTACGCCACGCGAGATGATTTCTTCGACGAGTTCCACGGCGCGACCGAGACCTGCGCCATCCCGTTCCGCACGCGACTGCGAACCTTCCACGGAACGGGAGGCGGCGTGCTGCGCATTCACGTCCGTCCGGGAGCCCGCCCCGAGATCGACTGGCGCGTCGTCCGTACCGGGACTCCCATGGGCTCGACGCATCGGCTCCGCGATCTTTCGGGCTCGATCGACCTGGCGGAGCCGTCGTGACGGGCGCGGGGCTCGACGCGATCGTGATCGGTACCGGCTTCGCCGGCGCCGTCACCGCCTGCCGGCTGGTCGAGGCCGGACTCAGGATCGCGATTCTCGAGCGCGGTCGACGCTACGAGGCGGACGATTTCCCGGTCCACGCCTCGCTGTTCCCGGCTGCGAGCGAAGCGGGCAGCGTCCCCGATCTCTCGCAGATCGCCTGGAGGCTCGGAGGCGGCCTCTGGGACTTCCGGGACCTCGGCGACGTGGTGATCGCGCAGGCTGCGGGCTACGGCGGAGGCTCGCTCGTCTACGCGAACGTTCACCTCCGCGCTCCGCCGGAGGTCTTCGAGCACTCCTGGCCCCGAGAGTACCGGGACCTCGAGCGCTACTACGATCTTGCCGCCTTCATGCTCGACGTAGCGCCGATCCCTGAGAAGCGGCTTCCTCGCAAGACCCGCGCGCTCCGCGACGCCGCGCAGCGCTGCGCGAGCGCGGGCCGGGCCGGCTTCTCGTTCTTCCGCCCCCCGCTCGCCGTCCGCTTCCCCGGCGACGTCGGCCACGCCGACGCTCGGCGCCCGCAGGATCACGAGACGGCTGGCTGCGATGGATGTGGTGAATGTGGTTTCGGATGCTCGAAGCACGCGAGGAACACCCTCGACACCAACTACCTGGCGCGCGCCGAGAAGGCGATGGCCTCCGATGGCACGCACCTCGCAGATCTGCGCACGCAGGCCGAGGTCGTCGAGATCCGTCGCACCACCGGGGCGAACGAGCCCGGCTACGTGGTCGAGTACCTGGACCATTGCCTCGGCGCGCGGGGCGAGCCCTGCAGGGTCGAGGCGCCGGTCGTATTCCTTTGCGCGGGCGCCGTCCAGACGACCGAGCTTCTCTTGCGCGGCAAGCGCTCCGGAGAGCTCCTGATTTCTTCGCCGGAGCTCGGTCGTCGCTTCCACACGAACGCCGACGCTCCGGCGGTCGTCTTCGACTGCGAAGAGCTCCAGGAATCGGATACCGGGCCCACCATCGCCGGAGCGCTCCTCCATCGCTCGGAGGGAGAATGGCTGATGGTCCAGGACGGGGGGCTTCCCGAGGCGCTCGAGCCGCTGCTCGGTCTCTACCGAAGCCCGCTCTGCGCGGGAAGGAATCGCTTCCGCGAGGCGGAGCGGCACTCCGAGCGCGCGCTCGCCGACACCGTGCGAGCGCCACGCCCGCCGTGGGCTCCCCTTCCGCTCGGGGGTCTTCGCGGGGCACTCGGCGCATTCGGACGCGGATCGAGCAGCCCGGAGCGGGCGCTCGCAGACCTGCTCGGAGCGGAGCTTCTCGAACTGGCTCGCGGTGAGAGCAGGACTCCGCGGCGTTGGCGGCTCCCCGACCCGCTTCGCTCGGCGCTCTCCGTCGGCCGCGAAGATCTCCTGCAGGCGCTCTCGAACGCCGCGGAACCGCTCGTCGAGCGTTTCGTCGAGCGTCTCGCGCAACGATTGCGCGACACCGGCGCTCTCGACTCGCTGCTCGGTCGCCTACGACTCGAAGAGCTCGACGGAGTCGATCTCCGGGCGCTCGACCTCGAGGCGCGCCTGCTTCGCCTCGCCGTCCAACAGGTCTTCGGAAGCCAGGCGGGGCTCATCCACGAGCTCGTCTCGTTCCTCCTCGAAGAACTCCTTCCCGACCGCGAGACCGCGCTCGACCATGCCGCAGGCGCCTTGCGCTTCGCCCTCGACTACCGCTTCGCAGACGGCCACTCGGCGATCCTCCTCTCGATGGGACGCGACCGGGTTCCGGGCAGGCTCGAGCTCGATGCCGAAGGACACCTCGTCGCGAAGCTCCCTTCGCGGCTCGAGTCTCCGGAGACGCTCCTGCAGGAGCGTCTGCTCCGGGATCTCGCGGCATGCGGGCTGCGCGGCGAGCTTCGCACCAACCCGGCCTGGACGCTGCTCGATCGACGCTTCACGGTGCACGCGCAAGGCGGTGCGCCGATGGGCGAGCCCGCCAACGAGGGCGTCTGCGATCCCGACGGCTCCGTTCGCGGCTGCCCGGGCCTCTACGTGATGGACGCGGCGGCATTCCCTTCACCGGTCGGTGTGAACCCGTCCGCGACGATCACCGCAATCGCGGAGCTCAAGATCGAGCGCTTCTTGCGGGCGCACCTCGGAGACGAGAGCTGGCGCGCGAGAGAGAGCGGCGAAGCCGCACGCTGGGCGGCGACGCGTCGCGATGCGCTCGATCCCCTTTCGCGACCCGAGTGCCGCTCGGGGAGCCGCGGCCCCGCGAGCCGCGCGATCGGAATCGCCTTTTCCGAGGAGATGGCGGGCTGTCATGGTCCGCCGTTCGAAGGCCACGATCCGCGGCGGTACCGGGCCACCGAACGCCGGGGAATCGAGGACTCCGCAACGCTCGAGCTCGATCTGCACGGGACGATCGACGATCTCACGGGGTTCCTCGCACGGCACGAGCGACTCGGACGCGATGCGAGGCGTTCGGGCGCCGGCGACGTGGACGCGGCATCGATCCCGGTCACTGGATGGGTCCATGCCACGAGGCTCCCGGGAGTGCCGGCGGGAAGACGCTCCTTCTCCGTCGGCCCGGAAAGCTCGATCGCGCTGCTCGCACCGAGCGATCTCGGGGAGTCGGCGGGATCCGGGCAGAGGAGCATCGAGTATCGGCTCCATTTCGGCGAACCCCCGAGGCTCTGGCGGCTCGACGGAAAGAAGCTCCTGTACGACGACCCCGGGCTCGATGCCTTCGAAGACGCCACGACCCTCTACTTCGATCTCTACTGCAACGACCATCACGAGCGAAGTGGCGTGCTCCGGCTTCCGACCCACGCTCTCTTCGGTCGCCAGATCCCGAGTTTCGAGGCGACCGGGACGACGGATCCGGTCCGCCGGGCCTGGGCTCTCGCGAGCTTCGGACGCTTCTTCTTCGGTCACCTCGCGAAGATCTACCTTCCCGACGCTGCGCACGCGGTGCCGCTGCTGTTCCGCGCGGCGCTGAGGGGCCATGTCTAGCCCCCTCCCCTGCGCCGGATCCTGGATCTCCGAGGGAGGCATCGAGCTCTTCGTCCACCGGCGTTCGAACTCCGGTCGGATGCCGGTCCTCCTCCTCCATGGCGCGAGCGCAAAGCACGAGACCTTCACGTTTCCCCCCTCGGAAGCAGACTTGCCTCGCAACCTCGTCGATTGGCTCTTCGACGCCGGCTTCGACGTGTGGCTGCTCGATTGGCGTGGCAGTGCTCGCGTCGTCGACGTCGCTCGCGAGTCCGGAGCTCTATCGAGCGGGCGGCGGAGCTTCGACCTCGATCACGCCGCTCGAAGCGATCTCCCCGAGGCGATCGAGCGGATCCGGAGCGCCACGGGAAGGCAGCCGGGGGATGCGCTCGGAATCGTCGGGCATTGCATGGGAGCCGCAGTCGTCGCCCAGGCGATCGCGCAGGGAAGCGTGGATCCCGAGAAGACGCCCCTGCGTGTCGCGTTGCTCAGCATCGGCCTCTTCTACGACGTCCCGGCCGACAGCAGACTGAGAAGCCAGGACCACGTGCTCGAGCGCCTGCTGGCGGGCGAAGCGCCGCCGCTCGAGATCGACCCTCGACGCGGGGAGACCTGGCCGACAGAGCTTCGCGACCTCTACTCGAACCTCGTCCCGGCAGGAGCGCACCGTCCCGCCCCGGGGCGGGCGCTTTCCGCGGCCGGCGAGCTCTGCAACCGGCTCGGCTTTCTCTACGGCAGGCCCTACCTCGAAGCGAACCTCTTTCCGACGCTGCACGACGAGGGCTTCGAGATCGACTTCGAGCGAGGCCGGCTCCGGCCTTCACGTGGCGATCTCGTCCGCGGGCGTTCGTCGCGAGCACGGGCCGTCGTGCGCGAGCTTCTCACGAGCAGGGGATCGTGGGCGTCCGGAGATTGCTGCGGCAAGCTGCTCGTCGAACCTCTCGACGGCGCCTTTCGTGCCGGCGAAGAACTCGAGATCGATGGCGCGCGCTCCGGCGTCTGTGCGCGCAGCGCGCCGGTCGAGCCCGAGTTGCTCGCACAGTTCGGCGCCATCCCGCTCCGCCTCTACGCGCACGCCTGGCGCAACCTCCGTCGCGGCTGGGCTGCGCCTTTCGACGCCGACGAGGAGGATGCCTCCCTCGTCGGCGTCGCCGCGCGCCGGAGGTTCCATTCGCTCGCGCGTCTCCTGCTCCTGACCGGAGAACGCAACGCGCTCTGGCATCGAAGCGGTATCGATCGCATGGCGGGCTTTCTCTCTCGCGGTGACACGGCCGTCCCGACGCGCATCACGCGTCGGATCCTGCGCGGCTACGGCCACCAGGACCTGCTCTGGGGCCGCCGCGCGTACCTCGACGTCTTCCCGGAGATCGGTAGGGCTCTCACCCCTTGAGGCCCCGTCCCGAGCTCGACTCGGGACGCACCTCACTCGAGTGCGCGAAGCAGCCCCCGCGCGGTCTCGAGATCGGCGAGGTCGAGGCCTTCGTCGAAGCCCCGGTACGAGGGTTCGAGCACGGCCCGGGCCTCTTCACGACGCCCGCTCTCCCCGAGGAGGATCGCGAGGTCCGTCGCAGCTCGGAGCGCGAGCGCGTTTGCACGCTGACGCTCGGCGATCGCGAGTGCAGCACGAAAGTGTCGCTCTGCGGTGTCGATTTCGCTCGCATCCTTCGCGAGCGCGAGCTTGCCGCGAATCCGCGCGAGCTCGGCATTCCAGAAGGGCTGGCCCGTCCGCTCGGCCGACGCGATCGCCGCAGCGACGATGGCCTCCGCCGGCGCGATCCGACCCACGCTCGCGAGCGCCTCCGCGAGCATCCCCAGGATCTTGGGTCGGGTGACCTCGGTACCCGTCCTCGCCGCGTCCGCCATCGCCGTCTGGAAGTCGGCGATCGCGGAGTCCACGACCGAAGTGGGCTGTTCGGGATCGATCTTCGCGAGCGCCTCGAGCGCGCGAGATGCTCCGATATGGAAGGCGAAGCCGTTCTCGACCGCGAGCTCGGCCGCGGCCCCGGCGAGCTCCTGCGCCTGCTTGCGTTCCCTCCGGAGCAAGCGGAGTACGGCGGCCCAGACCTGCGCGTAGACCTCGCTGAAGGGGTGGTGGATCTCGCGCGCCATCGCGATCGCCTCGTCACTGCGTGCGAGTGCACGGTCGGGGAACCCCGCGATCCAGAGCGCCCAGTGCATCCAAAGGCGCGTGAAGACTCCGAGGTCCTCGCCGTGAAGGTGCAGGAGTGCCGCATGGCGCTCCGGGTCATGGAGCGAAACGGCACGCTCGTAGCGAGCGAGCGCCTCGGTCGGCCGACCGAGGTAGTAGAGGACGATCGCCTCCTGTTGCTCGGCGAGGAGCAGGAGCGACGAGTCCCGTTCGCGCTCGGCCAGCTCGTGGAGCTCGGAACAGAGCCCGTGCGCCTGTCCGAGTTCGGCGCGCGAGACGTGGAAGGTGATGACGCGGCGCATGAGCTGGAAGCGCTGCGAGGCGTCTTCGGCCCGCGCGCCGAGCGCGAGCGCCCGCAGGTGCGTCCGCTCGGCCTCGTGGCTTCCCCAGCCCGTGGTGGCGACGAGCGGTCCCGCGAGGGCGAGCTGGAGACGAAGCTCGCACTCGTCCCGCTCTCGACCCTTCGGGAGCCGATCGAGGAGCGCGATCGCACGTTCGAAGTGCCCGATCGCCTCGACGTTCGCCGAATGGCCGGCGGCGCGCTGCCCCGCTCGCTCGTAGTAGTCGACGGCTTCAGACGCGAGCCCGCCCTCCTCGAAGTGTCGCGCGACCCCTTCGGGCTCCTCGGCGACCTCCTCGGCGAAGTGCTTCTCGAGCGCGCGTGCCACCCGCGCATGCCAGGCTCGACGCGTCCGCCGCAGCAAGGATTCGTACGCGACCTCGTGGATCAACGCGTGACGGAACGCGTACGCATCCCCGGATGGGCTCTCCCTCCGCGTGAGGAAGCCCGCGTCCTCGAGCTCGGCCAGTGCACGGCGGATCCCGGTTCGATCGAGCGTCGAAGCGGCCTCGAGCTGCGCCGCGGAGAAGTCGCGGCCGAGGATCGCTGCGAGCTGCGCCACGTCCTTCGCGGACCCGAGCCGATCGAGGCGTCCGGCGAGCGAATCACGGAGCGTCGGCGGGATCCGGACTCCGTCGGCGCTCGGGTTCGCCCCGGCCTCCCTCGAAAGGCTCTCCTCGAGGACGCTCTTCGTGATTTCCTCTGCGTAGAGCGGCACCCCGTCGGTCCGCTCGACGATCTGTTCGAGCAGCTCGGGCGCTACGTCGCTTCCTCTCGCGACCGCCTCGACGAGCCTCGCGGATTCATCCCTCCCGAGCGGGCCGAGCCCGAGCCTGGAGGCGTGGCCTTCGACGGGCCAGCGAAGCACGAAAGAACTCCGATGCGTCGCGAGCACCAGCATCGATGCGGCGGCTGCATCCTTCACGATCCGGTCGAAGAGCTCGAGTGTCGACGGATCGAACCAGTGGAGGTCCTCCATCGCGAGGACGAGCGGGCGGCTCTTCGCCGCCGTGAAGATCCAGCGCGCCAGCACGTCGAGCGTCCGGCGACGTCGAGCCTCGGGGCTCGTCTCCCGAAGCCCGGCCGCGCCGGGGACCTCGATCGAGAGCAGCTCTGCGAGAAGCGGAAGGGCCTCGGCCGGATCGATCCCGGCGCGATCGAGGCCCTCTTCGACGAGTGCGGCGCGACGCGCGGCCGAATCGCCCGGCCCGAAGGCGAAGACTCGCCGCAAGGCTTCGATCACCGGGTGGAAGGCGCTGTTCTGGTGATGCGGAGAACCACGGCATTCGAGCCAGCCATGGGGGAGCACCGCCACGCGTCGCTGCAGCGCATGGACGAGTCGCGACTTTCCGATCCCGGGATCACCACCCAAGAAGACCACGCGCCCCCGGCCGCGCGAGGCCGTATCGAAGGCCTGGACGAGCGAGTCGATCTCGCGCTCGCGACCCACCAGGGGAGTGAGACCCTTCGCGAGCGACGCATCGAGCCGGCCGCGTGCCGAGCTCGCGGCGAGCACGCGGTCGAGCTCGATCGGATCTGCCACCCCCCGCAGCGCGTGGGCTCCGAGGTTCCGCGTCACGAAGAGCCCTTCGACGAGCCGGTGCGTATCGCGGGTCATCACGACCGTGCCCGGCAAAGCGATCTCGCTCACCCTCTTGGCGACGTTCACGGCGCGCCCGAGGGCGAGCGTCTCGCGCTGGTGCCGCGAACGATCGATCACGACCGGACCCGTATGGACCGAGACGCGCGCCGAGACCTGGACGCCGTAGCGCTTCTCGAGATGGGGATTCAGGTCCGCGAGGTTCGAATGGACCTCGAGCCCGGCACGGACGGCGCGCTCGGCATCGTCCTCGTGCGCGAAAGGAAACGAGAAGTACGCGAGGATGCCATCTCCGAGGTACTGCGCGACGTGCCCTCCGAACCGGTCGACGGCCGCTCCGCAGGCCTCGCGGTACGCCTCGATCACGTCGCAGAGATCCTCGGGATCGAGCTTCTCGCTGAGCTCGGTCGACTTCGCGAGGTCGCAGAACATCACCGTGAGCTGGCGGCGCTCGCCTCGCGATCGCGCGCGCTCGGGCGACGCAGGGGGGGCGGAGGAGGCGAGCCTCGCTCCGCAACCGCCGCAGTAGCGAAAGTCGCCGGGATTCTCGTGCTGGCAGTGGGGGCAGCCCATCTGGCTTCGCCTCGCGCGATTCGGATCTCCAAACGTACGCGCTCCAGGCTCCGGAGCGCCAGCGCAACCATGCCACGCTCGTGCCGAAGGCGCCGGGTCGTGGCGTCGGACGCGGGTCGAGGAGCGTGGGCCTCGGGGATTGCGGCGCAGTGTCCCGCGACGGGAGCATCCCGCTTCAGGCGCGCGTTCCGCCCGTCTCGCCCGGCGACTCCGGATCTCGCTCTGCGAGCCAGCGCGAGAGCATCTGCGCGAGCTGCTTCTTCGAGTAAGGCTTCGCGAGGTAGTCGT
>CAJPFO010000103.1 GCA_905339255.1 Myxococcaceae bacterium
CCGGCGGAGATCGCCGCCGTTCTCGAATGCGCCTGCAAGGACGAAACCCCCGCGGTGGTGTTGCTCCGCGAAACGGGAGGCGTGCTGCGCGGACGCTTCGCCGGCGCGGGCGGCTCTCGCGTGCGGCTTCGTCTCGATCCCGACCCCCGAGCCTCGCTCCCGCGTCCGCTCTCGGTCTGCGGAGTGACCTTCGCGCACGACGAGCGGGCATTCGTCTTCCTCGCTCCGGTCTGGGGAGTGGTTCGCGGCGCACACGACGGCGAGGCGAACGTCCTCGTGCTCGGCGCCCCGGGGCAGATCGCAACCCTCGACGTCGGCGCAGCGCGACGGATCCCGATCGGAATGGGTGTGACGCTCTCGATCGAGATCGGAACCTACGATCGGCGGAGCTGGACGCCGGAGGCCGTCGACCTCTCGGCGAGCGGTATCCTGCTCGACTTCGGCTCCGAGCGGCCGCCGCGGCTCCCCGTCGGAGCGCTCGTCGAGCTCGCGCTCGAGCTCGACGGCATCCGTGCCTGCGTGACGGCCGCCGTCCGCCGCCGCGAAGGCCCGCGCCTCGGGCTCTCGTTCGTCGACGTCGCACCCGGCGCCGCGCTCACGCCCCCCGAGCCCTTGCGCGAGATCCTCGCTCGTCTCGAGCAACGCTGGCTCGAAGGCGCGGGGGCGAACGCCGCGCAGTGAGCGGCGATCGTGCTCGGCGCAGCACGGCTGCGCGGCGCCTGCCCGCGGCCGGATCGTGCCGCAGCGGCGGCTATTCGTCCTCCTCACCGAGATAGGCGCGGCGCACGCGCGGATCTGCGGCGAGCACCGAGGCGGGGCCTTCGAGCGTCAGGCTTCCGGTCTCGATCACGTAGGCGCGGTGCGCGACGCGAAGCGCCTGCTGCGCGTTCTGCTCGACGAGCACGACGGTCGTGCCGCTCGCGTTGATGGTACGGACGATCTCGAAGATCTGCGCCACGAGAAGCGGTGCGAGGCCGAGCGAGGGCTCGTCGAGGAGCAGGAGCCGCGGCTCGGCCATGAGTGCGCGGCCGATCGCGAGCATCTGCTGCTCGCCACCCGAAAGCGTTCCGCCGGCCTGTCCGAGCCGCTCGCGAAGCCTCGGAAAGAGACCGAGCACGCGCTCGAGTGCAGCGGCCTCGCCCGAGCGCCGCGTGAACGCTCCCATCCGCAGGTTCTCGAGCACGGAGAGGTTCGAGAAGATCCGCCGTCCCTCCGGAACCTGGCACACGCCGCGCGCGACGATCTTCTCGGGAGGCCATGCCGTCACGTCCTCGCCGTCGAAGACGATCCGCCCGGCCGCCGGGCGGAGCAGCCCGCTCACGGCGCGAAGCAGCGTCGACTTGCCGGCGCCATTGCTGCCGATGAGCGTCACGATCTCCCCCGCCCGCACCTCGAGCGAGATCCCGCGCAACGCGGCGATGGCGCCGTAGCCGGCCTCGAGACCTTCGATCGCGAGTAGCGGGGCGCTCATGCCGGGGCGCCGCCGGCGTCGGGAGCGCCGAGATAGGCCTCGATCACCGCAGGGTCGCGGCGGACGGCTTCGGGAGGCCCCTCGGCGATCTTCTCGCCGTGATCGAGCACGCTCACGCGCTCGGCCAGATCCATGACGAAGCGGACATCGTGCTCGATCAGGACGATCGCGAGCCCGAACTCGGCGCGGAGCCTCGCGACGAGCGCACCGAGATCCTGCTTCTCGGAGGGGTTCATTCCCGCGGCGGGCTCGTCGAGCAGCAAGAGCCTCGGCCTCGTCGCGAGCGCGCGAGCGATCTCGAGCAGGCGCTGATCGCCGTAGGGAAGGCTCCCCGCCGCGGTATCGGCGACGTGCGAAAGGCCGAGCCGCTCGAGGAGCCCCACGGCCTCGGCGCAAAGCGTCGTCTCTTGCCGCCGCCACGAGCCCGGACGCAGTACGTCGAAGAGGCCCGAGCGTTTCGCGGCCGCGAGCGCGACCCGGACGTTCTCCGCCGCCGTCAAGCCGCGGAAGAGCCGGATGTTCTGGAAGGTGCGGGCCACGCCGAGCCGGCTGATCTCGTGCGGTCGGCGGCCGGCAATCTCGCGGCCGGCGAAGCGGATCGATCCCTCCGTCGGCGCGTAGACTCCCGTCACGACGTTGAACGCCGTCGTCTTTCCGGCTCCGTTCGGGCCGATCAAGGCGACGACCTGCCCCGGGTCGACGTCGAGGTCGAGATCCGACACCGACGTGAGGCCTCCGAAGCGCATCGTCACGCGCCGAAGCTCGAGGAGCGCCATCAGCCGAACCGCTTTCGCAGCCAGCCGAGATCGATCTCTCGGTTTCCGAGCAGGCCCTGCGGGCGCAGCAGCATCGTCCCGATCAGGAGCAGCGAGTAGAGCACCATCCTCCACTCGCCGAGCCCGCGAAGGAGCTCGGGCGCCGCCGTCAGCACTGCCGCCGCGAGGACCGCTCCCGTGATCGACCCGAGTCCGCCGAGGACGACGAAGACGACGATCTCGAACGAGCGCAGGAAAGCGAAACTGTTGGTGTGGACGTAGCCCTCGCTGTGCGCGAAGAGCGCCCCTGCCACGCCGGCGAAGAAGCTCGCGACGACGAAGGCCTCGACCTTGATCCGCGTGGTCGCGATGCCGATCGACGTCGCGGCCACCTCGTCCTCGCGCACGGCTCGGAACGAAAGTCCCCCGCTCGAGTAGACGAGCCGCGCGACGACGACGATCGTCACGACGACCACGGCGTAGACGGCGCCGAAGCCTTCGAAGCGGAGGTCGGCCGCGGGATGCTCGGCCGCGTGGATCGAGAACCCCCTCGCGCCGCCCACCGCATCGACGTTCAGGATCGCGATGCGGATCACCTCGGCGAAGCCGAGCGTTGCGATCGCGAGGTAATCGCCCCGGAGCCGGAGCGCGGGAATCCCGACGACGAAGCCCGCGACCGCCGCAGCGAGCCCGCCGCTCGCGAGCACGAGCGGGTAGAACAAGCTCCTCGCGAGCGGTGCAGGCAGGAGACCGAGCAGGGATTCGAGCCAGCCCGCACCGACGTAGACGCTGAAGGCGGCCGACGTGTAGGCCCCCACCGCCATGAAGCCGGCGTGCCCGATCGAGAACTGGCCGGTGAAGCCGTTGACGAGCTGGAGGCTCACGGCCGCGACCACGGCGATCCCGATCCGGGTCACGATCGTCGCGTAGTAGGGATTGAGCCAGGACGGAAGCCACGCGTCGAGCGCGAGCAGCACGATCGCGACGAGCGCGAAGGCGGCGACGCGCTTCGAGCTCATACCTTCTCCGTCTGCGTCGTGCCGAAGAGCCCCGTCGGCTTGTAGAGGAGGATCGCGATCAGGAGCACGAATGCGATCGCGTCGCGGTAGGTGCTCGAGAGGTAGCCCGAAACGAACGTCTCGATCACCCCGAGGAGGAGCCCTCCCACCATCGCACCGGGAATGTTCCCGATCCCGCCGAGCACCGCTGCGACGAAGGCCTTGAGCCCCGGTAGCACGCCCATGAGGGGATCGATCTTCGGATTCGTGAGCCCGACGAGCACTCCGGCCGCCGCGGCGAGGACCGCCCCGAGCACGAAGGTTCCGAGGATCACACGGTCGACGGGGACCCCCATCAACGCCGCCGCCTGCGCGTCGAACGAGACCGCGCGCATCGCGCGACCGAAGCGGGTTCGCATCACGATCCACTGCAGCGCCGCCATCAGCAGGATCGCCGTGCCGAGGACGGCGAGCTGGACGTTCGAGACCGAGAGCTTCCCGACCTCGAAGACGTTGCGGGACTCGAGAAGCGGCGGGAAGAACTTCGGGTCGGCGCCGAAGACGAGCTGGCCGAGGTTCTGCAGGAGCAGCGAGACGCCGATCGCCGTGATGAGCGGGGCGAGCCGCGGCGCGCTCCGAAGCGGGCGATACGCCACGCGCTCGATGATCGCGGCGAGGAGCGCACAAACGGCCATCGAGGCGGCGAGCGTCGCGACGAGGCCGAGAAGCGACGGTGCGCCGGCCAGGCCGAACGAGCGGGCGGCGTAGTAGCCCGTCATCGCGCCCACCATGTAGACCTCGCCGTGGGCGAAGTTGATGAGCTTGAGCACGCCGTAGACCATCGTGTAGCCGAGGGCGATGAGCGCATAGATGCCGCCCCAGGCGACACCGTTGACGAGCTGCTGGAGCAGGTCCTCGGCCAAGCGGGCCTCAGAAGGCGGGAACGGTCTGCTCGTAGCGGAAGGCGCCGTCGCGGATCTTCATCACCACGGCGTCCTTCCGAGCATTGCGGTTCTCGTCCATGCTGATCGTCCCCGAGACACCGGGGTAGTTGCGGGTCGCCGCGATCGCGTCGCGGAGCTTCTCGGGATCGGTACTCCCGGCTCGCGCGATCGCGTCGGCCAGGATCCCGCCCGTGTCGTAGCCGAGAACGGCCATCGCGTCGGGCGTCTCGCCCCAGCGTTCGCGGTAGGCGCGGACGAAGGCCACCACCTCGGGGCGATCGGAGTCGGCGGCATAGTGGTTCGAGAAGTAGTTGCCCTCGACGGCCTTGCCACCGATCTCGAGCGTCTTCGACGAATCCCAGCCATCGCCTCCGAGCAGCGGCACGTCGATCCCGAGCTCTCGCGCCTGCTTGGCAATGAGCCCCACCTCGGTGTAGTAGCCGGGCACGAAGATCGCGTCGGGCTTCGTGGCGCGGATCTTGGTGAGCTGCGCACGGAACTCGATGTCGCCGCTCGTGTAGCGCTCGTCGGCGACGATCGTCCCTCCCGACGCCTCGAACGTCTTGCGGAAGAAATCGGCGAGCCCGACCGAGTAGTCCTGCTTGAAGTCGAAGAGGATCGCGACGCGGTCGGCCCCGAGGGTCTCGCGAGCGAACTTCGCCATCACGGCGCCCTGGAACGGATCGATGAAACACGCGCGGAAGATGTAGTCGCCGACCTCGGTCACCTTGGGGTTCGTCGATGCCGGGGTGATCATGGGGATCCTCGCGCGCTGTGCCTCGGGCGCGGCGGCGAGCGATCGCGAGGAGGCGACTTCGCCGAGAAGCGCGACGACCTGGTCGCGCTGGAGGAGCTTCTGCGCGGCGCTTCGCGCCTCCTCGGTGATCGAACGATCGTCCTCGGTGATGATCTCGATCGGGCGGCCGAGGACGCCTCCGGCGGCGTTGATCTCGTCGATCTTCATGCGAAGCCCGCGATCCGTGCTCTGCCCGAAGGTCGCGGTGTCGCCGGTGAGCGAAGCGTAGTGGCCGACCTGGATCGGTTCGGGGCCCGCCGCGCCGCCTTCGCGCCCGCTCCCGCACGCGAGCGCCACGACCGCGATCGCTCCGATCCCTCCGACGAGCCAGCGCCGAGACATGCTTCCCCCCACCCGCCCCGCGCGGACCGCTGCTGGATACCTTCCCGCGCCCGGACGGGCAAGGACTCGGGCGACCGGATCGACTCGCTACGGCCTCGCGAGCTCACGGGCGAGGATCGCCGAGGCCTGCGCGTCGAGCCCCGGAACCGCGGCATAGGTCGTCCGGGCCGCCCAGCACGCCTCGAGCGGCGGCTGGTCGCCGAGGTTCGCGAGCGCCTGGCGCAGCCGCTCGCGGTCCGCCTCGGAGGCGGCATCGAAGAGCGCCTGCAGGGCGAGCTGGATCTGCGTCGCGTTCGGCGCGGCAACGGGGCGGGCTTCGAGCTCGGCCGCCGCGGCTTCGAAGCTCAGATCGACCCATTGCTCGAGCGAGTCCGGGTCGAGTACGAGCAGCGCCGCATCGTGAACCGTCTCGTTCTGCTTCCCCGTCACCATCGCGCTGCAGGTCGAGACGTCGAGCCCCTCGAGCATGCGGCCGACGAGGAGCGTGCGCAGCCGCAGCCGATCGTCGCCGAGCCGATGCATGCCCTTCGCCGCGAGCGCCTGGATCGCGTTGCGGGCCTCCGCGCGCGGAAGCCCCTCGAGGCGTTCGCGGTAGGCGGGGAGCGTCGAGAGGCGCAGGTGATTGCGCTCGAAGGCGCGTTCGAATCGCGAGAGGTTCGGCGCCTTCTCGGGCTCGGGCGCAGGCGCCGGACGGAGGAGCCAGAGCGCGATGGCGGCGATCGCGGCCACGACGAGCGCCACGCCGAGGACCCGCCTCATCGCGCCTCCGGCGCAGCGATCGCATCGATCGCCCGCCCTTCGGAGTCGCGCGGCGGCTCGATGCCGAGCAGCCGGGTGATCGTCGGCGCCACGTCGAGGATCGAGACGCTCCCGATCCGCGTCCCGGGCGGGACCCCCCTTCCCTTCGCGAAGAAGATCGCCCCCATGTCCTCCCGCTTCGGATCGTAGCCGTGGGCTCCCGAGATGAGCCCGAGGGCCGAGGCGACACGCGCGCGTGTCCCGTCGCGGAAATAGCGCGGTGCATCGGTGACTGCGACGAGATCGCCGAGCCGTGACGCCGGACCGTAGCGCCACGGCGCCGGAAGCGCGTCGGAGGCGTACGCGCGAACCCCCGGCAGCGCCGCGATCCCCTCTTGCGCAGCCTGCCGACGCGACGGATCGTCGAGCGCGATCCACGCGATGCCGCCGAAGGGTCCCACCTTCGCGCCGATCCCGCGCTCTTCGAGCGCCGCACGCAGGTCGACGGGCTCGGACGCCTCGGCCATGCCGTGGTCGCTCGCGACGAGAAGCGTCGTATCGCCCCAGGCGGAGCGCGCGTCGAGTCCCTCGAGAAGGCGCCGGAGCTCGGCGTCCTGATCGAGCATCGCCTCCTTCACGGCGGGCGAATCCGGTCCGAAGCGATGCCCCTCGCGATCGGCGCCCTTCCACCACGAGAGCACGAGTCTCGGTCGCTCGGCCGGCGGGAGATCGAGCCAGCCGAGAATGCGGTCGACCTTCTCCGACTCCGGCACGCTCGCGTCGAAGGGAGCGACGAAGTGGCGCGGGCGAACGCCTTCGAAGGGCCCCATCGATCCCACCCAGAAGAAGACGGCAGAAGCGACCCCCTGGCGCTCGGCCGTGACCCAGACCGGTTCGGCCGCCTGCCAGGAGGGATCGTTCGCGTAGTCGAACAGACCGCGCTCGGGATCGAGGAAGGCGTTCGCGACGATCCCGTGCCGGTCGACCGGCGCACCGCTCGCCATCGAGACGTGCGCGGGGAAGGTGATCGAGGGGAAGACGCTCTCGAGCCGCGCGGCGCGCAGCCCCTCGCGTTCGAGCCTCGCGAGACCCGGAAGCTCGAAGCGGTCCGGAGTATCTGCGCGAACCCCGTCGAGCGAGATCAGGATCACACGGGGCTCGCCCGCACTGGCGCTCGTGGCGAGCGCGAGCACGAGCGCGAGCAGGGCTCCGGAAACGCGACTCGTCACGCCCCGGCGATCTACCACAACGCGATCGGGCCGCCACCGGCGTGCCGATCGGCCATCAAGTCTTCCCCCGGTCGGCCGAATCATCCGGAGGGTCGATGCGCAACCCGGGGGGAGTCATGCAGGAACCCTACAAGCATGAGCGCGAGTTCACGCGCTCGGCGACGGCCATCGAGGTCGAGATCACGGCAGGGAACCGGACGGTCGGGGGGTCGACCCGCGACATCGCCATGAAGGGCCTCTACCTCTTCGGCGAGCGTTCGATCGCCGCGGGTGAGGCGTGCTCGATCCGCCTCTACCTCGGAGGTCGCGAGTCGGGAGTCTGCGTCCAGGCCAGGGGTCGCGTCGCGAGAGTCGACGCGGAGGGGATGGCCGTGAGCCTCGACGAGGTCGATCTCGACGGCTACCAGCACTTGAAGCAGCTCGTCCTGCTCAACGCCGAGGATCCAGACCAGGCCGCCGAGGAGATCGAGCAGCATCGGGGGCTACTCCGCCGCGACTAGGCGTTCGCGCGAGCCCGCCGCAGCCGGTAGCCCCACGAGCGACCGAGCGCGACGCGCTCGAAGGCGTCGTCGGCATGGAGCGTCGTCTCGGCCGCGCCGAGAAAGAGCGTGGCGTCGTCCCGGAGCACGCGGCGCACTTTCGCCAGCAGCTCGCGTCGCATCTCGGGGTCGAAGTAGAGCATCACGTTGCGCAAGAAGACGACGTCGAAGGGCTCGATCTCCGGCCACGGCTTCGCGAGGTTCAGGACCCGGAACTCGACCATGCGGCGAAGCTCCTCGCGAAGCTCCCATTCATCGCCGATCTTGGCGAAGTACTTCACCAGGAAACGGGCCGGAAGTCCCCGATTCACCTCGAGTTGTGCGAAGCGCCCTCGCCTTGCGCGCGCGAGCATCTCCTCCGAGAGATCGGTCGCCAGGATCTCGATCTCGAAGCCTTCGAGCGCCTCGAGCTGCTCGCGGACGAGCATCGCCACGGTGTAGGGCTCCTGCCCGCTCGAACTCGCCGCGCACCAGATCCGGATCCTGCGCTCGTGGGCGCGGCGCCGGGCGAGGTCGGGCAGCACGGAGTTTCGCAGCGCCTCGAAGGGGTGGATGTCGCGGAAGAACGCCGTGTCGTGCGCCGTCATCGCGTCGACGACGCGCTCGTGAAGTGGCCCGAACGCAGTCGCACGCAGGCACTCGACGAGTTCCTCGAGGTCGAAGAAGCCCTCGCCCCGCGCGAGCGGCGCGAGGCGGGTCTCGACGAGATAGACCTTCCCGGGCTCGAGGACGACGGCGGCGTGCTCCTTCACGAGCCGGCGGACCGTGTCGAAGTCGCGCTCCGAGAGCGAGAGCCCCATGCCTAGGGGACCACGAGCCCGAGAAGCGCGAGCTTCTCGAAGATCACTTCGCGCGTGAAAGGCTTCATCGCGTACTCGTCCACCCCGGCGGCGAGCGCGGCGCGAACGTGCGCGAGCGTGGTCTCGTGGCTCACCATGAGGGGCCGAGGCCCCCGCGCACCGGCTTCGGCACGGATCGTTCGCGCCAGGTCGAGGCCCGAGAGGTCCCCCGAATGCCATTCGAGGACGAGGAGCTCGTAGGGCTCGTGGTCGTGCGCCTTGCGGACGAGTTCGAGCGCCTCGAGGCCTTCCGAGGCCTCACCGGCCTCGAATCCCGCGTCCTCGAGGATGCGGCGCAGATGCGTGCGCGCGGCCTTCGACGGATCGACGACCAGCGCACGCACGGACTAGGCCACCCTCGCCCGGGCAAGCCGCTCGCCGGCTCGGGGCGACGGCACGAGCGGTCGCAGCCAACGCGGCGGGTTGCTCGGCAGAAGCGCCATGGGCCGCCCTCCTCCTCGCGGGCCTCCTCCGGTTCGGCACGCCCCGCCGCCGGCATGAGGGAAACCGCCCCCACCCTCTGCGGCATGCGCCTTTCCTGGCGCGAGGCCGGGCTAGAGTCCGGCGAACCGCGGGGAGGAAGACCATGGATGTCCGGGGAAAGGCTGCGCTCGTGACCGGCGGGGCCACGGGGGTCGGCCGCGCCACCGCCCTCGAGCTCGCGAGGCTCGGCTGTGACGTTGCCGTCAACTACAGCCGCTCGGCGAAAGAGGCCGACGAGACGGTCGACCTCGTCCGCGCCGCCGGAGCGCGCTCCGTCGCCGTGCGGGCCGACGTCGCGAACGACGCCGACTGCCGCCGGCTCGTCGCAACGAGCGTCGACGAACTCGGCCGCCTCGACGTCCTCGTGCAGAGCGCCGGGGTCACGACCTTCATCGCGCATGCCGATCTCGACCGCGTGGGCGACGACGATTGGGACCGCCTCCTCGGCGTGAACCTGAAGGGCGCCTTCCAATGCGCGCGTGCGGCGCGCGGGCCGATGCTCGCGGCCGGAGGCGGCGCGATCGTGAACGTCTCGAGCGTCGCCGGCGTGGCCGGCATCGGAAGCTCGATTCCCTACTGCGCGTCGAAGGCGGCGCTCAACAATCTCACACTCACGCTCGCGCGTGCGCTCGCACCGAAGATCCGGGTGAACGCCGTCGCCCCCGGCTTCATCACGGGACGCTGGCTCCAGGGAGGTCTCGGAGCGGGCTACGAGCCGATCAAGAAGGCGATGGAGCAGCGCGCGCCGCTCGGCCGCGTCTGCGAGCCCGAGGACGTGGCGCGTGCAATCCTCGGCTTCGTGACCGGATCGGATCTCGTCACCGGACAGGTGCTCGTCGTCGATGGCGGGCTCCTGATCGCCGGCTGATGGCGACGCGACGCCGCATCGTCGCGGCCACCGACTTTTCCGAAGCGGGAGACTTCGCCGTCGCGCAGGCATTCGGCCTCGCGGCCGGGGAAGGCACGGAGGTGATCGTCGTCCATGCCGTCGATCCGCCGGTCGCCCCGAACCCGCTCTACGCGCACTACGGCCCGACGGGCGCCCCGTCTGCCGAGCAGGAGGCGGCGATGCGCGACGCCGCAGAGCAGGCGCTCGCCGACCGCATCCCCGCGAGTGCGCGTGAGCGAGGGATCCGCGTGCGGACCGAGGTGCGCTCGGGAGCCGCGCTCGACGTCCTGCTCGAAATCGTCGAGGAAACCGGCGCCGATCTGCTCGTCGTCGCGGACTCGGGACGAACGAAGCTCTCCCGCGTCGTGCTCGGAAGCGTCGCCGATCGCATCGTGAGCCTCGCCCCCTGCTCGGTGCTGGTGGCGAGGCGGCCCGCGAAGCGGGGTTAGGAGACCGACCCGAGACGGCACGGGTCGCTCGTGCGCCGATTGCGTTGCGTCGCGATCCGCCTACCCTCCGGCGCGGCGCGCCCGGGGGCGCGCCTTCTCGTCGGGGGTTCCATGAGCGTCTTCCGCTCGCGATTCGCGGTGCTCGCCGCGCTGCTCACGGCCTTCACGACCCTTCTCGTCGCCGGCTCCGACGCCGCCGCCGAGGGCAAAGGAGACAAGCCGGTGGTGATCATCAAGACGAATCTCGGAGACGTGACGGTCCAGCTCGATCCCGAGAAGGCGCCGAAGACCGTCGAGAACTTCTTGGCGTACGTCGACGCCGGCTTCTACGACGGCACCGTCTTCCATCGCGTGATCAAGAACTTCATGATCCAGGGCGGCGGGATGACGGCGGACGGCAAGCAGAAGCCGACGCGGCCTCCGATCAAGAACGAGGCGAACAACGGCCTCGAGAACGACGTCGGAACCATCGCCATGGCGCGAACCAACGTCGTCGACAGCGCGACCGCGCAGTTCTTCATCAACACCAAGGACAACGACTTCCTGAACCACGGCGGTCGGGATTTCGGCTATGCCGTCTTCGGCAAGGTCACCGACGGGATGGACGTCGTGCGCAAGATCGAGGCCGTCGAGACGGGGGCCGGCGACGTGCCGCGGCAGACCGTCACGATCGTCTCGATCAAGCGGAAGACCTCGTAGCCCGAGCGAGCGCCAGGCAGCCGACCCGGGACGGGTCGGGTCGATCTCCTAGTAGGGCTTCTCGCCCTGCCGCTCGTAGAGGTCGATCGTGTTGCTGCGGTTCGGCATCTCGACCCTCGGGAGGCTCTTCGCGTCGACGATCTCGTCCTCGGCGACGAGTCCGTTTCGGTAGAGGATCCAGGCCACCACCGCGTACGCCTCGTCGTCGGAAAGCGACTTCGGTGCGTCGAAGGGCATTGCCCGCTTCGTGTAATCGAAGAGCGTCGTCGCATGCGGCCAGTGGCGGCCGGCCGGCTTCGCGTACTGCCTCGCGGGAGCGACGGGCGGCTGGATCGGCCCCTCGGTCCCCGTGACGCCATGGCAGCGCGCGCATTTCGCGGCGTAGATCGAAGCGCCTTCGCGGGCGGTGCCGCGTCCCGGCGGAAGTCCGGCACCGTCCGGCAGGACGACGCTCGCGAAGCGGGGAATCTCGCCCGGCGCGAGGGGCACCCCGAGCCCCGGGCCCTCGGCCTCCGCGCCGCTCGTCGCGAGCGCGATCGCGGTCGCCGCGATCCATGCGCGGTTACGTGTAGACATTCTGGACGGCTCCGTCCTGCGTCACGCGCCACGCCTGGATCGAATTGTTGTGGTTCACGTTGGCGGGCGAGTAGCGCTTCTTCCACTCGCTCCGCGTCGGCTGGACCGCGCCAGAGCCATCGTGCGCGCGGCTCTGGAGGAGAGCCGGAGCGCCCGACCACTTCCAGGGGATCGAGAAGCGCACGAGCGCGCGGTCGAGGACGGGCGGATGCAGGAGGGCCTCGGCCCACGACGCACCGGCGTCGGCCGAGACCTCGACCTTCGTGACCGGGCCGGTCCCCGACCAGGCGAGACCCGAGATCTCGTAGAGGCCGGGCCCCGACATCGACATGCCTCCCGAGGGATGCGTGATCACCGACTTCACGCCCATCGTGAAGCTCAGCGCGATCACCTTTCCGTCCGCAAGCAGATCGGTGTACTCGCCCGATTCGTCCTTCGTGTGCGCGGGGCGCTCGACCACCTGGAGCGCGGTCACCCACTTCACGTTCATGTTCCCCTCGTAGCCCGGCAGGAGAACGCGCATCGGATAGCCCTGCTCGGGACGGATCCGCTCGCCGTTCTGGTAGAGGGCGAGCATCCCGTCGCGCATCGCCTTCTCCATCGGAATCGATCGCGCGAGGCCGGGAGCGTCGTCGCCGATCGCGACGAGCCAGCGGCCCTCGGGACGAACGCCCGCCTCCTCGAGCAGCAGGCGGAGCGGGACGCCCGTCCATTCCGAGTTCGAGACGAGCCCGTGCAGCATGTCGCAGCCCATCTGCGGCGCCTGCTCGGCATGGGCGTTCATGAAGCTGTTGCCGGCGCACTCGAGAAAGTGGACCCGCGAGATCATCGGGTAGCGTTCGAGCGCTTCGAGGTCGAAGGCGAGCGGACGCTCGACGAGCCCATGGATGCGGAGGCGATGGCGTGCCGGATCGAGCTCGGGCCGGCCGCCGTGGTGCACTTCGTAATGGAGGCCCGAGGGCGTGATGGTTCCTCGCAGGCGATGGAGCGGGGTTCCCGAGAAGCTGTAGGCGGGAGCGAGCTCCTTGTAGACCTGGATGATCGCGCGCCGGACGTCGGCCTCGTGCGAATCCGGAACTCCGTAGGGGCGGACCTCGAGCCCCGGCTCCGTCTGCCAGGCGGGGAGCGCCGCTTCGGCGCGCACGGCTTCGACCAGGCCGAGACTCCCGGCCGCTGCCACGGCCCCGGCGGCGAGGCCGCCGCCGAGGAGCCGGCGGCGGGAAAGGAGGCCGCCCCCCGCTGCGAAGGAATCGCTCATCGCGGCGGAGCGTCGGGCAAGGAAGACACCGACGCAACGGTCGGTACGGTGCCCGCTCCCCGGCGCCCCGCGGCGGCCGGGGCCGAGCGGCCCCCCGGGTCGACATCGCGCCGGGGCTGCCGTATCACGCGAACGTCGAGACGGGCCGCCCCGGCCCGAAGGAGTCCCCGCCGCGATGGAGCCCCTGCTCTCCCTCACGCCGCTCGAGGCCTTCGTTGCCTCGCTCACCGTCTTCGTGCTCGCGATCTTCATCGGCATCGAGGTCATCACGAAGGTCCCGCCGACCCTGCACACGCCGCTCATGTCGGGTTCGAACGCGATCTCGGGGATCACGATCGTCGGCGCGCTCATCGCAGCCGGATCCTCGGCGGTCGCGGGAGGCCCGAGGCTCGTCGGGGTCTTCACGCTCGCCGAGGTGCTCGGCTTTCTCGCCGTGATCTTTGCGATGGTGAACGTCGTGGGCGGCTTCCTCGTCACCCACCGCATGCTCCAGATGTTCCGGCGGAAGGACTAACGTGCGCGACGGAATCGACGTTCAAGCCTTCGTCGGCCTCGCCTACCTGCTCGGGTCCGTCCTCTTCATCTACGCCTTGAAGGGCCTCTCGCATCCGCGGACCGCCGTCCGGGCGAATCTGCTCGGCGCGGCCGGAATGGCGATCGCGATCCTCGCCACGCTCGCGCTCGGGATCGACGTCTGGACGCTCGTGGTCCTCGGTGCGCTGATCGGAACGGTCGCCGGCGCCGTCCTCGCACTCCGCATCGAGATGACGGCGATGCCGCAGATGGTCGCGCTCCTGAACGGGTTCGGCGGTCTCGCCTCGGTGCTCGTCGCGGGGGCGTACCTGATCGGCGCCCCTTCGGACGATCTGCAGACGAACGTGGCGACGGCCGCATCGGCGCTGATCGGTGCCGTCACTTTCCTCGGCAGCCTGGTGGCGTTCGCGAAGCTCCAGGAGCTCGTCTCCGGGAACCCGGTCCTCTTCTTCGGCCGCCACGTGGTGAACGCCTCGCTCGCCATCCTCGCGATCGTTCTCGCCGTGCTCCTCGTCCGTGATCCTTCGCAAACGGGCTGGTACTGGGCGCT
The DNA here is from genome assembly GCA_905339255.1 of Myxococcaceae bacterium. GTDB lineage: Bacteria > Myxococcota_A > UBA9160 > UBA9160 > UBA9160 > MYXO. Next base: position 14,090 of record CAJPFO010000103.1, read on the forward strand.
CGCAGTGGTCGGCTCGCTTCTCGGCGTGCTTCTCACGATCCCGATCGGCGGCGCCGACATGCCGGTCGTGATCGCGCTCTTGAACTCCTATTCGGGAATCGCGGCCTCCGCGACGGGCTTCGTCTTGAAGAACGACATGCTCATCATCGCCGGCTCGCTGGTTGGCGCGTCGGGGGTGATCCTCACGGCGATCATGTGCCGCGCCATGAATCGCTCACTCGCGAACGTGATCTTCGCGGGTGTCGGCGCCGCGCCGACGAGCAGTACGAGCGCCGACGAGGTCTACGCCGGACGGATCAAGGCCACGACCGCCGAGGAGATCGCGATGGTTCTCGACGGAGCGCGCCGCATCGTGATCGTTCCGGGCTACGGCCTCGCCGTGGCGCAGGCGCAGCACGCGGTGAAGGCGCTCGCGAGCCTGCTCGAATCCCGCGGCACGGTGGTCGAGTACGCGATCCATCCCGTCGCGGGACGGATGCCGGGCCACATGAACGTGCTCCTCGCCGAGGCGAACGTGGAGTACGACCGGCTGCGCGACATGGACGAGATCAACCCGACGATGGAACAGGCCGACGCCGTGATCGTGATCGGGGCGAACGACGTCGTGAACCCTTCCGCGCGAACGGATCCGTCGAGCCCGATCGCAGGCATGCCGATCATCGACGTCGACAAGGCTCGCACCGTGATCATGATCAAGCGGAGCCTGAGCCCCGGCTTTGCCGGGATCCCGAACCCGCTCTTCGCGGCGGACAATTGCCTGATGTTCTTCTCCGACGGCCGGCAGGCGGTGCAGGCGATCGTGAACGCGGTCCGCGAAGCGGCCTGACGCCGCGCCGGATCGGGCGAATCCCGCGGATCGGACGACGCCCTACGCTTCGCGGGGAGCCGGTCCGCTCGCGGTCGATCGCTTCGGAAGCCAGCGGGAGAGCTCGTCGGCGAGGACGACCGCGCGAAGCGGCTTGGTCAGGTGGCCGTCCATCCCCGCTGCGAGCGAACGCTCGCGATCCGTCGCCATCGCGCTCGCGGTGAGCGCGAGGATCGGAAGCCGTGAGTCTGCGGCTTCACAGCGGCGGATCTCCTGCGTGGCAGCGAAGCCGTCGAGCACCGGCATCTGACAGTCCATGAGCACGAGATCGAAGTCTCCGGCGAGGGCCGCGTCGACGGCCGCGCGGCCGTCGGCGACGAGCGTGACCTCGCAGCCGAGGCGTTCGAGAAGCGCACGGACGACCTTCTGGTTCACGGGATCGTCCTCGGCGACGAGGACACGCCCGTCGAAGCTCGCGAGCGCGATCCCGCGGGTGGGGATGCGCTCGGCCGAAGCCGGCGGCGCGAGCGCTTCGTCGGCCCGCGGAAGCGGCAGGTCGACGAGAAAGCAGCTCCCGCCCCGCGACGGGGACTCGACTCCGATCGTTCCGCCCATCGCCTCGACGAGGCGGCGCGAGATGGCGAGGCCGAGCCCCGAACCCCCGAAGCGCCGCGCGGCCGGCGACTCCTCCTGGACGAAAGGCTGGAACAGCTTCGCGCGGAGCTCGGGCGAGATTCCGATCCCCGTATCCTCGACCTCGAGATGGAGGCCGATTCCCGGCGCCGGCGCGATCCGCACGGTGACGGAGCCCTGCTCGGTGAACTTGACGGCGTTGCCGACGAGATTGAGCAGCACCTGGCGGAGCCGGGTGCGGTCTCCGACCAGGGCGGACGGGATGCCCTTGCCGATTCCGACCTCGAGCGAGAGCCCGCGGGTGGTCGCACGGCCCCGGAAGACCTCGACGGCCTCCCTCACGAGAGCGGCCGGATCGAAGGGCTCGCGCACGAGCACGAGGCGTCCGCCCTCGACGCGTGAGAGATCGAGGATGTCGTCGATCAGCACGAGGAGCGCATCGGCCGAGGCCTGCACGACGTCTAGAAGCTCGCTCTGCTCGGGATCGAGCTTCGTCGTCCGAAGCAGGTCGAGCGTTCCGACGACCCCGTTCATCGGCGTGCGGATCTCGTGGCTCATGGTGGCGAGGAACTCGGACTTCGCTCGGGTCGCTTCGACGGCGGCACTGCGCGCGCGCTCGAGATCGCGATTGCTCGACGCGAGCTCGTCGAGGACCGCATCGCGACGCGAACGGGCCTCTTCGAGCGACGCGGCCATGGCGTTGAACGTCTCGGAGAGCGTCGCGATCTCGTCGTCACCGCCGACGGATGCGCGGCGGTCGAGATTCCCGGACGCGATCTCGCCCGCGAGGACCGTGAGCTCCTCGATCGGTCGCGTGAACGAGCGCGAGAGCGCGATGGTCGCGACGACCAGGACGACGAGCGTGAACGCGACACCTGCAACGCCGATCCCGGCGAGGCGGCGAAGCGGCGTGAACGCGCGCACCTCGGGCCAGAGCACGACCGCCGTCCATCCCGGCTCGTGCAGCGGGCGCCAGGCCGCGAAGACCTGCCGCCCCGAGGCGTCGGCGACGAGCGCTTCTCCGTCGCCTCCCGTTCTCGCCGCGTGCCATGGCTCGGGCTCATCGAGCTGCGGCCGGTCTCCCGGCACCGGTTCGAGCGTGGCCTCGTGGTCGCCGAGGCGGATCCGACCCCATTCGGAGCCCTCTGCAGACTCGACGTAGGTCTCGATCCCCCGCCTCGCGAGGCCCCCGCCGCCGAGCGCTGCAAAGATCCCCTCGAGGTTCATCTGCAACGCGAGAACGCCGACCGGACCAGAGCGGCTACGGATCGGAACCGCGACGAATGCGGCGGGAAGGCCGGACGGCGCGTAGAAGTGGAACGAGGAGACGATCGCGCGGCCGCTCTGGAGCGCTTCGCGGGTCGCGTGGGCGAGGCCGCTCTCGCGAAGCGCCGGAGCATCGATCGACTCGAGAAGGTCGCTCTCGCGCGCCACGCTGAAGAGGATCCGCCCGCTTCTCGAAACGAGCAGGAGATCGTGATACGTCACGCCGTCGACGGTGGTCGAGAGGCGTTCGGCGAGCTCGCGCTCGAGCTCCGCCACGGACGGCGAGCCCCTGCCTTTCGTCTCGTGGGCGCGCTCGAGCTCGGCAAGGAGCCCGGCGATCGCCGGTAGCTCGGCGATCGAGGTGGCCTCGCGGCGGCGCTGGCGAAGCGTTTCGTCGAGCCGCGCCGCCTCCTCGCCTGCCACCGCACTCACGGTCTTGAGCGCGAGCTCACCGAGCTGCGAATGGAGGAGGATCGCGCTCGCGGCGAAGAGGACACCCACGGGAACGAGCACGACGACGAGCGACCCGAGCGCAAGGCGGCGCCAGATGCGTCCCGACCGCACCCCCACGCAGCACCTCCGCAATCCCCGAGCGGCTTACCGGGGTTTGCGCCTCTTTCGGCGGAACCTCTCCGGCAGTTGAGGCCATTCGTCTCGCAGCTCGGCATCGGATGGGAGCGGAATCCTCCCGCCGCCAGACGGGCGGCGTGGGGGACCCGAGCGTCGCTCGACCGGGCGCTCCTAGATCCGGCCGAGACGCTTCGCGACCCGGGCGACGGCCTCGGCGATCGCTTCGGGGGGAGCCGCGGAAAAGCACAGGCGGACGAAGGTCGAGTAATCGGCGCCGCAGGAGCTTCCGGGCGCAAGGAGCACGCCATCGTCGAGACAATCCTCGAGAAAGCCCCAGAGGCCCCGCTCGTCGAGCCGCTCGGCCACGTCGACGAAGAGGAACGTCCCGCCCTGCGGAGCGTCGATGCCGAGCATGGCCGCCGCACGATCGCCGGCGAGTCGGTAGGCGTCGCGGGCCTGCGAGATCCAGGGAGCGCCGAGTTCGAGCGCGCGAAGCGCGGCCCACTGCCCGGCAGTCGGTGGATGGTAGAAGGTATGCGTCGCAACCTTCCGCGCCGCCGCGACGACCTCGGGTGGCGCGACGAGGTAGCCGACCCGGTTGCCGGCCATCCCGTACGCCTTCGAGAACGAGAAGACGCTGAGCGTCCGCTCCGGCGCGAAACGCGCCGGCGAGACGTGCTCGCCGCGGTAGACGTAATCCTCGTAGACCTCGTCCGAGAGGAGCCAGAGGTCCCGCTCGCGGGCGAACTCCGCGAGCGCTTCGAGCCACCCGGCAGGCAGCACCCGCGCGCTCGGATTCGATGGAGACGAGACGTAGAGCGCGACGGTTCGTGGCGAGAGCCGCTCGCGGACCGCGGCGACCGCGTCGTCGGCCGAATGCACGCGATCGAAGAAAGGAACCTCGACCGGTTTCGCGTGGAAGCTCTGGACGATTCCGCGGATGAGCGGCCAGAACGGCGCGAGGATCAGCACCTCCTCGCCCGGTTCGGAGCAGAGGTCGACGGCAGCGGCGAGGGCGCCCGTGGCACCCGCCGTCGCGAGGATCGACTCGCGACCGGCGGCGATGCCGTTTCTCGCCCGGACCTTCTCGGCGAGCGCGTCGAGGAGCTCGGGGACCCCCTGCGTATCGCAATAGCGGTGCATCCCGGGGTGCTCGTCGACCGAGAGATCCTGCATGCGGGAGCCGATGGCGGGCTCCATCCAGGTATCGCCGACGTGGAGCGGGTAGAGCTTCCCTCGCGAGGCGGCGATCCGGCCGGCGAGCGGAGAGAAGATCGCCCCGGGGATCGCGTCGACGGCGGGGGCGATACGGGGAGGCTTCGGCATCTCGGCGGGCGACGGTACCGGGAGCGAGAAGCGCTGTCATTCGCAACGCAGAGCGGGTGTAGAGTGGAGCGCTCGAAGGAGGTGGGGCGTGCGAATCGACCGGATCCAGATCGTGACGGCGGAGCCCGAGGCTTGCGCACGGCGCTTCGAGAGGCTCGCTCTCGCCGCGCCCCTGCGGCGTGATCGGCTCGCCGAGCTCGGCGCGCGACGCCTCGTTCTCGCGCTCGGCGAGAGCGAGGTCGAGGTGCTCGAACCCGACGGCGCCGGAGCGGCCGCAGACTTCTTGCGCGCGACCGGGGGCGGGCTCTTCGCCGCGGGAATCGCCGTGGCGGAGGTCGGCGCGACGCGCGAGCGGCTCGAACGGGCCGGCGTTCGCGGCGTCGCGGCGGGGGACCAGCTCCTCGTCTCGCCCGAAGCGCTCGGGATCCCGGGGCTTCGGCTCGTCGTCTCGCCCGCTCGACCGCGGCCGCGGACGGGACTCGTGCGCTTCCTCTACGAGGTGACGCATCTTTGTGACGATTTCGTCGGCGCCGGTGCACGCTTCGCCACACTCTTCGGGATCGACCCGGGACACTTCGTTCCGATCCGCTCCGAGACCTTCGGCTACGAGGGGACGCTCACGCTCTTCGACCCCGACCGGCTCGATCGGATCGAGATCGTGAACCCCTACGACCGGACGAAGACGATGGGTCGCTTCTTCGCGAAGCGCGGCGCGTCGCTCTACATGGCCTACGCCGAGAGCGACGAGACGCGACGCCTGCGCGACGCCGTCGCGGCCGAGGCGCCCGGAAACTGGACGGGCCCCGTCGAGGGAGACTCGCCCGACAACCTCTTCCTCCACCCCCGCGCGCTCGGCGCCGTGATGCTCGGCGTCTCGCGAACGAGCTTTGCGTGGAGCTGGTCCGGAAGGCCCGATCGCGTGCAGCCGACCGCGCGTCCGGGCGTCTAGACGGGCTCGCCGCCCGGCGCATCGCGCGGGCGCCGAGCCGCGCGCGAGCGCGCTACCAGCTGCTCCCTCCGCCTCCGCCGAACCCGCCCCCGCTCGATCCTCCCGAGAAGCCGCTCGACCCCGATCCCCCCGACGAGGAAGGCCTCGAGGTCATCGAGTTGCCGAGCGTCGAGAGCGAACGCCCGACGTCGGAAACGAAATCGTCCGCTCGGAACGCGCGACCCGAGCGCGTGCGATACCAGTCCGGGGGCTCGCGGTAGATCCCGGCGAAGGCCTGCGCCCACGGATCCGCGACGCCGAGGACGAGCGCGTACGGGAGCACCTTCTCGAAGCGATCCGCCGTGCGGCCGCCGGTGCGCTCGAGGCGATCGGCATCGACGCGGCGGACGAACTCGCGGAAGCCTTCGATCTCGTCGGCCGCGCGGCGTCCCTTCGGCGTCCGACGGGGCATCGCGTTGCCGAAGACGAAGATCACGAGCGCCGTCACGAGCGGCGAGGCGACCGCCAGCAGAGACGGATCGGCGACTGCGACGAGGAAGGCCAGGCCGGCCACGACGACCGCGGCGATGCGGTAGTTGCCGCGGACGCGATCGGGATTGGTCGGGAAGTAGGCCGCCTCGCCCGAGACTTCCTTGTAGAGCGCCGAGACGATCGAGGGCACGTGCGTGTAGAAGCTCTCCTGGAGATCCGAAGCGGCGACCTGCTGCCTCGAGCCGAGGAGCGCGCCGAGGAGCAGACGCTCGTGCTCCTTCAGATCCGTCGTGGGCTTGCCCGTGCGGTGGAGGACGTAGTCGCGGTTCGAGAGGAAGAGCAGGCGGGTGCTCTCGACCTCCTCGATCCGCAGATGGCCGCGCACGGCGAGATCGAGGATCGTCGAGGTGAGATCGCGCATGTCGGCGCGCTCGTCGATCACGACGCCCATCTCGGCCGGGGTGAGCCCCTCGGGCGGGGCGTAGCGGACGGGCGTCGCGTCGACGCCTCCCGGATCGCGCCCCTGCTCGCGCCAGCGCGAAAACAAGAAGCCGAAGACCCCGAGCGGAAGCAGGATCCAGGGCGAGAAGAAGTCGCTCGCACGATCGAGCCACTTGCGCGCTTGCGAAGGCTCCGGCAGGACGCCTTTCGGAAGCCCGACCACGATCGTGAGACCCGAGCCCGGTGCGAGCGGGGCATCCGACTCGAAACGGATCTCGCTCGCCGTCTGCTCGATGCTGCAATCGGCGAGGCTCGAGCCTCGCGGCCCTGCGAAGCAGGCGTGCTCGACGCGCTTTGGATCCGCGCCCTCGGGAAGCCGGACCGTGGCGCGGGCCTCGTCGACTTGCACCGTCCAGTCGTTTCCGGTCGCGTTCCAGTAGAGCTCATCGTGGTCGTCGAACCAGAGGAGCGCTCGCGAGACGCGGTAGCGGAGTACGTAGGTCTGCTCGCCCGTCACGAGACGATCCGGGTCACCGATCCGGATCTCGATCTCCGAGCCGCGTGCCGACTCCTTCCACGGCCAGGCGCCTCCCGCTCCGTCGGTGACCGAGAGCACGTCGACGCCGATCCGGTAATCGGCGGAGATCCCGCGGCCGTAGCGGACCGGGATGCGACGCAGGATTCCGTGACGCGAAACGCCCTCGAAATCCCAGCGGATCCGCTCCTCGACTTCGATCCCGGTCGAGCGTGAGAGCGTGACGTCGACGTCGAACGAGCGGATCGCCTCGGCGTGCGCCCCTCCGCTCGCGAGCGCGGCGAGGATGCCGATTCGAGCGATCGCCTTTCGAGCGCCGATCACGAGGCGAACGAGACCTGCGGCGCCTTGCGCTCGGCCGCATCGTCGAGCTCGAAGTACGCCTTCTTCGTGAAGCCGAAGCCGTTCGCGACGAGGTTGCTCGGGAAGGCCTCGCAGCGCGTGTTCAGGTCGCGAACCACGGCGTTGTAGTAGCGCCGCGCGTTCTGGATCGCGTCCTCGAGGCTCGAGAGCTCGGCCTGGAGCGAGAGGAAGTTCTGATTCGCCTTCAGCTCGGGGTAGGCCTCGGCGAGCGCGAAGAGGCTCCGCAGCGTCGCCGTGAGCCCCCCCTCGGCAGCGCTCTTGGCCTCGGGTCCCGAAGCCGCCATGGCCTGGGTTCGCGCCCGCACGACCTGCTCGAAGGTCGACTTCTCGTGGCTCGCGTAGCCCTTCACCGTCTCGACGAGGTTCGGGACCAGCTCGTAGCGGCGCTTGAGCTGGACATCGACGTCGCTCCAGGCGCTTTCGCTCGCGTTGCGGAGCCGCACGAGCGCGTTGTAGAGCGAGACGACGAACGCAGCCGCGCCGGCCAGGAGGGCGAGGACGATCCAGGTCATGACGACTCCTTCGGTCGAGGGGGACCCGCCCACGAGCGTAACGGTTCGTATCGGTGCGTCGCGCCGGACACTCGAGCCTGCCGCGAGCCGGGACTAGACCGGGCCGTGAGCGTCCGTCGCGCCCTCCCCGCGGGCCGCCGCCGCGATCACGCGTTCGACCTCCGCGCGCGATCGCTCGAGCGTATCGTCCTGGAACGCGAGGGTCGGCAGGTAGCCGGGAGCCGCCGCGCCGGGAGGCGTTCCCCCGGGAGTCTTCCAGACGCCGAACTCGTGGACCCCCGTCCGGAGCTCTGGCTCCCCCTCGCATAGATGCGCGAAACGCAGGACGTAGGGAGTCGTCCAGGCGGGATCCCGACCCCAGTACGAGCGCTGGAAGAGATCGAAGATCGGCACGAGCGCGTCGAAGTCGTGCTCGGCCGCGAGCAGCACCCCCGGGATCGAACGGCGAAGCCGTTCGCAGAGCGTGCGGATTCCGTCGACGAGCGGATGATCGGGGTCGTTCACGTAGACGTGGACGGTGTCGAGGAAGACGGAGTCGAAGCCGAACCGCGATGCGAGGCCTTCGATCTGCCCCGCGAGATCCTCGCGGAAGCCGGGGTGTCCGGGGTTGAGCCATGCCTGCCAGCCCGTATCGTGCGCGCGTGCGAAGTCCCAATCGGGCTGATTTCCGTGGAAGCGGTTTCCCGTTGCGCTCTTCATGAAGGCCGACGCATCGAGACCGGCGAAGCGCGGAAGCGTCGCGTTCACGCAGTTGCCACCGAACATCGGCATGAGGTGCACGCCGAGGCGCAGCGCTTCTTCGCAGAGCGCTCCGAAGCCCTTCTCTCCGCCGAGCCCGGGCTCGGGCCGGTAGTCGCCGTATTGCCAGTAGTAGCGGCCCTCCCATCCCGGGAGATACCCGAGCACGCGCCGGCCTTCGATCCGCTCGGCGATGAAACGCAAGAGCGCGCGCATCGCGGCGTAGTCGAGAAAGACGCGGCCGGTCCAGTGCATGCCGTGGAGCGTCACGACGAGCGAAAGGTCCCGCACGAAGGCCGGAACGTCGCCTCGCTCCCGGTACGGCACGAGACCCCCGCGGACTTCGAGAAAGCGCAGGTGGTCGGCGAGAAACGCGCCCGGATCGACCCCCCGGCCGAGCACGAGCGGCGCCGCCTCGAACTCACGGTCGAAGCGCCAGGCCTCACCCTCGGCGATGCATTCGAGCACCCCCTGGCCCGCCCGCGGACCCAGCTTCTCGACGCAGAACGCGAAACGCTTCTCGCAGACTCGCGGATCCTCGAAGCGGACGGCGAGCGTTTCGGCGCCGGCCTTCGCCACGAGCAGGGGCGTCGCGAGGCGGTTCGGGTAGGCGAGCACCTCGCCGAGCGCGCCGACCGCGCGCTCGCTCCCCTCCTCGACGATCGACAGCGGCGTCGCGAGTTCGCGGACGAGGAGCTTCAGGCAGCGAACGGGCGCCGTCGCCCGCGCCTTCATCTGGACTTTCACCTGCCCGGGCTTTCCGGGGACGACGCGAAGGATCGCCGCGCCCGGCGCCGATTCGCGCGCGCCGGCCATGCGAAGCCCCGCCGCGCGCACCACGAAGACCCCGTCCTCGTCGCGAGCGCTCGTCCGTTCGGGGTCGATCCCGTAGACGTTCTCGAGCGTCACGATCTGCATCGAGAAGGCGAAGCCCCGGGTCTCGTAGACCGGATCGCCGAAGTCGAAGCTCGCGAAGTGCACGCTCTCGTTCCTCCAGGCTCGCGCGTTACGCCGCCTGCCGCGCGAAATCCGCCTCGTGACCGCGGAACTGTAGGAGCAGCAGGAGGTCGTAGGCGATCTTGAGCAATCCCGCGATGAGCAACGGCCAGCCGAAGGAGGTCTGCGCCAGGAGCCAGCCCGAGACGAGCGGGGCGAGGCCTCCTCCGAGACTCCGCGGAACGTTCGTCACGCTCGCCGCCGCGGCGCGTTCCTCGGGCGGCACGACCGCCATCACGAATGCCTGTCGCGCAGGTACGTCCATCGTCGAGAACGTCATCCGCAGGAGCAGGAAGCCGATCGCGAGCTCGGCGGTCGGCATGAGCGCGGCGACGACCAGGAACGCGTTGGCCGGAAGGTGCGTGTAGACCATCGTGCGGACGAGCCCGACCCGAAGCGCGAGCCTCGGCGACGCGAGCTGCGAAACTCCACCGAGAAGCGACGCCACGAAGAAGAACCGAGCGGCCGCGGCGAGCGAGAAGTCGAAGCGCTCGAAGAGCCAGAGCGCGAGAAGCGACTGCACGACGAAACCACCGCCGAACGAATCGAGCGTGAAGAGCGCCGAGAGCCGGAGCACGATCGTGCGCGAGCGGGCGAGCGGCCGCGACGGCGCAACGGGATGCGGGGCGTCGAGCCCTGGAGAAAGGCGCCGGTAGAGCACGAAGAGCGCTGCGGCCGGAACGAGCGTCGCGGCGAATCCCGCGCGCATCGCGGCGAGCTCGCTCACGCCGAGCGCGCGCGAGACGGGCTCGGGAAAGGCGCTCGCGAGCGCGCCGAGCGCGCCTGCGGCCGCCGCGGCCACGTTGTTCCGCGCGTAGAGATCGGTTCGGTCGAAGGCCTCGACCGTCCCGGCGAGTAGCGACTGCTCGACCGGAAGGAAGACACTCACGTCGCCCGCCGTCGGGTTCAAGGTCC
>CAJPFO010000104.1 GCA_905339255.1 Myxococcaceae bacterium
GATCATGATGCTCGTCGCGAGGATCGAGATGCGCATCGGGGTCGCCGCGTCGCCGGCGCCGGTCAGCACGGCGCCGCCGAGTTGCGAGAAGACCATCGAGAACGAGAGCACGAAGCCGAGGCGAAGGAAGGGCACGCCGACGGCGCGAACCTCTTCGGTGGGCTTCACGAGGTCGAAGATCGGACCGGCGGCCACGAGGCCGAGGACGGCGAGGAGCAGCGAGACGACGAGCCCGATCAGAAGGGTCTGCCCCGCTGCGCGCGCCGCGCCGTCCGAATCTCCCGCGCCGACGTGCCACGCCACGACGGTTCCCGACGCCCAGGAAAGTCCCATCACGGCGAGAAATGCCATCTGGCGGATTCCCTGGTTCGCGAGCACGACGGCGGCGAGCGCGGCCGGGCCGAGTGCGCCGACGAAGCGCAGATCGGCCACCTGGAAGACGACGTTCGCGATGCTCACGGCGATCATCGGCGCCACGAGCGAGAGGAGCGCACGGGAGAGCGACCCCTCGACGAGCGAACGGGGCACCGCCGGGGCGGCCTCTCCGGCGCTGCGTCGTTCGTCGGGGCTCACGCGCGCCGAGCCTGCCACAGGCCGGCCGCCCTCGACAGGGCGGGACCCGAAACGCCTAGCGAGCCTCTTGCGCGTCGAGCGCCCGGTTGATCGCGTCCGGAGTGAGTTCTCCCTCGCTGCCGAGTTGCTCCCGGATCAGCGATTCGATCCGCTCGCGCTGCTTCTCGTTCGGGGTCTTGTCGCTCTCGAGCGCCTGGACCGGCCCCGACCGGACCATGCGGAAGGTCCCCTTTCGCGTGCCGTCGCGGTCGTAGCGCCCGCGCAGCTCGGCCGGTGCGACGTTCTCGGTCTCGAACACGGTCCCGCCTTCGAGCGCCTCGAGGGTCGCCGAGCCGAGACTCTCGTTGCGAAGGAAGACGGGCTTCGTCGCGGCGTTCCTCACGCCCCAGGTCTCGGTGTAGGTGACGACGTTCGCCGACGGCGACTGCGCTGCGGCCTGGCTCTTCCAGCCCGCAGCGTCGGAACCGGCGAGCGTCTTGGTCTTCGAGCCTCGCGTGTTGATGCGGAGGCCCTGCTCGATGTTCGAGCGCTGCCCTGGGCTCGGCTCCCAGGCGCCGACCACGCGCGAGTAGCCGCGCCGTGATCGTTCGAAGCGGCCTTCGTCATCGTCGAAGACGACGATCGGATAATCCTTCCACTCGAGCTGGTCTCCCTTCTTTTCGAAGATCCAGATCCGATCCTCCCAGCGGACGGCTTCGGGCTTCCCGCTCACCTCGTCCTTGTAGTGGACGAGGACGTACCAGGTTCCCGAGAGGTCGACGCCCTCGGCGCGCGACCCGGGCGCTCCGAAGCCGAGCGCGAGCACGAGCGCGAGCACGAAGCGGGGCACGCGTCGCATCAGATCCTCCGCTCGATCGCCGGGAAGCTCCGCCAGACCGGAACGCCGCAGAAATGCTCGCCCTCGGTGCAGCGCGGCTGCACCAGACGATTTCGGACGACGCACGGAGGGCCCACGTGACGCACGAGCGCGGGGTGCACCTCGGCCACCTGCGCGATCTCGTCCATGCTCGCCTCGAAGATCTCGCGCTGCGCGTTCAAACAGGTTCGCATCGTCCACTTGTGCAGCAGATGGAGGAGCGAGCCCGATTCCTCGAAGCGGACGGCGACCGCGTTCGGCAGCACGTAGAGCGCATGCTCGGGAGCGACGCCGCGATCGAGGAGTCTCGCGCGCGCATCGAAGGCCGCGTCGACGGCTTCGCAGAAGACCTCGTGGCATCCCGGATCGCTTCGAACGAGGTCGGGTTCGACGACGTCGGTGGTGCGGGGGACCGTCCGCGAAAGGAGCGGTCTCGACCCGGGCACCATCCGATGGCGCTGGTCCTGCGAATCCGCCGTATGCGAGAGCTTCTTGCGGAACGTGTAGTGCGCGTGGTCGAGCGTCCGCATGAGCGGCGAGTGGACGCCGACGTTCAGGGTGTCGAGCCGATGCGGGTTTCGCGAGGGGTCGAGAACGAGTGCGAGCGCGGATTCGTCGTCGAGCTCCGCACGGCCGAGCACGTTCCGGACCGCCGACGCCACGACCTCGGGCGCGTGCGCGCCGTGATCGACGAGCTTCGAGCGGTGTCCGTCGAGGCTCCGGTCGAAGGCCCGAGCGAGCTTCTCGTCGCCCGCGCCGACGGGCGCCGCGCGCCGCTCGAGGACCTCGTCGACTTCGAGCGGCGGCTCACCGATCGCGCTGAAGAAAGCCGGATCGCGCCGCGAAACCTCGGCGAGCATGGCGCCCACGACGCGACGCGCCTCGTCGGGAACGTCGCACGCGGCCGCCATCCGCCGCAGCCGGTGAAGGACGATTCCCGAGACGGTGTAGACCATCGCGGTGTGCGCTCCGATCGGCAGCACGTAGCGCGCGGTCTCGATCGCCTTCTTCTCGGCCTCCTTCGCGACGCTCTTCCCGAACGCTTCGGCCTTTCGGTCGCGAAGCCTCCAGAGGTCGGCGAGGATCGCGTGCGTGAGCGGAACGAGTCGTCGCGTGAGCTCGGCGTACGCGGCCCAGGCGGACTCGACGGCTCGCTCGTAGAGCGCGCGGTCGGGGCCGCCGAGCGCTGCGGGGACGTGCGCGCGCACTTCGTCGAGCCGCACGTAGCGCTGACTCTGCTGCTCCGAGTTGTAGAAGGGGAAGGCGTGGAGGAAGCACCAGACGAGCTGCCGGGAGACGCCCTCGAGCGAGAACTCGAAGGTCGCATGCTGATACACCGTATGGTGTCCAGCCTGGAAGGTGAGCGGCCCGATCGTCCGCCGCTGCCGGTCGGTGATCTCGTCGGCTTCGATCACGCGCGGCGAGTAGCAGGTGCGGGCGGCCGAGATCGCGTCGTCGTAGGGACGCTCGAAGTGGTTCCGCAGCCGGATCTCGGGACCGCCGTCGATGACCGCCACGGACGTCTCCCCCCGTTCTTGCACCCGGCCTGCCGAAGCTACCGGCCCCTCCGGAGCCTGCCAACGTCGCCCCCGAAACGGTAAGGAGTTTCCTACAATGGGCACGCTCCCGGGTGCGGGGGCCGCCTTCGAGTCTCCCCGCATGCGCGGCGCGGCGCGGCGGTTCCGCTTGCGCATCGGGGCATTCTCGCGGTCCCTGCGGGTCCGCTTCCGAGGGGATCGCCTTGGCACGAGGTTTGCCGTCTCCCGAGCCGGATCGGGTCAGATCGGAGACGCTCCCCGGGTCTGCCCCCTTGTTCGGTTCGAGGCGGACCCTGCACATGCCGACGTTGTGGATCGTGCATCGCGAGCCGGACCGTCGGGCTGCGCTCGCGCGCCTCTCGGGCGCCGGTGAAGACACGATTCTCGGCGATCCGCGCGATCGCCTGTTCGAGGGGTCACCGCCCGCGGACGTGGTGCTGCTCGGCCTCTCGGGAGACCTCGAGGAGGAGCTCGAGTTCGCACATCGCTTCGCACCGCGGCTCGCAGGCGCCCGCTGGTTGCTGCTCGCCGAACCCTCGGATGCGGGCGACGCCCGCAGGCTCTTCGACACCCTCGACGCCGAGGTGATCGTCTGGCCCCCGTCGCCCGAGCGGTTGCGCGAGCGCCTGCGAAGCTCGGTCTCGAGGCGCGCCGCCGAGCCGCTCTCGGACCGCCGCTCGCGCGACGCCGTCGCCGCCCGCTTCGCCCGCTGGTTCGCGGGGATCGAGATCCCCGAGATGCTCCGGGCGCTCGATCCACGCCTCGCGCGGGCCTGTGTGCTGATCTCCGGCGAGACCGGCAGCGGGCGCACGCTGCTGGGGCGCTACCTGCACGCCTTCGGCGGAAGCACCGGGGGCGCGCTCGTCCAGGTCGCCTGCCACGAGGCGCTCGGGGTCGCCAATCTCGTCGCGTCGATCCGCGACGCGGCCCGCGACGAACGCTCGAGGCGCTCGGTCACGGTGCTGCTCGAAGACGTCGACCGGCTCGCGCCGGCAGTCCAGCGCGAGCTTCGCGGCTTCGTCGAGCTCGATTCGCTTCCGGCCGTCGCGCACTCGGCCTGGGTGCGCTTCATCGCAACGCTCGAGGAATGCCCCGGAGGCTCGGAGCGCCCGCTCGATCCGGGGCTCCGCCAGGCGCTCGCCGCGCTGCCCATCCGGCTTCCGCCGCTTCGCGAATCTCCCGAGCGGATCGCAATCCTCGTCGAGGAGACGACGGCGGCCTTCTGTGAGGCGAACGGCTCGCGTCCGCGGCGCTTCTCCGCCGAGGCGCTCGAGGCGCTTCGCAGCCATCCCTGGCCGGGAAATCTCCGTGAGCTCGAGGCGGTCGTGCTTCGCACGCTCGCGGCCTCGGCCGCCGAGGTCGTCCCGACGAGCGCGCTGCGCTTCGACGGCGAGCCGCTCTTTGCCCCGGCCGCGAAGCCGCCGCCCCCGCCGCGCGAGCGAAGCGAGCCGCCGGTTGCAGCTCCTGGCCCGTCCGAGGATCACTTCGTCGACGAGACCTGGCGGCTCATGGAGCCGGACACCCCGCCCGCACGAGGCGACGACGCTCACGCTCCGCCGGCAGCAGCGCCTTCCGTGGCGACGCATCGGGCCGAGCCGGTCTCGGCGGCGCGTCGCGGAGCTCCCGCCGAGCTCGTGGGCGATCAGGGGCTGCGGCGTCTTCTCGCGGCGATCTCGCACGAGCTCGGCAACGCGACGGTCCCGCTTCGCGCGGCCGCGGGGCTTCTCGCCGAGCGTTTCGAGGATCCCGCATTCCGGGAGCGCTTCGCAGCGCTCGTCGACACCGACTCGAGGCGGGTGCAGAGCGTCCTCGGCCGGCTCGCGACCTTCGCCGCGTTCGGGGCTCCGGCGAGGAATCCGATCGACCTCGCCGCCCTTCTCGATCCGCTTCTCGGCGAGCGCGAGAGCGAGCTTCGCGAGCGGCAGGTGCTCCTGCTCCGCGAGCTCGAGCGCGCCAAGCCCTGCGTGCTCGGCGATGCGCTCCAGCTCCGCTTCGCGTTGGAGGGGCTCATCGGCAAGGCGATCGAGCTCGTGAAGCCGCGGGGAGACCTCTACCTCGCCTCGCGCCACCATCCGCACGGGCTTCGGGGGGCGCCCTCGATCCGCGTGCTGCTGCGCTTCCACGCGGCGTCGCGCATCACGCCTTCCGGAGCGTCCGAGGGCGTCTCGCTCTCCGAGACCGCGCTCGATCTGCTGCTCACCGAGGCCGTCGTGCGCGCGCACGGTGGTCGCTTCGCGCTCGATTCCGGGGAAAGCTCGGAGACGGTGGTGCTGATCGATCTTCCGGCGCCGGACGTGCAGGACTGAGCGGCATCCGGCGCGACGCGATCCCTTCCAGCGACTAGAACGAGAGCGCCACGTACTTCGTCTCGGTGTAGTCGAAGATCCCCTCGTGGCCGCCTTCGCGTCCGATCCCGCTCTGCTTCATACCGCCAAAGGGCGCCGCCGGATCCGAGACGAGGCCCCGGTTGATGCCGACCATGCCGGCTTCGAGCGCTTCGGCGAAGCGCAGGCCGCGCGCGAGATCCCTCGTGTAGACGTAGGCCACGAGGCCGTGCTCGGTATCGTTCGCCATGCGTTCGATCGGATCGCCCGCCTCGAAGCGGACGATCGGCGCGACCGGACCGAAGATCTCCTCGCGCAGGATCGGCGAATCGGGGCGGACACGGTCGACGACCGTCGGGGGATAGAAGAATCCGGGGCCCTCGGGAACGACGCCCCCCGTGACGAGTTCGGCTCCGTGCCCGAGCGCCTTCGCGACGAGCCCGGCCACCTTCTGGCGAGCCGCCTCGGAGACGAGTGGGCCGAGCTCGGAGCCCGACGCGAGGCCCGGGCCGAGCCGCAGGCGCCGCATGGCATCCGCGAGCCTCGAAACGAACGCGTCCGCGAGCGGCGCTTCGACGTAGAAGCGGTTCGCCGCCGTGCAGGCCTCGGCGTTGTGGCGGAGCTTCGCGACGAGCGCGCCCTCGATCGCCGCATCGAGGTCGGCATCCGCGAAGACCACGAAGGGCGCGTTTCCGCCGAGCTCCATCGAGCACTTCACCACGCGGCCGGCGGCGCGTGCGAGAAGGATCCGCCCCGTCTGGGTCGATCCCGTGAACGAGAGCTTGCGAAGGCGCGGATCGGAAAGGAGCGCGTCGACGACCGCAGCGCTCTCGCTCGTCGGGATCACGTTCACGATCCCGGCAGGAACGCCCGCCTCCTCGAGCACCTCCATCACGGCGAGCGCCGTGAGTGGCGTCTCGGGCGCGGGTTTGAGCACGACGGCGCAGCCGGCAGCGAGCGCGGGGGCGATCTTGCGCGTGGCCATCGCCGCGGGGAGGTTCCACGGCGTCACGAGCAGCGCGACCCCGATCGGCTCGTGCTTGACGAGCATGCGGTAGGCCCCGCCGGGGGAATCGCCAAAGCTCCCGTCGAGGCGCACGGCCTCCTCCGAGAACCAGCGGAAGAACTCGGCGGCGTAGACGACCTCGCCCTTCGCCTCGGCGAGAATCTTCCCGTTCTCGCGGACGATCAGTCGCGCGATCCGATCCACGTTCTCGAGCAGGAGCTCGTGCGCACGGCGCAGGATCTCGCTGCGCTCGCGCGGCGCGCGACGCGCCCAGAGCGGCTGCGCCGCATGTGCGGCTTCGAGCGCATCGAGGGCATCGGCGACCGACGCACTCTCGACCTCGGCAAAGGCCTCGCCCGTCGCCGGATCGACCACCCGAAGCCGCTCGGCTCCCGATCCCTTTCTCCACTCGCCACCGATCGAGAGCTCGCGGCGGAGCACGCCTTCTCCATCCCTATTCATGGCTTTCCCTTCGCGGGCCCCCGCGCCGCAGGCCGGGCCCTCGTGCGAACGTGTTTGCAAACTGAAACGGAGCGGATTCGCGACGTTTTCGGATTCGCTCTCCGGGAGGTTACAGTGGGGGCGCAGCGCTCGAACGGGGGGAACGTGCGGCGTCTCCTGATCGTCGACGACGAGCCCGGCGTGCAGGACGTGCTCCGCTTCGCCTTCAAGGAGACTTGCGAGGTCGCGGTCGCGGCGAGCGCCGACGCGGCGCTCGATCTGCTCGTGCGCTGGCCCGCCGATCTCGTGTTGCTCGATCTCGTGATGCCCGGAAGGAGCGGCCTCGATCTTCTTCGCGAGCTTTCCGAGCGTCCCGCGAGACCGCCGGTGATCGTGCTGTCGGCGCTCGGCACGGTCTCGACCGCCGTCGAGGCCATGCGACTCGGAGCGCTCGACTACGTGACGAAGCCCTTCGAGATCGACGCGTTGCGGATCAAGGTCGAACACGCGCTCGTGCGTCGGGAACTCGAGCGGGAGGTCGAACGGCTCCGCTTCGAGGTGCACGGCCGCACGCGGCTCGGGCGCCTCATCGGTCAGAGTGCGCGCATGCAGGAGGTCTTCCGCACCCTCGAACGTGCGGCGGCCTCGAAGGCCACGGTCCTCGTACTCGGCGAGAGCGGTACCGGCAAGGAACTCGTGGCGCGCGCGCTCCACGAGCTCTCGCCGCGCCGCGAGGCGCCCTTCGTCGCCTTGAGCTGCGCGGCGCTTCCCGAAACGCTCATCGAGAGCGAGCTCTTCGGCCACGAACGGGGTGCGTTCACCGATGCCCGCGAGAAGAAGATCGGTCGCTTCGAGGCCGCATCGGGAGGAACCCTCTTCCTCGATGAGATCGGCGAGCTCTCGACGACCGTCCAGGCGAAGCTCCTGCGCGCGTTGCAGGAGCGGAGCATCGAACGGCTCGGCGGGTCGGGCCCCATCCCGGTCGACGTGCGCGTGGTCGCAGCCACGCACCGCGATCTCGAGCGCGAGGTCGAGGCGGGACGCTTCCGCGAGGATCTCTTCTACCGGATCCACGTGCTGCCGATCGGGCTCCCACCGCTTCGAGAGCGGCGCGAGGACATCCGGCTCCTCGCCGAGTCGCACCTTTCCCGCGCCAAGGCCGCCGGCGAGCGGGGCCCCGACCGGCTCACGGCCACGGCGCTCGCGGCGCTCGAACGCTACGACTGGCCCGGGAACGTCCGCGAACTCGAGAACGCGCTCGACCGCGCGCTCGCGCTCGCCGAAGGTGAGGCGATCGATCTGGGAGACCTCCCCGAAGCCGTCGTCCGTGCCGAGCGTCTCGAAAGGTTGCGGGAGGAGATCCGCGGCGGTCGCCTCACGCTCCCCGAGGCGATCGCGCGCTTCGAGCGCGAGTGCCTCGAGGAGGCGCTCGAAGCGGCGGCGGGGAACCAGACCCGCGCGGCCGAGCGGCTCGGCCTCACGCGCCGGCTCATGAAGCTCACGATGGATCGCCACGGCATCGGCGAATGAGCCCGATCGTTCCGGACGGAACGATCGGAATCTCCGAGGCGAATCCGGGGGTCTCGGCGTTCCGCCCCGATCGGCGTTCGGGCCGGAACACCGAGGCCCGCGCGGGGTCTCGAAGGCGTACGCATTTTCGTCGCATCTCCAGGGACTTGGCGCCGCGGCCCGCCGCTTCGCGGCTGGCACCGCATTTGCTCTGCCAAGACGCGACGGCCCGTACAGGGATCGGAGCCGGCCGGTCGCGACTGCACAACGAGGGGGCGCAGGAGCGGCCGGCCGGTCTTCGAGCCACGCCACCCGCGCGATTGCGCTCCCATCCGAGCCGCCCCGGGAGGCCTGGCTGCGCGATAGCAGGGGAGTCCCCGGTTCCCTAACCTCCAGGCTCCGTAGCGCCCGCCCGCGCGAGGACCCTCGTGTTCAACATCGGGATGCCCGAGCTGATCCTGATCTTCGTGGTCGCCCTGCTGATTTTCGGGCCCACGAAGCTGCCCGAGCTTGCCCGCTCGCTCGGGCGAGGTCTGGCCGAGTTCCGGCGCGCCTCGTCCGACCTGCGCTCGCAGATCCTCGATCCGCCGCCCGCGCCGAGGGCCCCCGAGCCTGCGCCGGCGGCGCTCCCGGCGGCGGCGCCGGCGGCCGAGCCCGCGAAGCCCGCGGCCCCCGAAGGCACGCAGCCGGTCGCCACTGCGCCGGCGAAGCCGGGCGAAGCCTCGACCCCGGCGGCGGATTCCGGTCAGACCTCCGTTGGATGAGACGCGCCTTCCGCTGACCGCCCACCTGGCGGAGCTCCGCACCCGGATCGCCCGCATGCTGGTGGCGATCGTGATCGGAGCGGGTCTCTCGTGGACCTTCCGTGAGGAGATCTTCGGTCTCCTGCTGCGGCCCGCGCTCGATGCGCTCGCACCCGACGGAGGTCGCCTCCAGGCGCTCGCACCGGGCGAGATGTTCTTCACCTACGTGAAGTGTTCGCTCCTCGTCGGCTTCGTCGTCTCGCTTCCCGTCGTCTTCTGGGAGATCTGGGGCTTCGTCGCGCCGGGCCTGTACCCGAGCGAAAGGCGCCTCGCGCTCCCCTTCGTGCTGCTCTCGACGGCGCTCTTCGTCGCGGGCGGCTACTTCGGCTACGAGGTCGTGTTCCCGATCATGTTCTCGTTCTTCGCGGCCTTCGAGAACCAGTACGTCGAGGCCGCGTGGACGATGCGCGAGGTCTTCTCGTTCACCGTCCACATGTTCCTGGCGTTCGGCGTGGCGTTCGAGCTCCCGGTGGCCGTGTTCTTTCTCGCGCTCGCCGGCGTCGTCGATGCTCGCCAGCTCCTGCGAGGCTTCAAGTACGCGGTGCTCGGCGCGTTCGTGATCTCGGCGGTCCTCACGCCGACCCCCGACATCGTGACCCAGACGCTTCTCGCCGGGCCGCTCATCCTGCTCTATCTGCTCGGGGTCGGAGCGGCCTGGATCTTCGCGCGCCGCAAGCCGGCGGCCGAAGAAAGCTCGGAGCCGCAGGCCCCTAGCGCCGCTTGAGTCGCGCCACGATCTCGCGCTCGGCGGCCCGTGCGTCGACGCGAGTCGCCACGCGCATCTCGATCCCGAGCTCGCCCGCGGGGTCGGCCTCGATCGTGCGGAACGTTCCCGACACGATCGTTGGAACGATCCGCAGCTTCTCGAAGCCGATCGGGGCCGGATCGATGAGCGCGAGCGCCGCGAGCGGATCGTGCAGGAACGAGACATTGTCCTGCGCCATCTCGCCCCCCATACCCGAAAAGAGCGCCCGTTGCACGGGATCCCAGACGCGGATCTGCTCGGCGACCGCGGCGCCGAGGGGCCCCGTCGTCTCGATCGCGCGAACGTCGTCGGGACGCAGCCAGACCTGGAGCGTCACGTCGGCCGTCACGAGGGTCGTCCGGAAGCCCGCGCCGAGTACCGCGACCGAGGCCTCGGGGTCCGAGCAGAGGTTGTAATCGATCCCGGGCGGGAAGACGCGGCCGCCGATCGCCGCGCGGCGGACGTGGCCGCCCATCACCGTCACGCCCGCGATGCGCGAAGGGAGCGCTGCGTCGATCGCGAGCGCGCGCGCCAGGTTCGTCATCGGACCGACTGCGAGGATCTCGAGCCCGGGGGTCTCGTGCGCAAGGCGCACGATCGTCTCGGGCGCCGCTTCGTCGAGAATCGGCGCGAGCGGCCCTTCGGGAACGCCACGGCCCTCGTGTCCCCAGACCGGAAAGCGCCCCTTTCGAAGCAGCGCCTCGCGCTCGCCGGCCGCGACGACGATGTCCGTGCGGCCGGCGAGAGCGAGGTGGCGCGCCGCGATCCTCGCGCGCGCAGCGGTGTCCGCGGCGACCGTCGTGACGGCTCGCAGATCCACGACTTCGGGGCATGCGAGGAGCAGCGCGAGCGCGACCGCGTCGTCGACGTCGCTCCCGATGTCGGTATCGAAGACGATCGGCCGCGGCGCGCCGCTCACGACCGCCTCCCCTCGTCGCACCGGTCGATCCGCGCCGCGCGTTCCGACGCCACGGCCTCGAGACGCCGCCTAGCCCTGCTGCATCTCGCGCAGCCGCGCCTCGAGACTCTTGCGGTACGCGGCCATCTCGACGCTCGCCCGCGCGACGCCCGATTCGATCGCCGCCTCGGCCACCGCCGGAACGACGTGCAGGAAGACGCGCGGATCGAAGGGCTTCGGGATGATGTAGTTCGGGCTGAAGTCGAACTTCTCGCCCGGATAGGCGCGCTTCACCTCGTCCGGGATGCCCTTTGCTCCGAGCCTCGCGAGCTCGGCGAGCGCGCGCACGGCGGCGTGTTTCATGGGCTCGTTGATCTTCCGGGCCCGAACGTCGAGCGCGCCCCGGAAGAGGAACGGGAAGCCGAGGCAGTTGTTCACCTGGTTCGGGTAGTCCGAACGGCCCGTCGCCATGATCACGTCCGAGCGCACGGCGGCGACCTCGGCCGGCGTGATCTCGGGGTCGGGGTTCGCCATCGCGAAGATGATCGCGTTCGGCGCCATCGACTTCACCATGTCCTGCGTCATGAGGCCCGCCTGCGAGACGCCGATGAAGGCGTCGGCGCCCGCGAGCGCGTCGGCGAGCGAGCGCCGCTCGGTGCGCCGCGCGAACTGGGCCTTGTAGGAGTTCATGCCTTCCTTGCGGCCTTCGAAGATCACGCCCTTCGAGTCGACCAGCAGCATGTTCTCGGGCCGCACGCCGAGATCGACGTAGAGCTTCGCGCAGGCGATCCCGGCGGCTCCTGCCCCCGAGAAGACGACCTTCACATCGCCGATCTTGCGGCCGGTCAGCTCGAGCGCGTTCAGGAACGCCGCCCCCGAGATGATCGCGGTGCCGTGCTGATCGTCGTGAAAGACGGGGATGTTCATCGACTCGATCAGGCGCTCCTCGATCTCGAAGCACTCGGGAGCGCGGATGTCCTCGAGGTTGATCCCGCCGAAGGTCGGCTCCATGAGCTCGCAGGTACGGATGATCTCCCGCGGATCCTCGGTCGCGAGCTCGATGTCGAAGACGTCGATGTCGGCGAAGCGCTTGAACAGGACGCCCTTGCCCTCCATCACCGGCTTTCCGGCTGCGGGGCCGATGTTGCCGAGTCCGAGCACCGCGGTGCCGTTGGTCACGACCGCGACCAGGTTTCCGCGGGCCGTGTACTTGAAGACGTCGTCGGGGTTCGCCGCGATCTGCCGGCAGGGCTCTGCCACCCCGGGGGTGTAGGCGAGCGAGAGGTCGATCTGGGTCGCCGTGGGCTTGGTGGGGACGACCTTGATCTTCCCCTTCCGTCCTTCGGAGTGGTACGCGAGGGCCTGTTCCTTGGTGATCATCGCCGGGAGAACCTCTGCCCCCGAAGGCGCGAAGTGCCGTCGGGCGGCGGAATCGAGCGCGGGGCGCGAGAGTATCAGCCGTAGCGGGAGGAGTCATCCACGAATCCCGCTCGCCGCCCGCGGGGGGGCGGCCGGCGAGCGTGAGCCGGCTCAGCCCTTCATGAGCTCTCGGGCGATCACGAGCCGCTGGATCTGGTTGGTTCCCTCGTAGATCTGCATGAGTTTTGCGTCCCGCATGAGCTTCTCGACGGGGTATTCCTTCGTGTAGCCGTTGCCGCCGAAGACCTGCACGGCATCGGTCGTGACGCGCATGGCGGTATCGGTGGCGAAGCACTTGGCGAACGACGAGTGCTTCGAGGCGCGCCCGCCCCGATCGACCATCCAGGCGCTCTGCAGCGTGAGGAGCCTCGAGGCCTCGATGTCCTTCGCCATGTCGGCCAGGATGAACTGCACGGCCTGGAAGCCGGCGATCGGGAAGCCGAAGGCCTTGCGCTCCTTCGCGTAGGCGAGGCTTTCGTCGAGCGCCCGCCGCGCGATGCCGGTGGCGAGCGCGCCGATCGGCGGGCGGGTGCGATCGAGGGTCCGCATGGCGATCTTGAAGCCCTCGCCCTCCTGGCCGAGTCGCAGCGCCGCCGGCACCCGCACGTTGTCGAAGTGGATCACGCGGGTGTCGCTCGCCCGCTGGCCCATCTTGTCTTCCTTCTTCCCCTTCGTGATGCCCGGGAGATCGCTCGGGCACATGAAGGCGACGACCCCGTTGTGGCGGGTGGTGGGGTCGAGGGTGGCGAAGACGGTGTAGAGGTCGGCAACGCCGCCGTTGGTGATCCAGCACTTGGTGCCGTTCAGGACGTAATGGTCGCCGTCCTTCTCGGCGCGGAGCTGGAGCCCCGCGACGTCGGAACCGGCGTTCGGTTCCGAGAGGCAGAAGGCGATCAACCGGAACTCCGCCGCGGCCCAGGCGAGCCACTCCTTCTTCTGGGCCTCGCTGCCGGCGATCACGATCGGCATGAGCCCGAGGTCGTTCGCCATGATCGAGGTCGTCATGCCCGAACAGCCCCAGGCGAGTTCCTCGGTGATGATGCAGCTCTCGACCGAGGAGAGCCCGACGCCGCCGTGATCCTGCGGGATGCAGGTGCTCGCGAGGCCGAGCTCCCAGGAGCGACGGATGATGTCGCGCGGAAACTCCCCGCTCTGATCGAAGCCGGCGGCGGCCGGGGCGATCTCGTTCTGCGCGAAGCGGCGGGCCGTCTCCTGAAGCGCGAGCTGGTCGTCGTTGAGGGCGAAATCCATCTTGGACTCCGAGTCATTTTTGTTGGAGGGACGCGGGGTTAGGCGCGAGGACGGTAGGAGACGCCCTGCCCCCGGGCAAGCTCGGGCCGGGCCCGGATGGGCCTTCTGGGCGCTCGTCGGCAACCCGGAGCGCGGCTTCAGGCGGTCGGGTGGCCGAGCCCCTGGGAGAGGCGATCGCAAGCGTCGATCACGAGCGGGGCCACACGCTCGAGCAGACGCTCTGCGTCGAGCCGGAACGAGGGACCCGAGACCGAGACGCCTGCGAGCGCGCGGCCGCTCGCATCGAAGACCGGCGCCGCCGCACACGAGAGCCCGCTCTCGCATTCTCCGACATCGAGCGCGAAGCCTCGGCTTCCCACCCCGCGAAGCTCCTCGAGAAGCTTCGCAGGATCGGTGATCGTCGCAGGCGTGCGGGCGTCGAGTCTTCCCGAAGCGACGACCTGCCGATCGTAGGTCTCCTGCACGCCCTTCGGGGCGCAGCCGAGCAACACCTTGCCGAGCGCCGTGCAATGCGCGGGAAGACGCCTGCCCACCCGCAGGCTCGTCTGGACCAGCCGATCCGAGACCACGCCGTCGAGGTGCACGACCTCGAACTCGCGCAGCACGCCGAGGTGACAGGCTTCGCCCGTTTCCTCGACCAGTTCCTCGAGCAGCGGACGCGCGAGCCGCACGAGGCTCTGGTTTCGCGCGAAGAACTGACCGAGCTCGAGGCAACGCGCGCCGAGGCGGTAGCGATCCGTCCGCGAGCATTGCTCCACGTAGCCCGCTTGCTCGAGCGTCGCGAGCAGACGGAACACGTTGTTCTTGTGGAGAGCCAGGCGATTCGAGAGCTCGGTCACGCCGAGCTCTTCCTCGGTCGCGAAGGTCTCGAGAAGCGAGAGCGCGTTCGTCACGGTCTGGATCGCGTACTCGCCCTTCGGTCGTTTCATGGGGGGCCCCTCGGGGTCGCGCGGTCTTCCGGCCGGCAGGTCTCGGGGTTCCAGAGCAGGCGTTCACCGCGGGGAGCGAAGGTGCGTCGGGGATCTCATCCCCTGCTCGACGCTCGCACTTCTAACGCACGAAGCGATGGGATGTCAACGATTCCGGAGAGGATTTTCGCCGCTTCACCGACGGAGATCCACGTCATACACCGATCTGCGTCAGCCGTTCGGCGCCGATCCGCGCTCGGAGGAAAGTGAATCTCCTGCGCCACCCGGCCGTCCCGCCGCGCGGCTCTCGCCTTCGGTGGCGAGCAGATCGAGAACGAGCAGGCCGACTCCGACGACGATGAAACTGTCGGCGAAGTTGAAATCGGGCCAGCTGTATCCCGTCCACAAACGGAAGTGGAGGAAGTCCACCACCTCGCCCCGCGTCAAGCGATCGATCAGGTTGCCGAGCGCGCCCCCGAGGATGAGCCCGAGCGCGAGCGCTGAGAGCCGGTCCCGCGGGGCGAGCTTCCGGTAGAAGGAGAAGATGATCGCGACCGCAACCAGCGCGACGCTCACGAAGAAGAACAGCCGAAGCCTGGGCTCCATCGCGATGAAGGTGCTGAATGCGGCGCCCGGGTTGCGGACATGCGTGAGATAGAAGAAGCCGTCGATCACGGCCACGCGGTCGGCGAAGCCGAGCGTCGAATCCACCCAGATCTTCGAAGCCTGGTCGGCAACGAGCGAGAGCACGCTCGCGAGTACGAAGACGCGGAGCTTGGGGGTCATGGGCGAGTCACCCTAACCCACGCCGCGGGCGGGGTCCATCAGAACAGATCCCGGAACCAGCCGAGGATCCCGCGCTCCGGGCGCGCCGGCTCCGGACGCTTCGGCACCTCTCCCGATACGGGTTCGGCGTCGCGCTCCGCACGATGCTCGACCACGACCCCCTCGGGACAGGTTCGCGTCGGCTCGGTGCCGAGGATGAAGCGTTCGGTCCGCCGTGCGGGACAACCTTCGAGCGCGAGTGCTCCCGAGACCGGATCCACGTCCACCTCGACCACTTCCGCCGGCTCGGGGAAGTGGCCGGGTACCTCGGTGCCCGTGGCGTCGCGAAGGAAGCGGATCCAGAGCGGAAGCGCGCCGCGCGCTCCGGTCAGCCCCGTCTTGCGCGGCTGATCGAAGCCCACCCAGACCACGACGACGAGGTCGGGCGTGAAGCCCGCGAACCACGCATCGCGCTCCTCGTCGGTGGTGCCCGTCTTGCCCGCGATCGGTCCGGAAAAGCCGGCGCTGCGAACGGCTTGCGCGGTGCCGTGGTCGACCACTCCTTCGAGAAGCGAGGTCGCGAGCCGTGCCGTTCCGGCGTCGAGAACACGCTCGGGGCTCGCCTCGCGACCGGCGAGCGTCCGGCCCTCCGCGTCGACGAGATCCTCGTAGGTGCGAACGACCGGGCGCACTCCCCCTGCCGCGAGGGTGGCGTAGGCCCGCGCCAGCTCGAGCGGCGTCACGTCGGCGGCGCCGAGCGCGAGGCTCGGTACCGCCGGGAGCGGGCTCTCGATTCCGAGCCTGCGCGCCACGTCGGCGACGCGGCGGATGCCCACGTCCTGCGCGAGCCTCGCCGTCGCGACGTTCAGCGAGCGCTCGAGCGCCTCGCGGACCGGGACGCTGCCGTGGAACTCGCGGTCGTAGTTGGCGGGCTGCCAGAGCGGCGCGCCCGCGCTCGCCACCGTGAGCGGTGTGTCGTCGAGGCTGCTCGCCAGGGTGATCGAGGCTCGACCGTCGACGGGCTCGAGCGCCGCGGCGTACACGAAGGGTTTGAACGTGCTCCCGGCTTGGCGGCGCGCCTGCGTGCAGCGATCGAATTGCGAGATCCCGTAGTCGCGCGATCCGACGAGCGCCACGATATGACCGGTCTGGGGCCGGACCGCCACGAGGCAGGCCTGGAGCGGATGCTCCGGATCCTTTCCGAGTCTCGGGAAGCGCTTCTCGAGGTCGGCGAGGCCCTCGCGGACGGCCTTCGCCGCCACGCGCTGCAGGCGCGGATCGAGCGTCGAGTAGATCCGGAGGCCTTCCGAGGTGAGCTCGTCGAAGTCGTAGTCCTCGGGAAGCTGGCGTCGGAGCGCGTCGAGGAAAAAGCGCGCCTCCGCGGGCTCGACCACCAGTGCGACCGGGTCGAGCGGTTCGGCGAGCGCTCCTTGGTAGGTGTCGCGATCGATCCGCCCCTGCTCGAGCATGAGTCCGAGAACGAGGTCGCGTCGCGCCCGCGCCCGCTCGGTCCGATCGAAGGGCGAGAGGCGGTTCGGTCCCGGAATCACGGCCGCGAGCGTCGCGGCCTCGGCGACCGAGAGCTCCCGAACGGGCTTCCCGAAGTAGAGCCGCGCGGCCTCACCGACGCCATGGACCTCGGTCGCTCCGCGCTGGCCCATGTAGATCTCGTTCAGATAGCACTCGAGGATCTCGTCCTTGTCGTACCGGAGCTCGACCACGAGGGCCATCGCGGCTTCTTGGAGTTTGCGCGCGAAGGTCCGCTCGGGGCTCAGGAAGAAGTTCTTCACGAGCTGCTGGGTGAGCGTGCTGCCGCCCTGCGTGATCGAGCCCGATCGCAGGTTCGCCCAGAACGCGCCGAGGATCCGGATCGGATCGATCCCTGGATGGCTATCGAAGCGCTGATCCTCGACGGCGATGATCGCGTCGACGAGATGTCGTGGCACTTCGCCGAGGCGAACCAGCTCGCGCTGCTCGCGATCGGGCCCGTAATAGGCACCGACCGACTCCGGCTCGAGAAGCGCAACGGCGGCTTCGCGACCTGAAGGAAGCTCGCGAACCGAGGCGATCTCGCCCGCTTCGAGAGCCAGCTCGATCGTTCGCGCCGGCTCGGCGCGCGACGGATGCTCGAAACCCCGGAGCGCCACCACGACGTGCTCGGCCGTCCAGTGGACCTGTCCGGGCAGGATCCCTTCGGCGGATCCGACCTCGCGGTAGCCGAGTCTGCCGAGCGCTGCGCGCAGGTCGGCCTGCGCGACGTCGAGGCCGGGGTAGAGAAGCGTCGGGGCCGAGAGCACCCGCGAGGGGATCCGGAAGCGCTGGCCGTCGAAGCGCGCCGTCACGACCCGGTCGATCTTTACGAGCCAGCCGCCCGCGGCGAATCCGGCTGCGATCCCCACCAAGAAGACGAGCCAGCCCGCTGCCCGGCGCAGCCTCCCGCGTCCGGCCCGACCACGCGATCGCGCCCGGCCCCGGCCCGCGCCCGGGCGGGCTCCGCGCCGCGGGGGCTCCCTTCTGCTCGATTGCCTTGCCACGGATTCCCCCTGGCGAAGTGTCGCAGACGGCTCCGGGCGGGACCACGCGCGGGCGAGGCCGCGTCCCTTGCGGCGCCCGGGGCGTTCTCCGAGATTTGCGCCATGGCCAAGGGAAAGCCCTGGGGCGGCCGCTTCGAGCAGGCCACCGACCCCACCGTCGAACGCTTCTCGGCCTCGATCGACTTCGATCGGGCGCTGGCGCGCTTCGACGTGCGGGGATCGATCGCGCACGCCCGGATGTTGGGAGCGCAGGGGATCATTCCCGAGGGGGAGGTCGGGGCGCTCGTCGCGGGCCTCGAAGCCGTGGCGCGGGAGATCGAGAACGGGAGCTTCCCGTTCGATGCGGCGCTCGAGGACATCCACATGAACGTCGAGTCGCGGCTCGGCCACCACGTGGGCAAGATCGCCGGCCGGCTCCACACCGGGCGTAGCCGCAACGATCAGGTCGCGACCGACCTCGCGCTCTACCTGCGCGAGGTCTCCGCGGCCGCGCAGCGCGGCACGCTCGAGTTGCGCCGGGTGCTCGTGGCGCGGGCAGACGAGCACGTCGACACGCTTCTTCCCGGTTACACGCATCTCCAGCGCGCGCAGCCCGTCCGCCTCGCGCACCACTCGCTCGCGTTCGTCGAGATGCTCGAGCGCGACGGGGGGCGCTTCGCCGACCTCCGGGCGCGTCTCGATCGCTCACCGCTCGGCGCCGGCGCGCTCGCCGGGACCACGCTCCGCCTCGACCGCGAGCGCACCGCTCGCGAGCTCGGCTTCTCGGCTCCCACGCGCAACAGCATGGACAGCGTGGCGTCGCGCGACCTCGCGCTCGAGTTCCTCGCGGCGGCGGCGATCTGCATGGTGACGCTCTCTCGCCTCGGCGAGGAGCTCGTGCTCTGGTCGACGAGCGAGTTCGGCTTCATCGAGCTCGCCGACGCCTTCTCGACCGGATCGAGCTTGATGCCGCAGAAGAAGAACCCCGACGTTCCCGAGCTCGTCCGCGGCAAGAGCGGCCGGGTGATCGGCGATCTCGTCGCACTCCTTTCCGTCATGAAGGGGCTTCCGCTCAGCTACAACCGCGACATGCAGGAGGACAAGGAGCCGGTCTTCGATGCCGCCGCGACGCTTCGCGATTGCCTCGAGGTGATGGCCGGAGCGGTGGCGACGCTCCGCGTGCGGGACGATCGCATGCGCGCCGCGGCATCGGATCCGATGCTCCTCGCGACCGATCTCGCCGAGGCGCTCGTCCGCGAGGGAGTCCCCTTCCGCGAGGCGCACGAGGCCGTCGGCCGCGTGGTCGGCCACTGCGTCGCAAAGGACCTCGATCTCCGCACGCTCTCCCGCGAGGACCTGCGCGCCTTCCACACGGCGTTCCCGGACGCCGCGGCCGCGCTCGTCGACCTCGAAAGCGCGATCGAGCGGCGGAATCTTCCGGGCGGCCCCGCGAAGGAGCGGGTCCAGGCGGCGCTCGCCGATGCAAGGGTGCGGCTCGATCGCGAGCAGTCGGCGCTCGAAGCCGCGAAGGAGACGCCATGAGCCGAAGGTCCCTCGCAGGAGTGCTGCTCGTCGCCACCGCGCTCGGCCTCGCGGGCTGCGGCCGCTACGGGCCTCCGCGCCGGCCGGATTCGACGACCAGCGCCGATCCGGGAGGACTGGGACCGCAGGGCACGAGTATCCTCAACCCGACGAGCGAGCCGCTGCCCGCGCCCGAAGCGCCCCCCGAGGAGCCGCAGGAGGAATCGAGCCCGTGAGCGCCGGCGCTGCCGAGTTCGACGCCTTCCCGCGCCGGGGCGGCGTGCTCCACGCCGAGCGCGTCGCGCTCGAGCAAATCGCCGCGGAGGTCGGAACCCCCACCTACGTCTACAGCGCGGGCGCGCTCCGCGAACGCTACCGCGCGCTCGACGCGGCGTTCTCGGGACGCGCAACGATCTGCTACGCGCTCAAGGCGAACATGAATCTCGCGGTCGTCCGTACGCTCGTCGCGCTCGGTGCGGGCGCGGACGTCACGAGCGGGGGAGAACTCTTCCGTGCGCTCCGCGCCGGTGCCGATCCGAGTCGGATCGTCTACTCGGGAGTCGGCAAGACCGACGCCGAGATCGACGCCGCGCTCGACGCCGGAATCCGCGCCTTCAACGTCGAATCGCGCGCCGAGCTCCGGCGCATCGACGCGCGCGCGGGAGCGCGGAGCCGGCGCGCTCCGATCGCGTTCCGCGTGAATCCGGACGTCGATCCCGAGACGCACCCCTACATCTCGACCGGGCTCCGGACCAGCAAGTTCGGCATTCCGATCGACGAGGCGGTCGACGCCTATGCCGAGGCGAAGACGCTCCAGAACGTCCGCGTCGTCGGCGTCGACTGCCACATCGGCTCGCAGCTCACTCGCGTCGAGCCCTTTTCCGACGCGCTCGCGAGAGTTCGCGCGCTCGTTTCCGAGCTTCGTGGGGCCGGTCATGCGATCGAGCTCATCGACGTCGGAGGAGGTCTCGGCGTGCAATACACGAACGAGACCCCGCCCTCCCCCGAGGCGTACGCCCGAGCCGTGCTCGCCGCGGTCGGCGACCTCGACGCCGAGCTCGTCGTCGAACCCGGCCGCTGGATCACCGCGAATGCCGGGGTGCTGCTCGCTCGCGTCCTCTACGAGAAGGACAACGAGGCGAAGCGCTTCGTGGTCGTCGATGCCGCGATGAACGACCTGATCCGCCCGGCGCTCTACGACTCCGAGATGCGGATCGAGCCCGTGGGAAGCGCGACCGGCGCGCCGCGGCAGGTCGACGTCGTCGGCCCGGTCTGCGAGTCGAGCGACTTTCTCGCGAGAGATCGCGCGCTCGCTCCGCTCGCGCCGGGGGCACTGCTCGCGGTCCGCTCGGCGGGAGCGTACGGTTTCGCCATGTCGTCGAACTACAATGCGAGAAGGCGAGCCGCAGAGGTCCTCGTCGAAGGCGACCGCTTCGCCGTCGTGAGGGAGCGGGAGACCCTCGAAGACCTCGTCCGAGGCGAGTCGATCCCGCGCGAGATCACCGGATGAGCCGCGTCACGATCCCGTTCACGAAGATGCACGGTGCCGGCAACGACTTCGTCGTCCTCGACGGCATCCGGGGCCCCCTGCCTGCGCTCGAGCGGGTCGCGAAGCGCCTCGCCGACCGCCATCTCGGGATCGGATGCGATCAGATCCTGGTCGTCCGGCCGTCGTCCGAGGCCGACTTCCGGATGGAGATCTGGAACGCCGACGGCTCGCAGGTCGAGATGTGCGCGAACGGCATCCGCGCCTTCTTCAAGTACGTGCGCGACCACGGCCTCACCGACCGCGAGGCGATCGCCGTCGAGACCCTCTCCGGCATCGTCCGGCCGCGCTGGGCGGGCGAAGATCGCGTGACGGTCGACATGGGAAGGCCCGTCCTCGCGCCCGCCAAGATCCCGACCCGCCTCGCAGAGGGCGAGGGACCCGTCCTCGACGTCCCGATCGACGTCGCAGGAACGCGCGTCGTCGCGAGCAGCGTCTCGATGGGGAATCCGCATTGTGTGCTCTACGTCGATGACGTCGACGCGGCTCCGGTCGCGTCGCTCGGTCCGAAGCTCGAGCAGCATCCGGCGTTCCCGAACCGCGTGAACGTCGAGTTCGTCGAGGTCGTCTCGCGCCGGCATCTTCGCCAGCGGACCTGGGAGCGCGGCACGGGGGAGACGCTCGCCTGCGGCAGCGGCGCGTGTGCCGTCGCGGTGGTGTCGATCCTTCGTGACGTCGCCGACCCGGCCGTCACGATCTCGCTTCCCGGGGGCGACCTCGAGATCGAATGGGCGTCGCGAGAGGGACACGTCTTCATGACCGGTCCCGCCGCCGAGGTCTTCACGGGCCTCTTCGCCGTAGAGGAGGGGTAACGTGTTCCAGGGAGTCTTCACCGCGCTCGTGACCCCGTTCCGGGACGATTCGGTCGACGAACGCGCGCTCGAGGCCCTCGTCGAGAGGCAGATCGGCGCCGGGATCGACGGTCTCGTCCCGTGCGGATCGACGGGAGAGGCGGCGACCCTCTCGCACGCCGAGCACCGGCGCGTGGTCGAGGTGGTCGTCGCGGCGGCACGAGGCCGCGTGCCCGTCCTCGCCGGAACCGGATCGAACAGCACGCGAGAGGCGATCGAGCTCACGCGGCACGCCAAGGAGGCGGGCGCCGACGGCGCGCTCCTCATCTCACCCTATTACAACAAGCCGACGCAGGAAGGGATCGTCGCGCACTATGCGGCGATCGCTCGCGAGACGGCCTTCCCGCTCGTGGTCTACAACATCCCGGGACGAACTTCTTCGAACGTGCTCCCGGCGACGATCGCGAGGCTCGCCGAGATCGAGCAGGTGGTGGGCGTGAAGGAGTCGAGCGGAAACCTCGACCAGATGGCACACGTGATCGCCTCGGTGCCCGAGTCATTCACGGTGCTCTCCGGAGACGATTCGCTCACGCTGCCGCTGCTTTCGATCGGCGGACAGGGGGTGATCTCCACCACCTCGAACGTCGCTCCTTCCGAGATGGTGAGCCTCGTTCGCGCCTTCCGCGCAGGCGACGCCGGCCGTGCCCGCGACGTGCATCATCGCCTGCTCCCGCTCTTCGACGCGCTCTTCGTCGAAACGAACCCGATCCCCGTGAAGGCCGCGCTCGCGATGCTCGGGCTCTGCCGCGACGAGATGCGCCTTCCGCTCACGGGTCTCTCGGCTCCGAATCGCGAGCGGCTCGCGGTCGTTCTGAAGGACCTCGGCCTCCTGTGACGAAGACACCGTATCGTGTCGGCGTCGTGGGCGCCCTCGGAAAGATGGGCGATCGCGTCCGCTCCGCGCTCGCCGAGGAGCCGTCGCTCCGTTTCGCGGCCGCGATCGAGGCTCCGGGGCATCCGGGCATCGGAACGAAGCTCGAGGGCGGCGTCGCCGCCGGCGACGATCTCGCGAGTTTCTTGCGTGAGAGCGACGTCGTGATCGACTTCTCGGTGCCGTCGTCGACGCTCGCGATGGTTCGCGAGGCCGCCGCGCGCGGCGTTGCCTGCGTGGTCGGGACGACGGGCTTTTCCGACACGGAGCGACGCGAGTTGCGAGCGGCGTCCGAGCGGATCGCGCTCGTCGTCGCGGCGAACTTCTCGGTCGCGGTGACCGTCCTCGTGCATCTCGCCGGCGAGGCCGCTCGCCTGCTCGGCCCGGGCTTCGACGCCGAGATCGTCGAGCTCCATCACGCGGCGAAGCGAGACGCTCCGAGCGGAACCGCGTTTCGCCTGGCCGAGGCGATCGCCGAGGCGCGCGGAACGACGCTCGCCGAGTGCGGCGTCTACGCCCGCGAAGGCGAGACGGGCGCGCGACGACCGGGATCGATCGGGGTGCAGGCGCTCCGCGGAGGCGACAACCCGGGCGAGCACCAGGTGCTCTTCCTCGGAGCCGGCGAGCGCCTCGAGCTCGGGCACCGCGCCGCGACCCGCGACCACTTCGCCCGCGGCGCGGTCCGCGCGGCGGCCTGGCTCGTGGGGCGGCCCGCGGGCCTCTACGAGATGCGCGAGGTGCTCGGGCTTCCGTAGCCGTCCGGTCCGCTCCCTCGATCGACGCGAACGACGTTCGCCCGAAATGCGAAAGGCGGCGGCCGGGTCTCCCCGACCGCCGCCCGCCTGGCATGGGCTCGCGACGCCGATCAGCAGTCGAAGTAGAGCTCGAACTCGTGCGGATGCGGGCGCAGCCGGACGGCGTCGACCTCGGCCTCCCTCTTGTACGCGATCCACGATTCGATCGCGTCCTCGGTGAACACGTCGCCCTTCAGCAAGAAGTCCTTGTCGGCTTCGAGATGCGAGAGCGCGTCCTCGAGGCTTCCCGGCATCGAGGGGACGCCGACGCGCTCCTCGGCCGAGAGGGCGTAGATGTTCTTGTCGAGCGGCTCTCCCGGATGGATCTTGTTCTCGATCCCGTCGATCCCGGCCATCGCCATCGCAGCGAACGCCAGGTACGGGTTGCACGCGGGATCCGGGAAGCGCACCTCGATCCGCTTCGCCTTCGGGCTCATCGAGTACATCGGGATCCGGATCGCCGCCGAGCGGTTCCGGCTCGAGTAGGCGAGGTTCACCGGAGCCTCGTACCCGGGCACGAGACGCTTGTACGAGTTGACCGTGGGGTTCGTGAGCGCCGCGAGCGCCTTCGCATGCTTCAGGATGCCGCCGATGTAGTAGAGCGCGAGATCCGACATTCCGGCGTAGCCCGAGCCCGCGAAGAGCGGCTTGCCGCCCTTCCAGATCGACTGGTGCGAGTGCATGCCCGAGCCGTTGTCCTTGAAGAGCGGCTTCGGCATGAAGGTCGCGGTCTTCCCGTAGCGACGCGCCACGTTCTTCACGATGTACTTGTAGAGCATGAGCTTGTCGCCCATCTCGACGAGCGGACTGAAGAGCATGTCGATCTCGCACTGGCCGCCCGTCGCGACCTCGTGGTGCTGCGTCTCGACCTTGATCCCCGCCTTCTCCATCTCGAGGCACATCTCGGTCCGGATGTCCTGGAGCGTGTCCATCGGCGCGACGGGGAAGTAGCCCTCCTTGTAGCGGGGCTTGTAGCCGCTGTTGGGAGCCGCTCCGTCGAACTCGCGGCCGATGTTCCAGCGGCCCTCGCTCGAATCGAGGTAGTAGAAGCCCCGGTTCTCTGCCGTCTCGAAGCGGGCGGTGTCGAACACGAAGAACTCGGCCTCGGGGCCGAAGTAGATCGTGTCGCCGATCCCCGAACTCTGGAGATAGTTGACGGCCTTCTTCGCGATCCAGCGGGGGTCTCGCGAGTAGTGCTCGCGCGTGATCGGATCGACCACGTCACAGACGAGCGAGAGCGTCGGATGCTGCATGAAGGGGTCGATCATCGCCGTCGCGGGATCGGGCAGCATCAGCATGTCGCTGTCGTGGATCGCCTGCCAGCCGCGGATCGACGAGCCATCGAAGCCGAAACCGTCCTCGAAGGCGGCCTCGTCGAGCATCCAGATCGGATGGGAAATGTGCTGCCAGACGCCCGGCCAGTCCGTGAACTTGAGGTCGAACATCACGCACTTGTTCTTCTTCGCGAACTCGAGAACTTCCTTGACGTTCATTGCGGTTCCATTCCTCTTCTTCTGGGGATTCGAGAGCCCTCGCGGGCGTCCTAGACGGCGTCTGCGCCGCGCTCGCCCGTCCGGATCCGGACGACCTCCTCCATCGGGAGGACGAAGATCTTGCCGTCGCCGATCCTGCCGGTGTTGGCGGCCTGACAGATCGCTTGCACGACCTTGTCCGCCATCTCGTCACTGACCGCGACCTCGAGCTTGATCTTGGGGAGGAAGTCGACCACGTACTCGGCCCCGCGGTAGAGCTCGGTGTGGCCCTTCTGGCGCCCGAAACCCTTCACCTCGGTGACCGTCATGCCCTGGACGCCGATCTGGTTCAGGGCCTCCTTGACCTCGTCGAGCTTGAAGGGCTTGATGATCGCTTCGATCTTCTTCATGTCGCTTCCCCTTGTCGTTCGCGTCGTCCGCGGGCTCGGGCCCGCGGACGACGCGGCGCTACGCTATCACGTCCGCGCTCGGTCCTGCCCATCCGGGCGAGACGGCGGGATCGGGTTTCAGATCGCCTCCTCCGCCCGTCGGGCCCCGAGCGGCGACCCGCCGTGCCCGAGGGCCGAGGGCTCGTAGCCTCCGGCCGATGCGCCGAAGACGTAGGCGCTCTCGCTGTGCTGCGAGAGGTCGAGCCCTTCGGCCTCGTCCTCGGCGTCGACACGCAGCGATCCGAAGCCGATCTTGAGGACCGAGAGGATCACGAACGTCATGAGCGGCGCGAAGATCGCCGTGAAGACGATCCCCTTGAGCTGGACGCCGATCTGCGCGGCGTTGCTCTCGACGCCGGAGCCGAGCGTCACGGCGAAGATTCCGGACGCGAGTGCACCCCACGCCCCGCCGACCCCGTGGACGCCGAAGGCATCGAGAGAATCGTCGTAGCCGAGGGCGGGCTTCACGAAGGTCACCGCCGCGTAGCAGATCGCGGCGACACCGATCCCGATCGCGATCGCACCGAGCGGCGAAACGTTTCCGCAGGCGGGCGTGATCG